>CAZWZP010000015.1:9374-31316 GCA_964638925.1 uncultured Stakelama sp. | reverse complement strand
GAGGTCGCGGGTTCGAGCCCCGTCACTCGCGCCACCCCCTAACGGGTGGCCATTCTTTCATTCCACATCACCGGTCGTCAGCGGGACCAGCGCGCTCTGCTTGTGCACGCGCTTGATGAAGCTCGTCTCATAGCGCCGCACTGCCGGATCGGTCTGAAACAGCCGTTCGGCCAGCGCATTGTAATCGGCCATGTCGCGCGCGCAGATCAGCACTGCCAGATCGTCCGCGCCCGCGACGTCGAGGATCATCTGCACCGCATTCTCGGCGGCCAGCGATGCGCGCAATGCCGCAATCCCGCGCTCTTCGGCATGGTCATGCACCTGGACCCGCACGAGCGCGCGCAGCCGCTTGTCGGTCAGCCTCGGCGCGAGCAGGGCGACATCCGATGTGATCCACCCTTCGGCACGCAGTCGCCGCACCCGCCGCGTTACCGCCGACGCGGACAGGGGCACCGACCGCGCCAGTTCCTCCGCTGTCGCCAGCGAATCGGCCTGGAGCAGGTTCAGCAATTGAATGTCGAACGCGTCGAGCTTGCTCATGTCCGGCGCGAAGCCACTCCCCGATGACGATTTTCGGCACATAGCGCGCGATGATCGACGGCAAAAGGCGTGTTATCTAGATATAACACCTCGGGCAAGCCAAGGAGGTTATTTCGAATGCGTACCCGATTTCTCGCGACGGCCAGCCTGATGCTGTTCGCGCCCCTGACCATGGCCCAGACGGCACCGGCACCCGCACCTGCAGCGGGCTCTGCCGCCGCGCCCGCCTTTACCCCTGCGATCGGCAAGGAGGCTATCGCCAACCTCGCCGATGAGATTGAGGCGAACTTCGTCTTCCCCGATGTCGCCAAACGCTATGCCGCCGCCCTGCGCGCCAAGCTTGCGGCGGGTGGCTATGACACTCCCGCCGACGCCGAATCGCTCGCGCGACAGGTGACTGCGGACCTTCAGGCGGTCGCGCCCGAGGGCCATCTGCGTATGCACGCCCCCGAAACCGGCCCGCGCCCCGCGCCGTCCAGTGGCGGCACGGCACCCGCGCCGCGCGAACGCCCGCCGCTGATGGAACAGGCGGGTCTGATCGCGCCGGGTATCGCGTTCGTGCGCTTCAACGCCTTCATGGGCGATTCGCAGGTTCTGAAGGAGTTTGCCGCCTTTCTTGACGCCAATGCCGGGGCAAAGACCCTCATCATCGACGCGCGCACCCATGGCGGCGGCGGGCTTGAGGAGATGGACGTGCTGTTCCCGCGCATCTTCGACAAGCCGCAGTCGGTGATGGTGATGGACACCCGCGCCTCGGTCGCCGAGCGCGGCGGGCCGCTGCCCTTCCGATCGCTGGTCAAGGTCGATGCGCCCAAGGACTATTACCGCGTCGAGCATCGCGTGACCCCGGTCAGCCCGGCTTCGTCGTGGAGCAAGGCGAAGATCTACTATCTGACCTCCGGTCGCACCGGATCGGCGGCCGAGCATCTCGCGTCGGTGTTCAAGGGGACTGGGCGCGGAACGCTGGTCGGGGCCACCACCGGCGGCGCAGGCCATTATGGCGGCACGCTGGGCCTGCCCGGTGGCTTCTCTGCCTTTATCCCGTTCGGACGCAGCTATTTCCCGGGCGGTGACGGCTGGGAGCTGGTCGGGGTGAAGCCCGATATCGCGGTCGCGCCCGAACGTGCATTGTATGAAGTGCTGGTGCGCGAAGGCGTCCCGGCAGCCCAGGCCGAGACGCTGTCGGCATCGCACATGCCCAAGGGCTCGATGGAACGCCGCCAGCTCGGCAAACGGTGAAGCAAGCGGGGCGGCGGGCGCTATCCACAGCGCGTGTTCGCCGCCCCCCTTGCACCCCCCGGCACAGCCGCTAAACGCCCCCGTTCACCATGGATGGAGCGGGATATGAGCGACTCGATTTCGGCCGAGCAGCTGCGCCTTTTGATCGAGCGGATCGAGCGGCTGGAAGAAGAGAAAAAAGGCATCAGCGACGACATCAAGGATGTCTATGGCGAGGCCAAGGCGACCGGGTTCGACGCCAAGATCATGCGGACCATCATCCGGCTGCGGAAGATGGAAAAGCATCAGCTCGACGAACAGGACGCGCTGCTTGAAACCTACCGCGCCGCGCTCGGGATGCAGTAAGTCTGTTCCTCCTCTGAGTTTACTCAGGGGAGGAGGATCGCTCACGCAGCGAGGGGTGGTTGGACGGTCGCGCAGACAGTCTTGCGCAGCATGATCCTCCGCCTGTCATTGCATCGAACCAAGCCCCCTAGTCCCGCCGCCCGAACCGGCTCGCCGGATTGACCAGCCAGGCCGACAGCGTCTCGAAGCGCAGCGGGGTCAGGAATTGCAGCCCGGCCACGTCTTCACGCTGCCAGCGGATCGCCGCGCTCATCGTGCCAAGTTCGGGGATGTGCACGGACAGCGTTCCTGCGGTCAGCTTGCGATTGAGTCCGTCGATCCGCATCCCGCGCTGATTGATGTCGCGCAACGTCGCGGCGAGGCGGCGGCCGTCGCATGTCACCAGCACGGCGCATTCGGTTTCGAGCCGTGGCAGCCGGTTGTGCCACCCCTTTTCCTGCGGCGTCGGCTTTAGGATCAGCTCCGCCGGAACCGGCGACAGGAAGCGCAGCCCGCACGCGCCACCCTGCGCCCAGGCGACTTCGGCTTCGAGCAGTTCGGCACCGCGCAGTTCCAGCTGCACCTTGTCGTCGCGTGACAGCGGCATCGCGCATTCGACGCGCGCGCCGTTTCCGGAGATGTTGCGCACGCGACAGACGACATCGCCGCGCGGCGTCACCAGCCGCCCGACCAGCAGGGTGGTGACCAGCCGTGTGTCGCCGCTGCTCCGGCGATCGTCGATCTCGTTCGGCGCATTGTCCCAGGACGCGGGATTGTCGGAATACATCATGCCGGCTCCGCCTTGGTAATGGCGACCTTGCGAACCTTGCCCGGCCCGATCGCCTCGCGCGCGGCCTCGATCACCACGCGCCGGAAATTGTCGAGTTCGGGCAGCATCCCGTCCACGCCTGCGGCCAGCGGAACCTTGAAGGTACGCAGGTTGATCGCGTGCTGAAGAAAGGGAAGGCGAGCGGTCACCGCATCGACGTCGCTCTCGTCGACCTCCAGCTGCACCTCAAACACGGCATAACCCGACAGCTTGCCGTCCTTGAGCACCAGTGGCGCGGTCATCGGGGGCAGGGCTACGAACTTGCCCGGCTCTTCCTCCGCCGGTTCCGGTTTGGCCGTCGCCGCCCCGGCGGGGGTGCCAAGGAAGAAGTTGGTCGCATAGCCGCTGCCGGCACCGATTGCGCCGCCCGTGATCAGCAGGACGATGGGAAACAGGATCTTCTTCATGGTCCTTTGCTCACAGCTTGAAGCTTGAATCGGCAGGTGTGGCGGGTGCCTCGCCCTTGACGATGATCGTGATGCGGCGGTTCTCGGCGCGGCCCGGTTCGCCGGGATAAATCGGCTGGCTTGCGCCGCGCGCCATCACGCCGGCGATGCGGTCGGCGGTGATCCCGCCGGCAAGCAGCACCGACCGGGCGGCCAGCGCGCGCTCGCCCGACAGCCGCCAATTGGCCTCATTGTCACCGCCCGCGCCGTCGGTATGCCCCTCAATCGTCAGGCGCGCGCCCGAGCGGACGAGCTTGTCGGCGACCGCGCCAAACTTGCGACGGGCAAAGTCGTTGAGCTGGGCGGTGCCGGGGCGGAACATCGGCTGACGTACGCTGTCCATCAACGTGATACGCAGTCCGTCCTCATCGGATTCGATCTTTTGCTGGGCGCTTTCGTCGCTGGCGATCGCGTCGAGCGAGATGCGCAGCTCCTGGGCCAGCACGCGCAAGGTCGCGTCCGGGATCGTCGCGCTACCGCCGCGTGCGGTGCCGTTGCTCTGCGCGTCCATGGCGGGCACGCCGACCGCTTTCGCCTGATCGGCATTTTTGGCGCGGCCATGCCCACCCGACCCGGCCTGCGCGCCGCCAGCGGCATTGCCTGCGCTGCCGACCATGGGCGGGCCGGGCGAGAAATACTCGGCAAGGCCCTTCAGCTTCTCCTTTTCAGGGGTGCTGATGAGCCACAGCAGCATGAAGAACGCCATCATTGCGGTCACGAAGTCGGCATAGGCCACCTTCCACGCGCCGCCATGATGGCCGCCCACCATTTTCTTGACCTTGCGGATGACGATCGGCCGGGCATTGGGTGGGTAGCTGGCCATGGTCAGTGGCCTGCGTGGATTGCGGCCTGAAGCCGCTCATGGATCTGGCCGAGGCGCACCGGTGCGATCGCGCTGCGCGTACATGCGCCCGCCGCGAGCCGATCAAGCACGGCGGCGCTCTCTTCGGTGCACTGGACCAACAGGTCAAAGGCCTGGAGTTTGTCGAGATAGCGGGTGACGAAATGCTCGTCGGAAACCAGCGCCTCGGCGAGTTCCTCGATCAACGCGCGCACATGGCGCAGTTCGCCGGCGACCGCGCCGTGCAGTGCGCGGATCAGCGGGTCGTGGCCGGCGGGGATCGCGGAGTTCTGGTCTTCCATCTTCAAACCCTTCAGAACAAATCAATTTCGCCGCCATGGGCAGGCATCTTCGGCGGCAGGGTCACGGGCGGCGGCTCGGCGACATAGGTGCACCGGATCTTTCCGTCATAGGGCCGGAACTCCACCTTGCGCGGCTGGGTGCCGCCAGTGTCGTTGAGGCCGATGGCGATGCCTTCGGTCTGCAGGAAGCGGACCGCGAAGGCGGCATTGGCGGTGCCGATGCCGCCAAGCCCCGCGATGATGTTCGCGCCGCCATAGAGGTGCGCGCGCAGCTGCGACCGCTCCGCGCCGGCCTTCATCATGCCGTTGATGAGCAGCTCCATCGCATGGACGCCATAGCGCTGCAGCTCGGACTGGCTGACCTTGTGATCCGGACTCGGCTCCCCCAGCAGGAAATGGTTCATCCCGCCGATGCGCGCACGGGCGTCGTGCAGGCAGACGGCGATGCACGATCCGAGCAGGGTCGAGATCACGGTCTCCGGCTTGGAGATGACCGCAAACTCCCCCTGGATGATCGTGATCTTGCTGGCGGTCGCGACGCTCATGAAAGATCGCCGAACACGCGCTCGATCTTTTCCTTCAGCGCCGCCGGTGCGAAGGGCTTTACGAGATAGTTGTTGACCCCCAATGCCGCCGCCTTCGCCACGACTTCACGGTCGGACGATCCGGTGAGCATGATGAACACGGTCTTGGCGAGGACCGCGTCGTTGCGGACGGTCTCGAGGAACTCAAGGCCGTCCATCTCGGGCATGTTATAGTCTGAGATGATGAGGTGGACGCGATCGACGCGCATCGACGACAGCGCTTCGGGCGCGGTCGCCTTGTCGCGAATGTCCTTGAACCCAAAATCCTGAAGGGCGCGACGAATCATCGCGCGCATACTGGTCTGGTCGTCCACGACCATGACTCGGATAGCTGACGCGGCGGGCATTTAACGCTCCTGATACTTGCCGCGCGCGGCGGCGGTGATGGCACCTGCCATTGCGGACAGGCTGGTTTCGGTATCGACTGCGCCGGCGAGCAGCGCCGCGCGCGGCATCCCCCACACGACGCAGTCCTCACGGGACTGGCCAAAGGTGCGCGCGCCGGCCTGGCGCATTGCCAGCATCCCGTTCGCGCCGTCGCTGCCCATGCCGGTCAGGATCGCGGCAACCGCAGACTTGCCGAGGCGGGCGACCGAATTGAACAGCATGTCCACCGACGGGCGGTGGCCGTTGACCGGATCGGCGGCGATCAGTTTGATGCGTCCACTGGTACCACCGTCGAGCACCATGTGATGCAAGCCACCGGGCGCGATATAGACGGTGCCGCGTTGCAATTGCGCGCCGTCGGTCGCTTCGACCACCCGCACCGCGCAGCCACGGTCGAGCCGCGCGGCAAAGCTGGCGGTGAACGCCGCCGGCATATGCTGGACGACCAGCACCGGTGGGCAATCGGGTGGCAGGTCGCCCAGAACGTGGAACAGTGCCTCTACCCCGCCGGTCGATGCGCCGATCGCGATGACGACATCGCGGAACGGCGGCTGGCCGGGAGCCGGGGCCGGGGGCTTGCGCGCTGCGGCGGGGGCGGCATAGCCGCGCCGCGCCTGCGAGCGCGCCGCGCCCTTGACGGTTGCACGCAGCTGCTCGGCACCCAGCGCGAGTTCGGCCGGGCCACCGGCGGGCTTGGCGATGCAGTCAACCGCGCCGAGGCGCAGTGCTTCGATCGTCACCTCAGCGCCTGCGGCCGTCAGCGACGAGCACATGACGACCGGCATCGGTCGCAGTCGCATGATCCGCTCAAGGAACGACAGGCCGTCCATTCCCGGCATCTCGACGTCGAGCGTCAGCACATCGGGGTTGAGTTCCTTGATCATCTCGCGCGCGGTGTGCGGTTCGGGCGCGGCACCGATGACCTCGATCTCGGGATCGCCGGACAGGATGCGCGTCAACGCCGCCCGCATCGACGCGCTGTCATCGACGATCAGGGCACGGACGCGGCTCATGCGGCACCGTCCGTGCGCTGATAGATGGTGTTGCCACAGCTCTTCATGCGCGACACCGCCGGACCGATCAGCCGCTCGCTATGGCCGATATAGAGGAAGCCGCCGGGCTTGAGCAGCTCGACCAGTCGCGCCTCCAGCTCCGCCTTCGCCGTATCGTCGAAATAGATCATGACGTTGCGGCAAAAGATTGCGTCGTAGCGCTGGCGCATCGGCCATTCGCCGAACAGGTTGAGCGGACGCGCCGTCACCAGCGCCCGTGCCGCCTCCGCCATGCGAAAGCCGCTGCCTTCCGGCACCATCCATGCCTTGCGATACGCCTCGGGCACGCCCTCGACCCCGCCGGCGGCGTAGAAGCCCTCGGCTGCGGCGTTGACCACCGGCTCCGAGATATCGGTCGCGAGCAGGCGCACGTCGCGGTTGCGCATCCATTCCGCCTGTTGGCGGTCGGTGCCCAGCAGCGTCATCGCCAGCGTATAGACTTCCTCGCCGCTCGAGCAGCCGGCCGACCACATCCGCACCGGCGCGCGGCTGGGATCGCTCTTCAGCTTCGGCATCAGCACGTCGCGCAGATGATCGAAATGATGGCTTTCGCGGAAGAAATGCGTGTGGTTGGTCGTCAGCGCCGTCACCAGCAGCCGCAGCTCCTCCGCATCCTTTTCGGCAAAGGCGATATAGTCCTTGAACGACGTGAGGCCATGCTCGCGCAGGCGGCGCGACAGGCGCGAATGCACCAGCACCTTCTTGGTCGATGGCAGGCTGATACGTGCCTGCGTCATCATGATCCGCGCGATCGCCGCGAACTCGCTGTCGCCGAGCGGCGGTGCACCGTCGGACAATAGCGGGCTCATCGGCGTGGGCGCCAGCGACGTGCTCATATCAGGCGGCCAGGTCCAGATGACGGGTGATCGACAGCGCATCGAGGTCGAGCAGCAGCACCATCTGGGCACTCGGCTCGCTCCCGTCGCGCGCGCGGGCGGTGATCTGGACCAGGCCGGAGATCACGTTCGATTCCTGCAGCTCGACATCGGGAGCCGCCTGAATTGCGCTTTCCTGAATTGCGACGATGTCATCGACCTCGTCGACCAGGAAACCGGCCTGCTTGCCCGCGATGTTGACGACCAGCACGCACGAGCGGGCATGAATCTCGCTCGGGGTCCAGCCCAGCCGCTCGGCCAGGCCGATGACCGGCACCACGGTGCCGCGCAAATTGGTGACGCCCAGAATGTAGCCGGGAACGCCGGGGAGCGGGGTCGGTTCGGCCCATTCGCGGATTTCGATCAGCGAGCGCATGTCGATGCCGAATGCGCGGCTGCCGAGCGTGAAGGTGACGATCTTGATCTCGTCGGCGGGGGTTTCTTGGTCGTTCATGCTGCGATTCCTCTCAGGAGGTTGCGGGTCTGGCCGGCCGGGGCGACGAGCGCCTCGACGTCGAGGATGAGTGCGATCGAACCGTCACCAAGGATGGTGGCGCCGCCCAGACCGCGGATCGGGTGGAGGTTCTGCTCAAGGCTCTTGATCACCACCTCGCGGCGGTCGTCGATCGTATCGACCAACAGGCCGACGCGACCGGCGCTCTCGCTTTCGACGATGATCACCAGGCTCTCGTGAACCGGACGGTCCTCATTGGCGTGGAGCCCGAAGACCTGGGTAAGGCGGCGCACCGGGAGATAGTCTCCGCGAATCTCGATCACCTCGCTGCCCGGCGTGGTCGAGCTGACCTGACCCGGCTCGGGACGGATCGCCTCGATCACGGTCGCAAGCGGCAGCACGAAGCGCTGTCCGGCAAGCCGGACGACCATGCCGTCGAGGATCGCGAGGGTCAGCGGCAGCACCAAAGTGAAGCTCGTGCCTTTGCCCGGAACCGATGCGATCTCGACCCGGCCCCCCAGCGCCTCGACGTTGGAGCGGACCACGTCCATCCCCACGCCGCGGCCCGAGATGTTCGAGATCGTTGCCGCGGTCGAGAACCCAGGCGCGCAGATCAGCTGATCGATTTCCTCGTCGGTCAGCACCGCATCGGCGGCAATGATGCCCTTTTCGATCGCCTTGGCACGGACGCGGGCGCGGTCGATGCCCTTGCCGTCGTCCGACACGGTAACGATGATCCGCGCACCCTTTTGCTCGGCCGACAGCACGATCGTGCCCTCAGCCGACTTGCCGGCGCGCAGGCGATCCTCGGGGCTTTCCAGACCGTGATCGACCGCGTTGCGGATGAGATGGGTCAGCGGGTCGCCGATCTTCTCGATCACGCCCTTGTCGACTTCGGTCATCTCGCCATGGGTCTGCAGGTTCACCTGTTTGCCGGTCTCGGCCATCAGATCGCGCAACATGCGCGGTACGCGGCTGAACGCCTGCTTGATCGGCTGGGCGCGCAGGCTCATCACATTGTCCTGAATCTCGCGCGTCAGGCGGGCGAGTTCGGGCAGTTCGACGCGCTCCTGATCCTTCGCGCTCAGGCGATCGGACAGGATCGAGTTGCGGATGACCAGCTCACCGACCAGGTTGAGCAGCATGTCGAGCTTGACCAGATCGACGCGGATCGTCTGCGAGCCCGAGTCCCCGGCGGGCGGGGGCGCGGCGGGCACGGCGGCCAGCGGCGGCATGGCGGTGGTTGCGGCGGTGACCTGTTCGATCAGCGCGCGCGCATCGTCCATCCGCTCGGTGCGGGCATCGACTTCGGGAGCCGCTGCAACGACCGTCGGTTCGACCCGGGTGACCGCGATATGCGAATCCGGCGCGACGAAGTCGAATGCATCGTTGATGCGTGCTTCCTCGGTCCAGCCGGGCAGCTCGATCGTCCAGCGCAGATAGGCCTGTTCGGGGTCGAGGTCGCGCAGCCGGGGCAGCGCGTCGCAATCGACCGCGACCACACGACCGCCATTATCCTCAAGTTCGCGGATCACCAGGATCGGCTCGGCACCGGCGGCCATCGCATCGCGCGACGGGCCAAACTCGACGCGCCACACGGCTTCGGCGACAGGTGCGTCCGGTTCTGCCGGGGCTTCCTCCAGCGTGTCGAAGTCAAAATCGAGCGCGACGGCGACCGGCTCGAACCCGAACGGATCGACGTCCTCGGGCGCGGCCTCGACCGGCGCTTCGACCGGCGCGGGTGCGGCGGCAACAGCGGGCGCGGCCTCGCCGTCGAGGATCGCCTGGATCGCGGCGAGCGATGCGGCGTCATCGGGCAATGGCACCGTGCCTTGCGACGCGCCGACATGGTCCGACAGGATGTCGAGCGCCGACAGCATCACGCCGACGGTGCCCGGAGTCGGGTCGATGCGACCGGCGCGGACTTCGTCGAGCAAATTCTCGAACTTGTGCGCAAAGGCGGTCAGCGCGACATGGCCGAACGCGCCCGCGCCGCCCTTGATCGAGTGGACCGCGCGGAACACCGCCGCGATCGTGCCGGCGGACACATCGCCCGCCTGCATCGCCGACAGCCCCTGTTCGGCGGCGGTCAGCCCCTCGGCGCATTCTTCAAAGAAGATCGCCTGGATATCGTCCATATCGTCGCTCATGGGCAGACGCGGCGGATCGCCGCCCCCAGCTTTTCGGCCTCGAACGGCTTGGTGATCCAGCCGGTGGCACCGGCCGAGCGGGCGCGCGCCTTCTTCTCGTCCGAAAATTCGGTCGAGAGCACCAGGATCGGCGTGCCACGGAATTCGGGCAGGCCGCGCACTGCTTCGATCAGCTCGAAGCCGTCCATTTCGGGCATGTTGATGTCGGTGATGAGCAGGTCGGGCTTGACCTCCTGCATCCGCTCCAGACCGTGGCGACCGTCATTGGCGGCCTCGATCTTGAACCCCTGTGCGCTGAGCGACGCCTTGAGCAGCATTCTCATGCTGGCGGAATCGTCGACGGTAAGAATCAGCTTGCTCACGATTGCATTTCCTCTGTCTGGCTCAGGCCCAATCGGTCGCTCAGACCAAGCGCCTCGATCCTGGCCAGGAAGGCGGGGCTGGGGTTCTGGATATGGAAGCGGTGGCCTTCCGCTTCGGCTTCGGCACGTGCGGCCAGCAACAGCTGCAGCACGGCCTGGCCGACGCTTTCGACCGCGCTTGCGTCCACGACGACACCGTCCCCGAAATCGGCGGCGAGCACGAGGCGGACCCTCAGCTCCTCGGCGGTGACGGTGACGCCATGCGCGGGGAGTTCGACGATCCCGCCGGGTGCGGGATCGAGTTCAGGCTGGTTGGGCTGCGAAGTCACTCTTTGCCTCCTCAAGCGCGGATTCAAGTTGCTGGAAGCTCGGCGCCTTGTCCGAAGGCGTCGCGCGACGGGCGATTTCGATCGCCACCTGGGTCGGCATACCTTGGGCGTGCGCGACGATGGCGGTCTTGGCGATCACAAAGGGCTTGCCATCGGCGTCGATGACCTGGGCAAGCTTGGCGGCCAGCGGGCCGACAAAACAATAGGACAGCAGGACGCCAAGGAAGGTGCCGACCAGCGCGCCGCCGATCATCGCACCCAGAATCTCGACCGGCTGGTCGATCGACCCCATAGTTTTGATCACGCCCAGCACGGCGGCGACAATGCCGATCGCGGGCAGGCCGTCAGCCATTTGCTGCAGCGCGTGCTGCGGGTGCATCTCGTGATGGTGATGCGCCTCGATGTCGTTTTCCATCGCTTCGGCGATCTGGTGCGGATCCTCGAAATTCACCGTCATCATGCGCAGATAATCGCAGATGAACTCGGTCAGGTGATGGTCGGCGATCAGTCGCGGGTAGCGGCTGAAGATCGGGCTGTCCTTGGGCGCGTCCAGATGCGGCTCGATCGCGGTCGCGCCGCCCTTTTTGAACGCGGACAACAGCCCGAACATCAGCGTCAGCAAATCGCGATAGTCGCTGTCTTTCCAGCGGCTGCCCTTGAACGCTTTGCCGATGCCCTTGCCTGCGGCCTTGACCACCGACATCTGGTTCGCCACCAGAAATGCACCAAGCGAAGCACCGCCGATCGCCATCATCTCATGGGGCAGCGCGTGGAGGATGACCTCCATCTTGCCGCCGGCCATGATGTAGCTGCCGAAGACGCAGATCATGATGATGATGAATCCGACGCCGTTAATCATGACGTTGGCGGTCCCCTGCCGTGTATGATGTTCCCGTGGATTATAGGGCGGGGGCAGGGGCGGCGGACGCGGCTGACATCTTTTACGTATTTGCCGCACGCATTGCGGCGGGCGCGACCGAAGCGGCCTGGAAGCTTCTAGATAGAGGTAAACGCGAACGAGGAATCCGCATGTCGCTTAGCGCCTATCAACGTGCCCGCACGCTCGTCGAAACTCCCCGCGCCACCGAACAACGCCTGATCCGAGACGTCACTGCGGCGCTGATGGAGGCGCGCGACCTGGGCTATACCGGTGGCAAGCTGATGGACGTGCTGCACTGGAACCGCGAGATGTGGGATACGTTCGCCAGCGCCTGTGGCGCGCCGGGCAACGGGCTTCCAGATGCGCTGCGTGCCTCGATCATTTCGATCGCCCTGTGGGTCAATCGCCATGCGAGTGAGGTGATGAAGGGCCAGGAGCCGATCGACGCGCTGATTGAGGTCAACCGCGCGTTGCTAGAAGGCTTGGGTGAAGGCCGAATGGCCGCTTGAAGCATTCCCGCACCGTTTCACACCGGCGCAGCAACCTCCGCAGCATAAGCAAGGCGAAGCGCCTCTGACAGGCTGCTGACGTCCAGCTTTTCCATCATGTTGGCGCGATAGATTTCCACCGTGCGCGGCGACAGGTCGAGCTGGTGGGCGATCACCTTGTTCGGCCGTCCCTCGATCAGCCCCATCAGCACTTCATGCTCGCGCGGGGACAGGCGGGCGATCCGCTCGCGCGCCTGTTCGCGCCGCTGGGCGATGCCGCTCGTCTCGCTGAACCGCGCAAATGCCTCGTCCAGCAGGTTGAGCAGATGGTGTGGGTCATAGGGTTTTTCGAGAAAGTCGGTCGCTCCGGCCTTCATCGCCTGCACCGCGAGCGAGATGTCGCCCTGACCGGTCAGCATGATCGTGAGGAATTTGGCGCTGCGGTCCTGCAGCTCGCGCATCACGTCGATCCCGTTGCGTCCCGGCATCTGGAAATCGAGCAACAACACCCCGCCGTCACTGGCTTCGATATTGTCGAGAAACGCGTCGCCTGAGGCAAAGACGCGGATCACCAGATTGGGACGTTCGGATAACAATCCATGCAGCGACTGGCGGACGGCCTGATCGTCATCGACGATATATACGCTCTGCATCACTCTTCCCCCAATGACCGCTCGATACCAGGAACGGTGAAGCGGAAGGTGGCGCCGCCCTGGTTATTGTTTTGCGCCGACATCGTGCCCCCATGCGCTTCCACGATTCTGCGGCAGATCAGCAGGCCGATGCCCATACTGCCCTCACCCTTCGTCGAATTGAACGGCAGAAACATCTGGTCGAGGATGGGTTTGGCCAGACCTGGCCCATTGTCGGACACCGAAAACTCGATGCGGTCGCCGTCGAGCCTGCGGGTCGCGACGCGGATGGTGCGCTGGTCTGCTGCAGTTGCGCGCAGAGCCTCCAGCGCGTTGCGCATCAGATTGACCAGAACCTGTTGGATCTGGATCTTGTCGGCGAACATGTAAGGCGCCTCTGGTGCAAGATCATAGTCTAACGATACGTCCAATCGCTGCGTTCCCACAAGTACCAAAGCGCTTGCTTCGCGGATTGCTGCTTCGACCGGTTCGACCCGCAGATCGACATCGCGCCGCGATACGAAATCGCGCAGTCGCCGGATGATCTCGCCCGCGCGCAGCGCCTGTTCGCGCGTCGCGCTCAGCTTGCCGATCAACCGTTCATGCAACGCATCGGGAATCTGATCATTCTCAAGGATTACTTCCGCAGTCGCGATATGGTTGGCGATTGCGGCAAGCGGCTGGTTGATCTCATGTGCGAGCGCGGCGGCGAGCTCGCCCATTGCATTGATCCGGCCGATCTGGGTCAATTCGTTGGACAACTGCTCCAGCCGCTCTTCGCTGCGCAACCGTTCGGACAGGTCGGTAATGAAACCGGTAAAGACGCGGTTGTCCTCATACACCGCCTCGCCGACATGCAGCTCGATCGGGAATTCGCTGCCATCAGCATGGCGCGCGGTCAGGATGCGCGGGCGTCCGATGATGCGCCGCTCGCCGGTGCGCAGATAGCGTTCGAGAAACCCGTCATGCCTCAAGCCGAATTCCTCATTCATCAGCAGCGAGACATTGGATCCGATCACGTCGTTGGCGGTTTGGCCGAATAAGCGCTCGGCAGCGGGGCTGAAGCTGAGGATCCGGCCATGGATGTCGATCACCAGCATCGCGCTGGGGACGGTTTCCAGGATCGAGCGCATCTGTGCCTCGCGCGCGGCGAGCTGGGTGGTTTGCTGCACCCGATCTGTGACGTCGATATTGACGCCGACCGACCGGACGAGCGCGCCTGCTTCGTCGAAAAAACAACGCGCCGACCCCTCGATCGCGCGGATCGAACCATCGGGCAGGCGCAGGCGATAGAAGAAGCTGATCTGATCCGCCCTGCTCCACATTGCGGCATCCAGCCTCTTGGTGAACAGGTCGCGATCCTCGGGCAACATGGCCCGTTGCCAGCTCGCATAGTCGCTCAGGGTACCCGACGGCAGGCCGAGCAGCGGTTCGGTATCGGCGAACCAGGTCAGCTTGCCCGAGGCAACATCCCATTCGAAGATACCGATCTTGTGCGCTTCGGCGGCCAGCAACAGTCGGTCATCGCTCTCTGCGGTCGCGCTCTGCGCGCGGAGCAACGGGCTCAGGTCGGTCACCGATACGACGGTCACGGTGCCGCGCACGCGATCCTCGACCTGCTGTTCATGCGCCAGAACATGAACGTCATGCCCATCGCGCGCAGTTTCCACCAGTCGTCGCTGGTACCGGACGCCGCCGGGATCGGCCGCCAGTTCGCTGATTTCAGCACCATCGACCGTCCGGGTGCCGAGCAGCTCCGCCTTGTTCTGTCCAATCGCCTCGTCGGCCGTGAACCCGTAAAGTGCTTCGCAGCCGTGCGACCAGTGAATGATGCGCCCGGCTCGATCGACCATTGCGATCGGCTGGGCGTCGAGCGTTGCGGCATAAATGCGCAGCGTCGAGTGCTGGCGGGTCAGCCGCGCAATCGCCCAGAGCAGCACCGACCCGACGATCAGCGTGTTGGCCAGCATACCCCAGATTTCAGTCGTCTCCGGAAACTCCCGGCCACGGAAGATGATCAGGTCTGCCGCCAGCACCAGCGCCGGGGCGACCATCAGCGCGGGTACGGCGCGCAGCGGCATCGGCCAGCGATCATCGCCGACCGCCTGATAATCCGCCAGCGCCTGTTCGGTGGCGGTGAGCAACAGGCCAATGCCCAGCAGCAGTTCGGCGATGTTGGTCAGGATCGGAATGTGCCAGGGCTGGACCATCCCCCCGCGCACTTCGGTCGCGAGTAGCTGGCCAGCGAGCATCATCAGCGCGAAGCTGATGACCAGCGCGGCAACCAGCGCGGCGATCGGCGCGCCTTCGCGGTCGTTGCGGAACAGGATGACGGTCGTGACGCCGAGCAACAGGATCAGCAGGCAGGAAATCGGGCTGCCGCCATTGCTGCTCAACAACGAAATGGCGAGCAGGCCCAGTGCCGCCGCCGCGACCGCGATCCCGACCGAAACGGCGCGCCCACGCGACATCATGCCGGGTGCGGTGGAAACGAGCAATGTGGCAGCAAGAACCAGATTGGCGGTGAGGGCCGGAGGCCAGGCGGCGGCAAAGCCGGGCAAGGGGCTGCGCATCGCCGGGACATCAAAAACCCAGCCGAGTATTCCGATGATGCAGACCAAAGCCGCCGCAATGAAACAGCTGGCAGCCAACCGACCACGTATCGACCCGATCGGGAACCAGAGACTGTCTGGCGTCACGCCCCCCCCATTACAGCCTTGGCTCAGTTTCGACGATCAATCTTACCCATAATGGATTAGGTTACAACCGCTTACACGAAGCGTGCAGCGACCACGGCATGTGCCTGATCCTGGGTCAGGTCATTGATGTGCAGGGATCGTTGCGGGAATTGGCTATGTCCCAGCAACATTCCGTCCATGCCGGCAGCAACCGCCAATATCCGAAACCCACCGGGCTCGCGCACGGCGGCCAGTCCGCCGGCCACGGGGTAGCGATCAGGGTCGATGAACAGGATGGCCTGACCGGGTAGTCCCGCACCCAGTGTAGCGCGACACAGGCGCAGCGCGATGACATGGGGTCCGCAGCCGGGCGGCGGCTGAATCCGTTCGCCCGTTTCCTGGTCGAGCACGAGTCCGTCTGGTCCGGCAATACCCCGTACCGGGATCGTCGCCGCCGGATCGCCAACCGCCGCCGTCGCGGCCGGAACGGTCGGGGGGGGCGACGATTCTCCGCGCAATTCGGTACGCAGCGCGTCGATCCGATCCCGCGTCCGGCGCAGCCGCTCTTCCGGATCGCTGACCGACGGCATCCATGGATCGAGATCACCGGCGCGATGCAACTGATCTATCCGCGCGCGCAGTGCCGGTTCGCTGGTTGTGCCGAGCAACGCTGCGATGGCGAGCCGCGTCGGTGCATTCCACTCTTCAAAGCTGCGCTGCGCATTCTCGATGCGCGACAGATTGACGGGCGCGATGCCATGGCGCTCGGCGATAGCCTGGATGGTCAGCGCGCGATCGGTCGACCGGACATGACGAACTGCGGCGGCGAGCAGGACGGCGAAGCGCTCACGCTCCAGGTCCAGCATCGGCATATTGACGAAGGGGGCGGCCCAGTCTTCGACCGAAAAGCCAGCGGCATCGACATCGAGCAGCAACGCCTCTGGCGCGACACCCAGCACTCCGGCGATCTCGACCAGCTCATGCGCCCGCGCCGTCACCTCGCCGCGCTCAATCTTTGACAGGCGGATATAGGTGAGGCCGGTCAGGCGGTGCGACAGTCCGATCAGCTTCTGATATCCCGCGCGGCGACGCAGCTCGCGAATGTTATTGGGGAAAATAAATGCGCGATAGGGGTCGACCGGCACGATGCCGGGACTGATGGCGGCCTTGAGCTTGACGGGCGCGTCCATGCCCCGATCTCCTATACCCCGAAGTGTATAGGATAGCAGGCCTCCTGAATGCTTCCAAGCGTTTAGGCTTGAACAATTATCCGGCGTGACGCGCCGCGCATGACCGCGGCGGGTGTGAGATCAGCGCCCAATTGCCCGCCGGATCGAAGCGGCGCAGCGCAACCAGGCTACCGGGCCGCGCGATGCGGCGGTCGAGCCAGCCCGGTGCCAGCGGCCAGGGATCCTCGGGTGCCACCGCAACGCCGGTGCCGTCGGTGATCAGGCCGATACTGGAGGGCGCCATGCCGACCGGCCAGCGCTGGCGGACACGCTCCAGCAATTGGCGGGCGAGGCGCTCGCACGACCGCGCATTGCGCAGCGGCGCGATGTCCTGACGCTTCAGCCAGCGGTCCCAGCTTGCGCCGAAATTGCCATTGGCCCCGATGCCCCAGACGGCAACCAGATGTCCCGACTGATCCAGCCAATAGCGGGCGTTGTGGCAGAATTCCCGGGACAGGTCGTCCAGGCCCGGATCGATAAACGGCATCAGGCCGTCGGTGCTGCCCTGAGCAGTCATGATACCCTCGCGGATCACGGGTTTCGGCTCAGCGCGAACGGGTGGTGCCGGGGACCAGTACGGGTTCGCACTCGTCCAGCTCGACGGCCGGGGTCTCCTGCAGCTGCGCCGGGGCGACCGCGATCACGCGGCTCAACCGGTTGTGCGGCGCATTGTGATCGGGGAGCACGCTGATCGCGGGCGCGTCGACCTTGTCGCTCGCGCGGCGGCGCGGGGCCGGCTTGGGCCGTTCGAACATCCCACCGAAGCGCGGGTCGTTGGCGGCGATGTCGGCAATCGTCTTGGCGGCGCGCTTGGCGACCTGACGCTGGCGCTCGCGCTCCTGCGGATCGGCCTCCAGCTCGATATCGGCGGCGTCGTCCGACAGGCGGCGCGCGACGGTGCGGCGCTGCGCCTCAAGCTTTTCCTCCAGCTCAGCGATCTCGGTCGGATCAATGATCGCAGCGCCGGCGCGGTAGCGGGGCAGGCGGGGGTCCTGGACCTGGACCGACCGGGTGTTGCGGGCGCGGCGCTTGAGCTGCTCCATCGCAACGCCGCGCAGATGATCGACATAGGCGTCGAGCAGCGCTTCGCGGGTCTTGACCGCGAGATGCTCGCCGGCCGCCGCTTCGGTGCGCGCAAGGGCGTATTCGTCCTCGACCATGCTCTCCAGCGTATTGGCCTCGCCTTCCGCGCCGATGCTGGTCGCATGGAGCGAAACGGTCGTCGCCTCGACCTTCTTCGCCGAGGGGCGCTGGTCGGTCATCACGCGGAAGCGCAGGCTCTGCAGTTCGCCGCGCAGCTGCCAGTTGACGAAGGTCGTGAACTGGGCGCGCTCGGAGTCATAGGCCTGGATCGCGCGGTGAACACCGATCGCGCAGCACTGCTCGGCATCTTCCCAGTGTCCGGCAAGGCCGTACTGGCGGATGAAGTGGCGGATGCGCGGAGCCAGCAGCTTCAGCACCTGGGCAAAGGCCCGTTCGCCATACACGCGCTGGCGATTGGTCTGCGGCTGGCCGTCCTTGGCCATATTCTCGATGACAGCAGCAACGGCAACTTCGAGCGCGGCAGTGGTGTTCGACATGATCGTCCCCTCGATCGTCTTCGCCAGTGCAGTGCTTGCTCCGGCTACAGGGGAATGATCGTCGATTGCGGTAAATAGGAGTAAACCACTCCTATACGTAATTCCACAATAAGTAGAATTACGGTAACCATATCCATTCAGGCGGCGCGCACCTGGCTGACGAAGCGGTGGACCTGAGCGGAGAGAGTGCTGGCCTGACCGGACAGCGAGGAGGCCGAGGAAAAGACCTGATTTGCCGCAGTTCCAGTGGCTTCCGACGCCTGGCTGACCCCGACGATGTTGGCCGATACCTCATGCGCCGCCTGGGCGGTCTGCTGGATGTTGCGGCTGATATCGGCGGTTGCGCTATTCTGTTGGTTAACCGCACTTGCGATGCTGGAGCTGATCTCGGCGACCTGATTGATGGTGGACGTGATGCTGCCAAGCCCGGTTACGGCGCGGCGAGTCGCGTCCTGGATCTCGCGCACCTGATGCTCGACATCTTCGGTCATGCGCTCGGTCTGGCTGGCCAGCGCCTTGACCTCGGCCGCGACGACCTCGAACGCCTTGCCCGCTTCGCCCGCGCGGGCTGCCTCGATCGAGGCGTTGAGCGCGAGCATGTTGGTCTTGCCCGCGATCTGGCCGATCAGGCCGACCACGGTGCCGATCCGCTCGGCCGCTTCATCGAGCGCACGGACGGTGGCATCGGTCTGCTGCGCGTCGGCAACGGCGCGCTGGGTGGTGTTCGACGACTCGGTCACCTGCGACGCGATCATCTGGATCGAAGCCGAGAGCTGCTCGGCGGCTGACGCGACGGTCTGCACGCCGGCACTTGCCTGTTCGGCGGCGGCGGCGACGGCCATCGCGCGGTTGTTCGCCTCGCCCGTCGTGTCGGTCATCGACTGGGCGCTGGCTTCAAGCTCGTTCGATGCAACGCTCAACTGATCGACGAGACCGGCGACTTGCGCCTGGAAATCCTCGGCCAGTGCTGCGAGCTTCTGGTCATAGGCGACCTTGTTCTCGACGATGTAGCAGGAGATGGCGAGATCCATGTCGATCAGCACCGCCATGTTGATCGCGGTGCACAGATCGGCGGCGCGCGCGGCGCCGTTGGCGCTCAGCGTGCGGCCCGTGCTGCGTGCCGCCAGATCGAATAGATGCCGCAGGATGAAGGTGTAGCCGCCGATATACCAGCGCGGGTCGAGCCCGATCTTGCTGTGCATCAGCCCGATTTTCTTGACCGACGCGACATAGGCATCGTCGAACCGGCCGCTGAACAGCATCTTCCAGTGCGCGGCCTGGGCGTTCGCGGCGCGTGGCATCGCCTCGCTATCCTTGAACATCGCCGCCAACTGGGGCCAGCCGCGCAGATTGGCATAGAATTTGTCGAGAATGCCGGGCAGTTCACGCTCAAGCGTCGGGCCGAATTTGGTCAGCGCGGCGCGCTGGGTATCGGTGAAGCCTGCAAAGGCAAGGCGTTCGACAAGTTCGGCGCTGACGGACATTGCAGGATCCTTTCATCCCGGCTGCATTCCCTTCTCATATAGGAGAATTGCAGGAGGGATGGGCGCATCCGGGTTGTTACTTAACGGTTGATTCAGCTGCGGAGGGCGCCGCCGCACTGTGTCAGGCAAAGCGTTCCGGGCGCACGCGGCTGCCGACATAATTGTCCAGCCAGGCGCGATGTGCCGTGCTGGCGTCGCCGGTGCGGGCAATCGCCTGGCTGGCACGACCGCCGCCGATCTGGGCGCGCAGCAACAGGCCGGCGCGCTCGTCGGTCAGGCCGGTCTTGAGATATTTGATCGCATCACCCGGCCCGAGATGATGGGCAAGATAGGCGGTGCGCGCCACGGCGGAGGGATCTTCGCCGGTCGATACGCCCGAACGCTCGAGCGTTTTCAAATTGGCGCGTGCATAATCTGCCGTCGTCTCAATCGACGCGGTCGCATTGTAGCGCAGCTGGAGCAGCTCAGCGCGGGCCGCTGGGCGAACCTGCCCCGACCGGTCGAGCCAGCCTTTTGATTGCGCAGTCTGGTTGAGCCAGGTGCCGCGCGTCTCGGCCATCCCTTCCCAGGTTCGGCTGAGAAACTGACCGAGGCCCGCAGCGGACGAGCGGCTGTTGCGGGAATAGGTGTTCCACTGACCGGCGGAGTCCTTCGCCGCCTCGGCGTTGACGATCGCAGCCAGTGCGGTGGCGGGAATTCCGGTGCGTTCGGCGGCGCGTTCAAGCGCCGGGGCGTGACGGGCATTGGCACCGAGCCGCGCGGGATCGAGCGTCAGGGCACCGACCGGTTCGGGCGCGCTTGGCTCCAGGCTGCGCAAGTCGATATCGCGAAATTCGGGGCTGTGCAGCACGGCGGCCATCGGGCGCGGCCGCGTCGCCTGGCCCGACAGTTCGAGAAGTGCGTCGAGGTCGAGCTTCTCGGCATCGGCGGCTTGCGGCAGCTTCGCGGCGGCGTCAGGGCCGACGGTTCCCATCGCGGCCTGCCACAGCCGTTTCTGCGACGCGCTCAGTGCGTTGCGATGGATCGCGGCGGCGGTCGCCGCAGTGTCCGGCGCGCCGAGCGGGCGGGTTTGGATCGTCATCATCGGCTGCTCCTGCGCAGGTCGCGCGCGCGGCGGACGAAGCGCGCCGCAGTCAGGTCGTCGAGCATCGCCTGCTCCGCAGTCTGCGCCACACGTTCGGCTTCGGCCTTATACTGGTCGGCGGCGTTGCCGATCGCCTTCATCGACGCATATTGCTGCGCAGCCTGGCGGCGCAGCATGGTCAGCTCAACCTCGGCATCGTGGCGCAACTGCTCCAGCCGGCGGCGCTCGGCGCGCGCGCGGTCAAGATAGGATTCGGCATAAAGCTGCCAGTCCATCGCGCTCAATTCGCGCTCGCGCACGATCTTGGCACCCAGCGCCTCGTGCAGCGACTGCATTTCCTCCAGCCGGATTGTCGCATCGGCGATCAACCCCTTAAGGGCATCCATGTCGCGGTCCAGCGCCCGCAGTGCGGCGTCATAGGGCGTGCGCATGGGCTTCCTCCACCAGTGCATTCAGATCGGCAAAGGCCTGATCGGCGTGACCGCGATCGCCCTTGTTCTGGGTCAGCATCGCTTCGATTTGCGGGGCGATCGCGACGGCGCGATCGACCTCTGCGTTCGACCCGGCCTTGTAGGCACCCAGCCGGACAATCTCTTCCATATCGGTATAGGTGCCGAGCACGCGCCGCGCGGCGAGGCGCGTGGCATTCTGTTCTTCGTTGAGGCAGCGAGGCAGGGTACGCGACACCGATTTGAGCAGGTCGATCGCGGGATAGCGGCCGCGCTCGGCGATCTTGCGGGTGATGACGACATGCCCGTCAAGGATGCCGCGCACGGCGTCGGCGACCGGCTCGTTGTGATCGTCGCCATCGACGAGCACAGTGAACAAGCCGGTGATCGACCCTTGTCCGGGCAGGCCGGGGCCAGCGCGTTCGAGCAGGCGGGGGAGTTCGGCAAAGACGGTGGGCGTATAGCCGCGGGTTGCGGGTGGCTCGCCATTGGCCAGTCCGATCTCGCGCTGCGCCATCGCAAAACGGGTGACCGAGTCCATCAGGCACAGCACGCGCAGGCCGCGATCGCGATAATATTCGGCGAGTGCCAGCGTGGTCCAGGCGGCCTGACGGCGCATCAGTGCGGGTTCGTCCGACGTTGCGACGACGACGATGCTGCGCGCAAGACCCTCCGGCCCCAGATCATCCTCGACGAACTCCTGCACCTCGCGGCCGCGTTCGCC
>CAZWZP010000015.1:8112-9338 GCA_964638925.1 uncultured Stakelama sp. | reverse complement strand
GCACTCGGTCCAACGCGCGAGCATCGACAACAGCACCGACTTGCCGACGCCCGATCCGGCGAACAGGCCGAGACGCTGGCCGGTGCACAGCGGCACGAACAGGTCGAGCGCGCGCACGCCGGTTTCGATCCGGTCGCCGACCCGCGCGCGCGACGCGGCGGGGGGCGGGGATGCCTTGATCGGCTGGCGCGTCGCGCCCAGTGGCAACTCGCCCTTGCCGTCGATCGGGCGGCCCAGGCCATCGACCATCCGGCCGAGCCAGGCGTCGCACGGACGTAGCGACAAGGTACCGGGATGCAGCCAGGCGATCGTACCCGAACTCAAGCCCTGCGGCTCGCGGAACGGCATACACTGGGCAAGCCCTGCCTCGATCCCCGTTACTTCCGAAGGGATCATCCCCTCGGGGGTGTCGATGTCGATCCGTGCGCCGATCTGTGCTGCGCCGGCCAGGCCCTCGACCTCGATCAGCGCGCCGCGCACGGCGGTAACGCGCCCGTGCCGCTTTTCCAGCGGCAGCGCGGCGATGGTCCGGGCGGCGGATGACAGGCTGTGCACGGGGCTGGCCTCAGGCCGCTTCGTCTGCCGGGGCGGAAGCCGCGTCCTCAAGTTCGATCAGCGCGCGGCACGTGCCGAGCCCGCGGTAAAAGCTGCCCTCGGCAACCTGCCGGGCAAAGCGCACACATGCGGCGCGGCCCTCATCGGTCGCCATGGCCGGGATCAGCAGCGTCAGCTCGTCGATCACCTGATTTTTGTGCGCCTCGGGCTCGTCGCCCAGATATGCCATCATCGTCGCATAATAGAGCCGGCGCGCGGTGGTCGTCGCTTCCTCGGGTGCCATGATCTCACGACCGCGCAGCAGCGCGACCTTGTTCTCGATCACCAGTTCGGTCCGGCCCTTGGCGCGCAGCATTGCCCCATTGACCACCAAAGCTTCGCCGTCGCGCAGGGAAATTCGCAGCATCGTCACGTCCTCGTCTTGTGCGTTGCTGCATTCATAGAAAGGCGGCGGGGGGCGCGGTCCCGCACCCGGAAAAAATTGCCGCCCAGCAAATTTTGCGTGGCGGTGCAGACCGGTTGCGTCGGCACCCTCCTATCATGGCCATGACTTGCCCCTTGCGGGGCGCGAACCGGAGACAGTCCTTGAGCCTTTATTCCGCACTTTATGCCGGCGTGTCCGGCCTCGGCGCCGAAGCGACTGCGATGGCGGTCGTTGCCGACAATATCAG
>CAZWZP010000015.1:0-8097 GCA_964638925.1 uncultured Stakelama sp. | reverse complement strand
AGGGGAACGACATCCAGTTCCGCACGCTGGTCAGCGACGGCCGCGCGCGTTCCACTTATACTGCCGGTGGCGTGATGGCCGCTCCGCAGGCGCTGATCTCGAAGCAGGGCTTGCTGCAGGCGTCGAGCAACACCACCGATCTTGGTATCGAGGGGGGCGGCTTCTTCGTGGTGCGGGAGTCGCTGGATGGCACCAACGTTGCCTTCACGCGGGCGGGTTCGTTCCGTCCCGACGAGTTCGGTTTCCTGCGCAACGCGTCGGGGATGTATCTTCAGGGCTGGCGTCTCGATAGCTTTGGCGAGTTCACCAACACCGGCAACGTTCAGGCATTGGCCCCAGTGCGCGTCAGCGACCTGACCGGTGCCGCAGCCCCGACGACCAAGATCGAGGTGCGCGCCAACCTCCAGTCGACCGCAACCCCTTACACCGGTGCCTATGCGCCGGGTGACATGGCCACTGGCGCCGTGACCCCAAGCTTCAGCCGCTCGTTCGATATTTTCGACGCACAGGGTACGTCGCACCGCGTGACGATGGCCTATGTTCGCACCGGCCCGAACAGCTGGCAGGGCGAACTCTACGCCGAACCCGCAAGCGACGTAACCACGCCCAACGGGGTGCTCGCCAGCGGCGAACTGCGCTTCAACCCTGACGGCAGCCTGATCCGCGACGACGCTGTCTATACGTCGGATCTGTTCAATCCGGTCACTGTTTCGTGGAGCAATGGTGCCGGTTCGGTCCCGATCCGTCTGGGACTGGGTGAGAACGGGACGATCAGCGGCCTCAGCCAGTTCGGTTCGGAATCGGCGATGATCGCCGCCACCACCGATGGCGGCGTGCTCGGCAACATTGCGTCGATCCAGGTTACGGAAACGGGTTTGCTCAGCGCGGTGTTCGACAATGGCGTGACCCGCCCCGTGTTCCAGTTGCCGGTCGCGACCTTCCCGAACCCGGATGGCCTGACCCGCATTTCGGGCAACGCCTATCTGCTGTCGGACAAGTCGGGCAACGCGTCGATCGACATCGCCGGCGCGCTTGGTGCGGGTACGATCCGGTCGAGCACGCTGGAAGCCTCCACCGTCGATCTGGCGCAGGAGTTCAGCAACATGATCCGCTTCCAGCGCGCCTATAGCGCGGCGTCGAAGATCATCACCACGGTCGACGACATGCTGGCCGAAGTCAGCAATCTCAAGCGCTGATGACTGAACGGGCGGGGTCGCTGACGTGTCGATAACCGAGATTCTGGGGGCTGCCGTATCGGGCATGAGTGCGGCGCAGGCCGGGCTCAGGACCGTGTCGACCAACATCGCCAATGTCGGCACCCCCGGCTATGCTCGCGAACGCGCAAACCAGTCCTCCGCCGTTCATGGCGGCCGGGTCAGCGGTGTCCTGGTGGGCGAGCCGACCCGGATCGCCGACAAGTTTCTGGAGGCGGCGGTCTATCGCCGCGCGACCGACCTGGGTGGCTCGCGGGTTCAGGCCGATTATCTCGATCGGATGCAGGCGCTGCTCGGTGCCCCGGACGCCGAATCCTCGCTCCCCACCCGGCTCGATGCGATCACCAGCGCGGCGATCGCGATGACCGGCGCACTTGGGGTTGAGCAGAATGCGTCGGACTTTATCGCCCGTGCGACCGACGCGATCGGCACGATCCAGCGGCTCGACACCGATGTTGCGATGCTTGCGGCCGATGCCGATGCCGAGATCGGTCTGACGGTCGAGCGGATCAACACACTGCTCAAGCAGATCCATTCACTCAACGACTCGGTGTCGCGGCTCGACGGACTTGGGCGCAGCGCTGCCGGCACTGCGGACCAGCGCAACAACGCGGTCGAGGAACTGAGCAGCCTGATCGGGATCACGGTACGCGAACAGCCCAATGGCCGGCTGATGATCGAGACTGCGGGCGGCGCACCCCTGCTCGACACGCGGATGCGGCTGCTGTCCTATCCGACCTCCAAGTCAGCGTCGGGCGCGGCGCTTGCCGAATATCCCGGTATCGACATCCGCTTTGCGACGGACGCGGGTGAGCCGGGCGCGGCGACTGGCGACCGGATCGAGTCCTCCGCAGTCGGTGCCAAGCTCGGCGGTCTGCTCGACCTGCGCGACCGCACGCTGCCTGGTTTTCGCGATCAGCTCGGCACGTTGTTCGGCGGCCTCGCCCGCGCACTTAACGGCGCGTCCAACGCGGCGAGCGCGGTCCCGGCACCCTCGCGGCTGCACGGCTCGGTCACCGCGCTCGACACCAGCGACCGGCTTGGCTTCACCGGCGCAACGGTGTTCGCGATCACCGATGCGAGCGGTTCGATCGTTGCACGCACCCGGATCGACTTCGACGCGATGGGGCCGGGTGCGACCGTCGCCGATGCACTCGCGGCGATCAATACCGGACTCGGCGGGGCAGGCACCGCCAGCTTCACCGATGGCCGTCTGACAATCGACGCAGTCGGAGCCGGGCGCGGCGTCGTCGTCGCCGACGATCCCGCCGCCCCCGCCAATCGCGGTGGCGTGGGGTTCGGCCAGTATTTCGGCCTTAACGATATCGTCCGGACCGAAGGCGCGCTGCTCAGTCCGGCAGGCTTTGCCAGCGGCGACGCACACGGATTTGAGCCAGGCAGCACGACCGACATCATGCTGCGCGATTCATCCGGCCGGGTGATCGCGCGCACGACCCTGACCGCTGCGGCGGGCGGAACGATGGGCGATCTTGTCGCCCAACTCAACGCCAGCGAAGTTGGTGGCTACGGCACCTTCTCGATCGACTCGGCCGGACGCTTCCGCTTCGATCAGGCGGCCGGAGTCAGCGGCACGACAATCTCGATCCCCGCTGATTCGACCAGCCGCCACGGCACCGGTATTTCGTTCACTGCGCTGTCGGGACTGACCGGCGGTGCCAGCGGCCTGGCCCATGGCGAGGTGAAGCCGGAGCTGCGCAATAGCCCGGCGCGACTTCCGCTCGCGATCTTCGACACCAATGCAGCAGTGGGCAGCCGCGGCTTGCTCGCCACCGACACCCGCGCCGCGCAATTCTATGTCGACAGCTTTGGCAAGGTGAACGACCTGGGCAAGGAGGGGAATGTTTCGCTTGAGCGCTACGCCTCGCTGATCCTCGGCGAGACCGGGACCAACGCGGCCAACGCGATGACGCGCTACGAGGATGCGTCGGTGCGCAGCCAGGACGCGATCAACCGCCGCAATTCCTATTCGGGCGTCAACATCGACGAAGAACTGTCGCTGATGATCGTGCTGCAAAACAGCTATTCCGCCGCCGCGCGCGTCGTGCGGGTGGCGGACGAAATGTATCAGACCCTGCTCGGGACTGTGGGTTGAGGACCGGATAGATGCGCGTCGCCACCATCGCCCTGCAACAGACCAGTGCGCTCTCGATTCAGCGGGCACAGCAAAAGCTCGCGGTCACGCAGGCGCAGCTGTCGACCGGCAAAAAGGCGCCCGATCTCGCCGCGCTGGGCAGCGAGGCGGTGCGCACCCTGTCCGCACATACCTTGCTCGCCAAGCAGGAGGCACATGCCCAGACTGCGATCCGGCTCGGCACCACGCTGACGCTCTACGAAACCTCGATCACCGCGATCGAGAACGGGTCGATGGACCTCGGCACCCGCCTTGCGACCGCAGTCGGGACCGGCGAGTCCGCCGGCCTCAGCGAAGCGATCTCTGCGGCGTTCGATCAGTTTCGTTCGATGCTCAACTCTACCGAAGGTGGGCTCCCGCTGTTTGGCGGCGGCATTTCAGGCAATCCCTACACGCCCCAAAAGATCGAGGATCTGGTCGGCGTTCCGGCGGCTGCGCAGTTCAACGACGGTCAGGCGATCGCCCGCGCGCGCGTCGGCGACGGCCTTGATCTAAACTACGGCATCACCGCGACCGAACTGGGCAAGGAAATGACCAAGGTCTATCGCGCACTCGTTGAGGCGGGGCCGTATGGCGACCGGCTGACCGATGCGCAAAAGACCGCGCTGACCGGGATCAAGGGCCAGCTCGACAACGCCGTCGCCGACATCCGGCGGGTCAACGCGGAGAATGGCCGCCGCCTTGCCCAGACCGACACGTTGGTCGACCGCGCCAACGAACGCGCGCTGGTGCTCAAGGACGTCATCAGCCGCAATGAAGATGCGGACCTCGCCCAGGTCGCGATGGACCTGGCGATGCACAAGACGATGCTGGAGGCGAGCTACTCGGTCTTCACCCAGCTCAACGAACTCAGTCTGCTCAAATATCTGCGGTGAGCACGCGGGGCGCGTGCCTCCGTCATCCTCACCCGTGCCAAACTCAAGACGAAAGAAAGCGAGCGTCGCATGAATGCGTTCACCAATTTGAAGATTGCCTACAAGATCGCCGCGCTGATGCTGATGCTCGGCGCGGTTACGCTTGGCATCGCATTCACCGGGCTTAGCTCGATCCGTTCGGTCGACTCCGGCTATTCCCGTCTGGCTGACGTTGTCCTGCCGAACAACACGGAACTCGCCCGCGCCTATCAGGGCGTGATCGACATGAGCTACTCAGCCTATCAGGTCATGGCCTATCCTGGGAACAGCGCCGAGGGCAGGCAGGCGGCCGAGCGCGAGAAGGAAAGCCACGATACGGCCGTGAAACGGCTGCGCGACATCGCCAAGGCGGAGCCCGATGCCGCGCCAGTAATCGACGCGCTGGTCAAGCAAATCGACGAACTCGATGCACTCAACAAGACCGCGATTGCCTTTGGCCGCGCCGATCGAAACGAAGAGGCGCGTGTTACCCTGGTCCAGGCCGATGCCAAGGCGGGCGAAATTCGTACGGAGCTGCGTCGTTTCACAACCGAGCGGGCAAAGGCTGCCAGCGATCATGCCCACGAGCTGACCGCGTCCAGCCACGCTGCGGCAACCACCATGCTCGTCATTGGTCTGCTCGGCGTCGTCCTCGCGGTTGGTGCGGGCATCCTGATCGCGCGCAAGACGATCATCGCACCACTGCGCGGCCTTGAGGGGACGATGCGCACGCTCGCCGGTGGCAACAACAAGGTCGATGTCGTCGGCACCGAACGCCGCGACGAAGTGGGCGAAATGGCCAAGGCCGTGCTCGTCTTCCGCGACGCCGCGCAGGAGCAGGAGCGCCTGACCGCCGCCAAGGCAGTCGCGGACGCCGAGCAGAAGATGGTGATCGACACCGTCTCCTCGCATCTTGAATCGTTGGCGCAGGGTGACCTGACCCGTCCGATCAATGCCGAGTTCAGCGGTCCCTATGTCGCGCTCAAGGACAATTTCAACGGCGCGCTGTCGTCGCTCAGCACGCTGATCCAGTCGGTCAAGGAAAGCGTCCGCTCGATCGGTGCCGGTTCGGGCGAGATCGAGGCGGCGTCGGAAGACCTGGCTCGTCGCACCGAAAGCGCCGCCGCTTCGCTTGAGGAAACCTCGGCTGCGGTCGCCCAGATCAACGACCGCCTGCGCACCGGCGCCGAATCCGCCACCAAGACGGTCGGTCGCGCCGATCAGGCGATGGTTACGGTCGGCACCGGTCGTGGCACTGCCGAGGAAGCCGTGGCCGCAATGGGCCGCGTCGCCGATAGCGCCAAGGGCATCGACAGCGTGATCGAGGGGCTCGACAAGATCGCGTTCCAGACCCGCGTCCTCGCCATGAACGCGGCGGTCGAAGCCGGTCGTGCTGGCGAGGCGGGCCGCGGCTTCGCGGTCGTTGCCGACCTTGTCGGCCAGCTCGCAATGCGCTCGGAAGAAGAGGCCAAGCGCGCGCGCGAACAGCTCACCACCACCCAGAATGACGTCGAGCTGGCGGTCGGTGCGGTCGAGCGTGTCGATGGCGCGCTCGTCGGTATCTCGTCGGACGTGTCGGCGGTGCACGAACTGCTAAGCGCGATGGCGCAGGACAATCAGGCCCAGGCTGCGGCGGTCCAGCAGATTGCATCGGCAATCGGCACGATGGACGAATCGACGCAGCAGAACGCCGCGATGGTCGAGCAGACCTCGGCCGCGGCACGCAGCCTCAACTCGGAAGTCCGGGTGCTGGGCGAACGCGCCGACAGCTTCCGCACCGCCGGTGGTGCCGCTCCGGCGGCTCCTGTCCGCATGGCGAAGCCAGCGCCCAAGGCTCCGGCCAAGGCAGCTGCGCCCGCGCCCAAGATCGAGCTCAAGGCCGCGCAACAGCCCAGTGAGCGAGTCTATAAGTCCCCGGTAAAGCCGCTCCCGGCTGCGGCGGTCGCGTCACTGGTCCGTCGCAACGACGACTGGGACGAATTCTGATCCCCGAGCCGGCCGGACGTTTCTCCCGGACGGTTTGACCTCGCGGCGGTGCCCTAACGGGTGCCGCCGCTTTTCTTTGCGTGGGGGAGGGGGCCGCCCGCGCAGACGGCCGTGAACAGCTCGGCAAAATTCCGCCGTCTGACGACGACGGCTTGCTTCGCAAGCCGGCTCCGCTGCTGCGATATACCCCCGGCCTATCGCTGATCGCAACTACGCCCCTCCGTCAGCGCTGCGCGCTGCCACCTCCCCTGCGGGGCAGGGTAGGAATGATTTACGATGTCAGTGAGGAGTTTACCCGCGTGCGAGGAGCAGCAGGTCGCTGTCGGCGGATGCTTCGGACACACCCGCCATTGCGGCGTCAAGCGCAGCGGGATTGACCGCGCCGCTGGATGAGGCAAGTGCGCCGAGCGCCTCGCCCGCCTTGGTCCCGCGCAGCGCAGGCAGATAGCGTGCACGCAGCGCCGCCAGTCCCGGTTCGTCGCCCAGCATTACCAGCGCGACCGCCTGACGCAGGACCGCACCAGTGCGACCGGGTGCGAGGACGGCGCGATTGGCTGCCGCGAAGCGTTTCCAGTCGCGTGCCTGCCACAGCATTTCGGCGCGCAGATCCGCAGCATCCTCGACCTGATCGAGCATCGCCAGCGCATCGTCGCGTCGACCCATGCGCCAGGTCGCAATGACCTGCATCCGCCGCCGCTCCTCGGCGATCGGCGCGGGATAGTCCGGCCCGTCGCTGCGGCGCAGGATATCAAGGACGCGATCCGGTTTGTCGGCCAGCAGCAACAGCCGGGCGATGCGCACCGAAAGTGGCCCCTTGGCGATGTCGATCGCGCGGTTCTGCATCTGGTGCTGCAACAATTCGGCGGCACGAACGTGCAGCCCGGCGGCGGACAGCCGGTCGGCAAGGTTGCTGACCAGCAGATCGCCCTGCGCTCCGGTCGGCGACAGGTCGCGATACTCCCAGAACAGCCCTGCCGCCTGTGCGATCGGGCGCTTGGAATCGTTGATCAGCGCCAGCAGACCCGCCTGGATCCGCGTCAAAGTCGGCGCAGTCTGGGCACCCAGGTCGAAATGCCGGAACAGTGCCGCCGATGCGACCAGCGCCATCACCGGATCCTGCGCGCGCTCGGCGATCTGCCATTTGAATTCCAGCGCCGCGCGCTCGATCTCGCCGCCGCGCCAGCGAAAAGTGAGGGCGTCGAGCCGCTTCACCGCATCGCCCGCCTTGACGGTTCCGCGTGCCACGCCGTCGCGGATCAGCGCCAGTTCGGCTGCGGCGCGCTCGGCGGGGGTTCCCGACAGCATCACCCGTTCCAGTCGCAGCTTGCCCGCATCATGCTGGCCGGTCGCGATCAGCGCGATGCCGCGCTGCAGATTGGCCCCCGACATCTGGTCGGGGAGCGCGGCAAGGAAGCGCAAGGCCCGGTCATGATGCCCTGACCGGATCAACCCGGTTGCGGTGTCCAGCAGAAATTCCGCGCGCTCGGCACCATGTCGCGCAAGCATCGCCGGAACCGCGCATTTGAGCAGCGCTCCGCCTGCCGGGCCGTCGATCGCCACGCCGGCGCGGATCCGCCAGGCACAGGCTTCGGGGTCAGCGATCAGTTCGGGTGCGTTGAACCAGGCGAGCGCTACAGCGGAACGTCCCGCCATCACATTCGCGGTACCGATTGCCAGCCGCCAGGCGGGGACCATCTCCAGCGCATTGTCGTCGCGCTGCATCGTTTCGAGCACACCCAGCGCCTCGGCGCCGCGCCGGTCGGCCAGCAGCGCGGTCACCAGCTTCCAGCGCGCGGCCTGGCGTGTCTCGGCGGTGCTGCGCGCGATCAACGACCAGGCGCGCGGCACATCG
>CAZWZP010000014.1:22858-31364 GCA_964638925.1 uncultured Stakelama sp. | reverse complement strand
CCTTCGACCCCAGCGCCATCGATGGCGCCGCGCGCGTCGCCGTGCCGCCGCCGGGCGCGCGGCCGGGGGGTCGCGGCAAGAGGGTCTGCACCATCGACCCCGTCCGCTCGCGCGTGACCGTGTCGGATACCAAGGATGTGACGATCGACATCAACCCCGATGGCTGTGTCAACGGCCGCACCCAATATGCCGAGGCCGGGCAGAATTGGCAGCGCATCCTGGTCCCCGACGATGAGGCGACCGTCTCGGTGCTGGAATATGCCCCGACGACGCGGACCTATTCGACCACGCGCTATCTGCTCTCCGCCGCGCAGATGGACACGGCCCGCAAGCGCCGCGCCGATGTGAAGGTCAAATCCTGCTCGACCGATCCCGCCGCGCGCGCCGACCTCGCCACGCGCCAGCAGTCGATCCGCACCGCCCTGCCCCAGATTTTCAACGAACGCCTAGTCTATAGCTGCAAGCCAGCGGGTTAACATGGGCTGGCGCGCGATGACCGTCACCGATCTTCCGGCGGTGGCCGCAATCTCGGCGACGGTCCACGGTCGCTATGGCAGCCAGTTGAAGTCTATGCCGAACGGCTGGAGCTGTGGCCGACCGGCTGTTTCGTCTGGCAGCAGGGCGAGGCTGTCGCCGGCCTGCTCGTCGCCCATCCTTGGCACCGCGCGACCTCGCCCGAACTTGGCGCGCTGCTCGGGGAAATCCCGCCGAACGCTGACAGCTTCTACCTGCACGACATCGCCTTGCTCCCCGATACGCGCGGACATGGCGCAGGCACGTCGGCGACTAGGCTTGTCATCGACCTCGCCCAAACGGCAGGCTTCCGCGACATCATGCTCGTCGCAGTCAATGGTGCCGAGCGGTTTTGGGCGACACAGGGCTTCGCGATCGTCGAAGCCGGAGGCTATGGCCCCGGCACCTACCGGATGCACCGCGCGATCGACTAGACGGATTCAATCCTCGATCCCCTCCCGCGCCCGCAACACCTTCTTGCGCGCGATCCCATAGGCATAGCCGCCCATGCTCCCGTCGCTGCGCTGGGCGCGATGGCAGGGGATGACGATGGCAACGCTATTCGCCCCACACGCCGTCCCTGCTGCACGCACCGCACCGGGCCGGCCTGCGGCAATGGCGAGCTGCGTGTAGCTCAACGTCTCCCCCGGCGGGATCGCGCGCAGTGCCTGCCACACCGCCTCCTGAAACGCCGTCCCGCGCACGTCGAGCGGCAGGTCGGTGTGCCGCCCCGGCTGCTCCACTTCACCCACCACGCGCGCCGCGAGATCGGCGAGTGTCGCGCCGCCAGCGACGATCTCCGCGCGCGGGAAGCGCGCCGCCAGCGCCAGGCTGTCCTCATCGAACGCCACCCGGCACAAGCCCTTGTCGGTCGCCGCGATCAGCAGCGGGCCGAGGCTCGTCGGCGCAACCGTCCAGCGGATCGTCACCCCCGCCCCGCCATTGCGCCACGCGCTCGGCGTCATGCCCAAGCGGTCGGCAGCAGTTTCGTAGAAGCGGCTCGGCGCGGAATAACCCGCCTCGTAGATCGCACCGGTCACGCTGTCCTCCGTATCGAGCGCGACGGCGGCGCGGCGTGCGCGCACCCCGCGGGCATAGGCAGCCGGCGTCACCCCCGTCGCGCGCTTGAACAAGCGCTGGAAATGATGCGGCGCATAGCCGACCTGCTCGGCCAGCGCCTCCAGCCCGATCGCCTCCTCCGCGCCCTCCAGCAGCGCCACCGCCTGCGCCACCGCCACCCGTTCGCGCCCGATCTCGTCGGGCTTGCAGCGCAGACATGCCCGCAACCCGCTCGCCCGCGCACTCGCCGCATCGGGGAAGAAGCGGACATTGCTGCGCAACGGATGCCGCGCCGGACAGCTCGGCTTGCAGTAAATGCCCGTCGTCAGCACCCCCGCGATCACCCGCCCGTCATAGGCGCGGTCGCGGCGCTGAAAGGCGTCCCAGGCTTCGTCGTCGGAGAGGATCGCGTCGGTCATGTCCCCCGATATAGCTGATCTTCCGCGCGGTGCTTCCCGCGCATTGCGTCCAAAGCGCGACGCCTTTAGGGGGACGCTTTCCCGCAGCTTTCAGGGCAGGCGAATGGCGGACGCACCACTGGTCGGCATTATCATGGGCAGCACCTCCGATTGGGAGACGATGCGCCACGCCGCCGAGACGCTCGACGCGCTCGGCGTCTCGCACGAGACCAAGGTCGTGTCCGCACACCGCACCCCGCAACGGCTCTACGACTATGCCACCGGTGCAGCCGATCGCGGCCTCAAGGTCGTGATCGCGGGCGCGGGCGGCGCAGCGCATCTGCCCGGCATGGCGGCGTCGATGACGCACCTCCCCGTGCTCGGCGTGCCGGTCGAATCCAAGGCGCTGAAGGGCATGGATAGCCTGCTCTCGATCGTCCAGATGCCCGGCGGCATCCCCGTCGGCACGCTGGCGATCGGCAAGGCGGGCGCGATCAACGCCGGCCTGCTCGCCGCCGCGATCCTCGCTACCAGCGATGCGGACCTCGCCGACCGGCTCAAGGCATGGCGCGCGCGCCAGACCGAGAGCGTCGCCACGGATCCCGAATGACCGCAATCCCCCCCGGCAGCACCCTCGGCATCCTTGGCAGCGGCCAGCTCGGCCGGATGATCGCGGTCGCCGCCGCACAGCTCGGCTATCGCTGCCATATCTACGCGCCGGAAAGCGGCCCGGCGTGCGATGTCGCTGCCGCCTTCACGCGCGCTGGCTATGACGACGAAGCCGCACTCGCCGCCTTCGCGCGCGACTGCGCCGTCGTTACCTATGAGTTTGAGAATGTCGATCTTGCGGCGGTAGACGCGATCTCCGCCTTTGCGCCGGTACGCCCGGGCCGTGCGGCGCTAGAGACCGCCGCGCATCGCTGGAACGAGAAGCGGCTGGCCGAAGCCTGCGGCGGTCGTCCCGCACCCTGGTATCCAGTCGCTTCCCGCGCCGATCTCGACACCGCACTCGCCGCGATCGGCACCCCGGCGATCCTCAAGACCGCGACCGAGGGCTATGACGGCAAGGGCCAGGTCCGCCTGACCTCCGCCGCCGAAGCCGATCCGGCGTGGGATGCGCTCGGCGGGCGCGAATGCGTGCTGGAAGGCTTCGTCACCTTCACCCATGAATTCTCGGTGCTGCTGGTCCGGGCCGTCGATGGCGTCAGCGTCGCCTATCCGACCCCGCATAACGAACATGTCGGCGGCATCCTCGACCGGTCGACGGCCCCGGCGCCCGCCGCGATCCTCGACCAGGCCCCAGCCGCCATCGCGCTGGCGACCCGGATTGCCGAGCGGCTCGACTATGTCGGCGTGCTGACCTGCGAATTCTTCGCCACGCCCGACGGCCCGGTGTTCAACGAAATGGCCCCGCGCGTCCACAATAGCGGCCATTGGTCGATCGAAGGCTCCGAAACCTCGCAGTTCGAAAACCACGTCCGCGCTGTGCTGGGCCTGCCGCTTGGCCCGGTCGGCTTAACCGGCACCGCGGTGGAAATGCGCAACCTGATCGGCGACGCTGTCGACGCCTGGCATGACCTGCTCGCAGAACCCGGGGCGCATCTCCACCTCTACGGCAAGCACGAAGCGCGTCCGGGCCGCAAAATGGGTCACGTCACCCGCGTGACCCGCTAAGCTCAGGTCACCTTCTTGTAGATCGTCACGCCCAGGATCAGGAACAGCGCGGCCACCGCCAGCGCGATGAAGAACAGGATCTTGGCGATATCCCAGGCGACCCCTGCGATCCCGCCAAAGCCCAGCAGGCCAAGCACCAGCGCAATGATCGCGAAAATGAAGGCGGCACGTAACATCTGAAATCTCCCTCTATGCAAGGGAGAACGCCCCAGCCGCCAGGAGTTGCCCCGAGCCCATGAAAAAGCCCGCCACCCTGACGGGCAGCGGGCCATTTCACGTCACGGCATCGCCCGGCTCAGGCGCGCGTGCCCTCCATCGGGAAGCTGCCGAACGCGCCAGCGGTGACGGTGCCCTTGATCGCGTCGCCATCGACCGTGGCTTCGCAGGTCAGCGTCATCGGCATCGGCACGGTGATGTCGAGCGACCAGCTCAGCGTGTCGCCATCGACCTTGCCGTTCTTGATATCGGTCGTGCCCATCGCACCGGCATAGGTACCGGTGAAGCTGTCGCCATCACTGGTGACAGTCAGGGTCGCCTTCTGATCGCCCATCGGCGAGTGGGTTACGGTATCCCAGCTTCCATCGACATTCGCCATGCTCTGCTCTCCTGTAATCCGTTGTCGCCTCAGTTGCCGCCGGCACCGGGGCCGACGGCTTCGGGCTTCACCACCTCGACAGGCAGGCCGAGGCTGTCAAGCTGCGGCCGCACCTTCGCTGCGTCGCCGACCACCACCCAGACCAGCTTGCTCGGGTCAAGAGCCGCGCGTGCCGCAGCGTCAACCTGCGGGATCGTCAGCGCGCGATATTTTTTCGCGATCTGCTCCTGATAGTCGTCGGGACGGCGCAGGAAGTCGTTCGACTGCATCGCGCCCAGCACGGCCCCTGCGGTTTCATACTGACCCGCCTGACGGCGAATCGCGCTGATCACCGAACGGTCAAACTCGAGCTTGGTGATACCCTTGTCGCCCAGATAGCTGCGCAGTTCCTTCTGGATCTCGACGATCGAATCGCCGGTCCGGTCGGCCTGCACGGGCGCGGAAACGGTGAACGGCACCGCGTGCTCCAGCCGGCTGATGCCGCCGCGCGCGCCGTACGACCACGCCTTGTCCTCGCGCAGGTTCATGTTGATGCGCGACAGGAAATCGCCGCCCAGCACTTCGGTCGCGGTACCCAGCGCGATCGGATCGCCGAACGGGTCGACCGGCGTCATCTGTCCGGCGAGGATCAGCGACTGCGGCGAATCGGGCCGGTCGATCAGCAGGATCTTGGGCGCGGCCTGTTGCGGCTTGGCGGCGAAATCCTTGGTGCCGGCGGTGCCTTCACCCTTCCAGTCGCCGAACTTCGCCTCGAACGCGGCCTGCACCTCGGTCAGCGGACGGTCCGACACGACGAAGATCTTCGCCTTTTCCGGGCGGATCCACGCCTTGTAGTAATTGATCAGGTCATCGCGGGTCAGCTTCTTCACCGCCGCTGCGTCGCCGATCAGCGCGGCGGTCTTCGCATAGGGCGAATCCTTGCCATAGATCAGCGTTGGCATTGCCATCTGTGCCAAGCCCGCCGGGTTGGAGCGAACCTGCGCAATCTGCGCGAGCATCTGGTTACGCACGCGCTCAACCTCCGCCTGCGGGAAGCTCGGGTTGCGGGCGAGGTCGGCCATCAGGTCGAGCGAGCCGGTGAGGTTCGGGCTGGGCGTGAACAGCGAAATGGTCGCGCGATCCGCGTTGCTGCCCGCGTCAATACCCGCGCCCAGCCGCTCCTGTGCCTCGGCGATCTGAACCGAATTGCGGGTCTTGGTCCCCTCTTCGAGAAGGGCCAGCGCCATCCGCTCGGTACCAAGCGCGGTCGGCACGTCGGACGTCACGCCGGCGTCGAAACTGATGACCGCCTGGGTCACCGGCACCGCGTCGCGCTGAGCATAGACCAGCTCGATGCCGTTCGACAGCTTGGTACGGCTGATCGCCGGAAAGTCGATATCCTTGACGTCGGCAACATCGGGCAGCGCGCCGCGCGTGCCTTTGACCACCTCGTCCGGAGCCTTTTCGCGCGGCGTCACTGCCGCCTCGGCATAGGCTTCGCGCGCGCCAGGCTCGATCGTCAGCGAATAGACCGGGCGCGACAGCCATTTAGCGGTCACGTCGCGCGCCTGCTGCGGCGTCACCGCCGCCAGCTGGGCGAGCTGCTTTTTGTAATAGCCCGGGTCGTTCATGTAGAGCGCGCCCGACGCCAGCGTCACCGCCTTGCCGCCGAAGCCACCGACCGACTCAAGGCCGCGGATGCGCGACGATGCGGTGCGCGTCTTGTAGCGCTCCAGCTCCTCTGCGGTCGGACCGTTCTTCAGATAATCGGCGATGATCTCATCCAACCGCTTGCCCACGGTCGCCGCATCGACGCCCGGACGAACGTCGGCGGAAATGAGCACCATGCCGGCCTGCGCCAGCGTCTGGTTGAACGCGCCGACGCCAACCGCCAGCTTCTCCTGCTTGACCAGGATATTATCGAGCCGCGAGCTGGCGAGGCCGCCAAGCACGCCGATCGACGCGTCGAGCACGGTCGAATCCGCGTCGCGCATCCCCGGCACCGCCCACATGCGATAGATGCGGGTCACCGCCACGCGATCCTTCATCACCTCGGCCTTGGCTTCGGCCAGCGTGGGCACGGTCACCTTGGGCTCGGTCGTCTTGGGACCAGCCTTGATCGCGCCGAAATATTTCTGAACCAGCGGGCGTGCGGTTTTGGCGTCGATATCGCCGGCCAGCACCAGCACCGCGTTGTTCGGGCCATAATATTGGCGGAACCAGTTCTTCACATCGTCCAGGCTGGCGGCATCGAGGTCCGCCATCGAACCGATGGTCGAGTGGTGATAGGGATGGCCGACCGGGAACAGCCCCTCGGTGATCTTGTAGCGCAGCAGGCCATAGGGCTGGGTGTCGCCCTGGCGCTTCTCGTTCTGCACCACGCCGCGCTGCTCATCCAGCTTACCCTGCGTCACCGCGCCGAGCAGATAGCCCATGCGGTCGCTTTCCAGAAACAGCGCGCGCTCCAGCGCCGCGCGCGGCACGGTCTGGAAATAATTGGTGCGGTCGGCATTGGTGGTGCCGTTATAGTCGGTCGCGCCGACTTCCTTCAGCGGCTCGAAAAACTCGCCCGGCGAATTTTCGGAGCCGTTGAACATCAGATGCTCGAACAGATGCGCAAAGCCGGTCTTGCCCTTGGGCTCATGCTTCGACCCGACATCATACCATACCGCGACGCCGACGATCGGCGCCTTGCGGTCGGTATGGACGATGACGCGCAGGCCGTTGGCCAGCACGAACTGTTCATAGGGAATGTCCACGCGCTTGACGAGATCGGCGACCGGGACCGCCGTCACGGTCGGGGCGGGAGCCTGCTGGGCATAAGCTGGGGCGCTGAGCACGACCGCGAGTGCAGTCAGGCTGGCAAAGGCTGATTTCATGGTGTGGAGAATTCCCAGTGTGGAAGGTATCGACCGCAACAACATACCGGCCTGTCGAAGCCGCGCAAGTCTGCGTTATTTTCCCAACTTGCCGCTGACCGATCCGCGCTGCAGCATCGGCACGCGCGAAATAGTGTTGCCACGGACCTTGTGTTGTAAATCTGCAACACCATCTCCGACAGCGAAAGACTACAGGGACCATCATGAATCTCGAAAAGTTCACCGACCGCGCCAAGGGCTTCCTCCAGTCGGCGCAGACCGTCGCGATCCGCATGAACCATCAGCGGATCAGCCCAGAACATCTACTCAAGGCGCTGCTCGAAGACGAACAGGGTATGGCCGCCGGTCTGATTCAGGCTGCGGGCGGCGACGCGAAGCGCGCGGTCGCCGAAACCGACGCCGCACTCGCGCGCGTCCCCGCCGTCACCGGCAGCGGGGCGCAACAGGCACCGGGCCTCGACAATGACGCCGTCCGCGTGCTCGACCAGGCCGAACAGATTGCGGGCAAGGCCGGCGACAGCTTCGTGACGGTCGAGCGGCTGTTGCTCGCACTCACCCTCTCCAGCACCACCAACGCCGGGCGCGCGCTCGCCGCTGCAGGATTGAAGCCCGAAGCGCTCAACGCCGCGATCGACCAGTTGCGCGGCGGCCGCACCGCCGACACGGCCGGGGCCGAGGACCGCTATGACGCGCTCAAGAAATACGCGCGCGATCTCACCCAGGCGGCCAAGGACGGCAAGCTCGATCCCGTAATCGGCCGCGACGAGGAAATCCGCCGCACGATCCAGATCCTCGCCCGCCGCACCAAGAACAACCCCGTGCTGATCGGCGACCCCGGCGTCGGCAAGACCGCGATCGCCGAAGGCATGGCGCTGCGCATCGCCAATGGCGACGTCCCCGACACGCTCAAGAACCGCAAGCTGATGGCGCTCGACATGGGCAGCCTGATCGCCGGTGCCAAATATCGCGGCGAGTTCGAGGAGCGACTGAAGGGCGTGCTCGACGAGGTCAAGGGCGCCGAGGGCGACATCATCCTGTTCATTGACGAGATGCACACGCTGATCGGCGCGGGCAAAAGCGAAGGCGCGATGGACGCCGGCAATCTGCTCAAGCCCGCTCTCGCGCGCGGCGAGCTGCACTGCATCGGCGCGACCACGCTCGACGAATATCGCAAATATGTCGAAAAGGACCCCGCGCTCCAGCGGCGCTTCCAGCCCGTCTTCATCGGCGAGCCGACGGTCGAGGACACGATCTCGATCCTGCGCGGCTTGAAGGAAAAATATGAGCTGCATCATGGGGTTCGGATCACTGACGCGGCAATCGTCGCGGCGGCGACGCTGTCGAACCGCTATATCTCCGACCGCTTCCTGCCCGACAAGGCAATCGACCTGATGGACGAGGCCGCCTCG
>CAZWZP010000014.1:22553-22811 GCA_964638925.1 uncultured Stakelama sp. | reverse complement strand
CCGCATCGTGCAGCTCAAGATCGAGGAGATGGCGCTGGCAAAGGAAACCGACGCCGCGTCGCACGATCGTCTGGGCAACCTACGCCACGAACTCGCCAATCTCGAACAGCAGAGTGCCGAGCTGACCGGCCGCTGGCAGGCGGAGAAGGACAAGATCGCGGGCGAAGCCAAGATCAAGGAGCAGCTCGACGCCGCCCGGCTCGAACTCGAACAGGCGCAACGCGCCGGCGACCTCGCCAAGATGGCCGAGCTCAACTA
>CAZWZP010000014.1:0-22542 GCA_964638925.1 uncultured Stakelama sp. | reverse complement strand
CGTCGCTGACCAAGCAGCTGGAGGCGGCCCAAGCAACCACCGGCGTCGCGATGCTGCGCGAGGAAGTGACCGCCGACGACATCGCCGGCGTCGTCAGCCGCTGGACCGGCATCCCCGTCGACCGGATGCTGGAGGGCGAGCGCGAGAAATTGCTCGCGATGGAGGAGCAACTCGGCAAGCGGGTGATCGGACAGGCGGCGGCCGTCAAGGCCGTCTCCACCGCCGTCCGCCGCAGCCGCGCCGGGCTTCAGGATCCCAACCGCCCGCTCGGCAGCTTCCTGTTCCTTGGCCCAACCGGCGTCGGCAAGACCGAGCTGACCAAGGCGCTCGCCGAATTCCTGTTCGACGATTCAAGCGCGATGGTGCGGATCGACATGAGCGAGTTCATGGAGAAGCACTCGGTCGCCCGCCTGATCGGCGCCCCTCCGGGCTATGTCGGATATGAGGAAGGCGGCGTGCTGACCGAAGCCGTCCGCCGCCGCCCCTATCAGGTGATCCTGTTCGACGAGGTCGAGAAGGCGCATGGTGACGTGTTCAACATCCTGCTCCAGGTGCTGGACGACGGCCGCCTGACCGACGGACAGGGCCGCACGGTCGATTTCACCAACACGATCATTGTGCTGACGTCGAACCTCGGCAGCCAGTTCCTCACCCAGCTGGAGGATGGGCAGGACGTGTCGGCGGTCGAGCCGCAGGTAATGGAGATCGTCCGTGGCCATTTCCGCCCGGAGTTCCTCAACCGCCTCGACGAGATCGTGCTGTTCCACCGCCTCGGCCGCAGCGAGATGGCGCCGATCGTGGACATTCAGGTCGCACGGCTGGGTCAGCTGCTCAAGGATCGCAAGATCACGCTCGACCTGACGCCGGAGGCGCGCGACTGGCTGGGTCGGGTGGGTTACGATCCGGTCTATGGCGCACGCCCGCTCAAGCGCGCGGTGCAGCGCTATCTGCAGGACCCGCTCGCCGACGCGATCCTGCGCGGCGAGGTCAAGGACGGCAGCACCGTCAAGGTGAGCGAGGGTGACGGCGGGCTGGTGCTGACCCCGGCATGAGTGACACCGGCTTCACCCTCGCCCCATCAATCGACGCCGAAGCGCTCGCCGAGCGCTTCGCGCGCACCGGCAGGGTGCAGATCGCGCCGTTCCTCGAAGAGGCGGATGCGGCTGCACTGGCCCCGCATCTGCTCGCCCGCGACGACTGGCGGCAAGTGATGAACTCTGGCGAACGGGTGTTCGAGACGGTCCCCGCAGTGCTCGCGGCACTGACCGATGCGCAGCGCGAGCGGCTTGAGGAAACGATGTACGCCGCAGCGCGCACCGGATTCCAGTATCGCTACGACTCCATTCACGTTCCCGACGATCCCGCCGTACGCGCCACGCTGAACGATCCCCTGACGAGCTTTGCCCGCTTCATGTCGAGTGCGCCGGTGATCGACCTGCTTGCACGGATCAGCGGGGCGCAGGACATCGCCTTCGCCGACGCACAGGCGACGATCTATCGCTGCGGCGATTTCCTGACCGCGCATACCGATGATGTTCCGGGCAAGAACCGCCGCGCCGCCTATGTTTTTGGGCTGACCCCGCACTGGCGCGCCGAATGGGGCGGGCTGCTGTTATTCCACGGCGGCGCGGGCGGGATTGCCGAGGGCTATGTCCCGGCGTTCAACACGCTCAGCCTGTTCGCAGTGCCGCAAACGCACAGCGTTAGTCAGGTCGCGCCCTGGGCGGACAGCCCTCGGCTGTCGGTTACCGGCTGGCTGCGGGCCACAGGCGACTGATTACGCGCTTCGGTTCTAATCCGCCGTTACCGGCATCGACCCGGCAATCAGCAACGGGTCGATGCGTGCTTCGCCCCATTTCATCCCCCAGTGGAGATGCGGCCCGGTCGAACGGCCGGTGGTGCCGATCGCACCGATCGTCTGGCCCCGCCGCACCACGTCACCGACCTTCACGTCGATCCGCGACAAATGCAGAAACGCGCTGTTGAGCGCCATGCCATGGTCGAGCATCAACAGCTTGCCCTCCAGCGTGAAATCCTGCTGCGCGGCGAGGATCACAACGCCATCGGCGGGCGCGATCACCGGCGTACCGGTCGGACGGGCGACATCGACCCCCGAATGATAGGCACCGGGTTCGCCCTTGTAGATGCGCTGCGACCCGAACAGGCCGGAGATGCGCCCGGTCACCGGCCACATGAACTCCTGTCGCCACCCCTGTACATCGTGCGATTTCGCCCGCGCGGCGTTGATCTGTGCCAGCTCGGCGGGGCGGCGGCGCTGAAATTCGGCGCTGGGCTGGGCAAAGCGCGGCAGCGTGTTCAGCCGCTCGATCCGCCACGCACGCGGCTGGATCTTCAGCGTCTGGCGCAGTGTGCTGCCATCGACACGGGTCGCGATCAGTTCCGCACTGGCCCCGGCATCACGATCGAACGCGATCAGAAAGCGGCCATCGGGCGCGACCGGAACGGCGCGGCCGTCAAGGGTGAGGCGGCTGGTCAGTGCGGGCGCAGTGCCGAGCACGGTCCCGCCCTGGATCATCGGCCCGTCAAAGCGAAAGGCGTTGCGCGCCTGCGCCGATTGGGTCGGCAGCGGAGCAGCAACCGGCGGCGGGGGCGCAACGACGGCGTGCGCGATCGTCTCGGGAGCCATGCTGCACGTCCCCATCAGGACGAGCGCCGTGCCGGCGATGAGCGTGCCCCCAATCTTCCTCACGTCGCGGTCATCGCCTTGGTCGCGATCTCGGCCGAGGCATAAGCCTCCTGATCGGCCACGCTCCAATAGCGCAGCGCGTCGAGCGGGATGTTCTCCCCGCTCACCGCGCACACGACATGGTCGCCCGACGAGAGGACGCGAAAGCCGTTCGCCATGTAATGCAGCCGCGCCGGACGGGCGGAATTGGACGACATCAGCATGGCTACGCTCACTCTTCGCTTCGGGGTCGGGTCAGAACAGGCCGGGCTGTTCGGGCTTGTCTTCAGCATAGGGCTTGCCGCCGCTGCGCTCAACCCGCGCGTCCACAAGACCATCGCGGAAATGGAGCGTCAGCGCCCCGGCGGCGCGTGCGTCGGCAGCGCTGGCGATCACCTTGCCGGTCGCTTTCGCCGCGACGCGGACATAGCCGCGCTGGAGCAGATTGTCGGGATTGACCGCGTCAAGCAGCTTGCCCGCCCCCTCCAGCCGATGCCGCAGTCCTTCAAGCTTGCGCTCCAGCACCGCCGGGCGCAGCGCCCCACCCGCCCGGTCGAGCACCCCCCGCGCGACCGTCACACGCCGCTCCAGCCCGCGATCCAGCCGCGCGGCAAGATCATCGGCCTTTTGCCGCTGCGGCCCGAGCAGCGCGTCGCGGCGCGGGAGCACGCGGACCAGCGCCTGCAACCGCTCAGTGCCGCGCTCATGATAGCGACGCGCACAGCGTTCGGTGCGCAGCGCCAGCGTCGCGATATGGTGGGACAGGTCCGCGCGCACAGGCACTGCCATTTCGGCGGCGGCGGTGGGGGTCGGCGCACGCACATCCGCCGCGAAATCGCACAGCGTCGTATCGGTCTCATGCCCTACGGCCGAGATGATCGGGATGCGGCAGGCCGCAACCGCGCGCACCACCGGCTCCTCGTTGAACGCCCACAGATCCTCGATCGAGCCACCGCCACGCGCCACGATGATCAGATCCGGGCGCGGGACCGGAGCGTCCAGCGGCATTGAATCAAAACCGCGCACCGCCGCCGCGACCTCCGCCGCCGCGCCATCGCCCTGCACCTTGACCGGCCAGACCAGCACGCGCGTCGGGAAGCGGTCGGCAAGGCGGTGGAGAATGTCACGGATCACCGCGCCGGTGGGGGAGGTGACGACGCCGATCACGCGCGGCGCGAACGGCAGCGGCTGTTTGCGCGCGACATCAAACAGCCCTTCGCCCGCCAGCTGCGCCTTGAGCTTCTCGAACAGCGCCATCAGCGCGCCTTCGCCAGCCAGTTCCATCCGGTCGATTACAATCTGGTATTTGGACCGCCCAGGATAAGTGGTCAGCTTGCCGGTCGCGACGACCTCGATCCCGTCCTGCGGGCGGAACGGCAGACGGTCGGCGGCACCGCGCCACATCACGCCGTCGATCACCGCGTCGGCGTCCTTGAGCGCAAGATAGACATGCCCCGACGCCGCGCGCTTATACCCCGAAATCTCGCCGCGCAGCCGGACATGGCCGAACTCGCCCTCGACCATCCGTTTCAGCTTCTGCGACAATTCGCCGACCGACAGCGGCGCATCATTGTCCCCCTCCCGCCCCTCGGCTACGAGCCGCGGCATATCATCGTCGTCGAAGGGGTCTGACATGAACGTCCTGTTGCTTGGGTCGGGTGGCCGCGAACATGCGCTCGCCTGGAAGCTCGCGCAATCGCCCCGGCTCGATAGCCTCCACGCGATCCCCGGCAACCCCGGAATCGCCGATCATGCGACGTGCCATGATGTAAAGCTCACCGATCATGCGGCGGTGATCGCATTCTGCCGCGCGCACAATATCGGCTTTATCGTCGTCGGCCCCGAAGCGCCTTTGGTCGATGGCCTCAGCGACACGCTGCGCGCCGCCGGTCTGCCGGTGTTCGGTCCATCGCGCGCAGCAGCCCAGTTGGAGGGATCAAAGGGTTTCACCAAGGATCTGTGCGCGCGCGAGAATATTCCGACCGCCGGCTATGTCCGCGTGCGCGACCTCGACACGGCCCGCGCGGTGCTGGCGCGCGACTTTGGCCGTCCGGTCGTCATCAAGGCGGACGGCCTCGCCGCCGGCAAGGGCGTCACTGTCGCCATGAGTGAGGAGGAGGCACAGGCCGCCATCGCCGCGATCTTCGAAAAGCCCGGCGGCGAAGCGGTGATCGAGGAATTTCTGGACGGCGAGGAGGCGAGCTTCTTCGTCATCACCGACGGGACGGACTTCGTGACGTTCGGATCGGCGCAAGACCATAAGCGCGTGGGCGACGGGGATGTCGGACCCAATACCGGCGGCATGGGTGCCTATAGCCCCGCCCCGGTGCTGACCCCCGCGCTGGAAGCCGAAGCAATCGAGACGATCATCAAGCCGACCATCGCGGGGATGGCCAAGGCCGGAACCCCCTATTCGGGCGTACTCTACGCCGGGCTGATGCTCACCCGCACCGGTCCGAAGCTCATCGAATACAACGCCCGCTTCGGCGACCCGGAGTGTCAGGTGCTGATGATGCGGCTGGAGGAGGATCTGCTCGAATTGATGCTGGCGACCGAAGCGGGCGCGCTCGCCGGTCGTGCCGCGCCGCGTTTCTCCGACAACGCCGCGCTCACGGTGGTGATGGCCGCCAGGGGCTATCCCGGCACTCCGGAGACCGGAGGCACGATTGAGGGGATCGCCGCAGCCCAGGCGACCGGCGCGAAGGTGTTTCAGGCCGGCACGAAGCTCGACGGGGCGCAGCTGGTCGCAGCGGGCGGCCGCGTCCTGACCGTCACCGCTACCGGAGCCACCGTCACCGAAGCCCAGGGCGCCGCCTATCGCGCGGTCGATGCGATCGACTTTCCCACCGGTTTTGCCCGCCGCGACATTGGCTGGCGCGAAGTGGCGCGGGAGCGGGACTGACCTCGAATTCTGACACTTTCAGTCATTCCATGTAACATTATCACCCGTTCATCTGCGGCTCATACGGGCAGGCGCAGCCCATTGGTTCCATCGCGACCAAGGGGACCGCCCATGCACCGCACCGCTGCGCTCGTTTCGCTCTCCCTGCTGCTGGGTGCAGCCGCGCCACCCCCGCCCGCTACGCAGAAGCGCCCACCAGCCCCGCCGCGCGCCGACAATGACTCGCCGGTGCGCTGCAAGACCGGCAGCGGTGGATATCGTCCCGGGTCCGCGATGCCGCAGCGCCGCTACTTTGCCGCGCCAGCCCCGCCGTCGCCGCCGCCGATGGTATCCGCCCCGGCACCTCAGGCGATTGCGCCCGGTTCGGCTGCAGATTCGGCGCGGATGAAGGTCGCACCGGGCTATGCCGCCGCAGCGCCCTATGGTGCGCGAGACAATCGTGAACGCTATGCGGCAAAGGAAGTTGCCGCCGTCCAGTCGGTCGCGACCGCGCCGGTCTCCACCTTCTCGGTCGATGTCGACACCGGCGCCTACTCCAACGTCCGCCGCTTTCTGCAAAAGGGGCAGACGCCCCCCGCCGAAGCGGTGCGGACCGAGGAGATGATCAACTATTTCCGCTACGATTACCCCCTGCCCGCCTCGCGGCAAGCGCCGTTCAGCGTCACCACCGATGTCGCACAGACGCCGTGGAACCCCGACACCCGCCTCGTCCGCATCGGGCTGCGCGGCTATGACGTCACCGCGCAGGGGCGTCCCGCCGCCAATCTCGTCTTCCTCGTCGATGTGTCGGGGTCGATGAGCAGCGATGACAAGCTGCCCCTGGTCAAACGCGCGCTGACGATGCTGGCCGACAAGCTCACGCCAAAGGACCGCGTCTCGATCGTCGTCTATGCCGGGGCGGCGGGAGTCGTGCTCGACCCCACCTCCAGCCCCAAGCATATCCGCGCGGCGCTCGACTGCCTTGAAGCAGGAGGCTCCACGGCGGGGGCGGCAGGGATCCAGCTCGCCTATGACATCGCCAGCGCGAATTTCATCAAGGGCGGGATCAATCGCATCTTCGTCGCCACCGATGGCGACTTCAACGTCGGGGTCAGCGACAACAAGGCGCTGGAGGCGATGGTGAAGAAATATCGCGATACCGGCGTCACGCTCACCACGCTCGGCTTTGGCGAGGGCAATTACAATGAGGCGCTGATGGAGCGCATCGCCGATCTCGGCAACGGCAATTACGCCTATATCGATTCGGCGATGGAGGCACAGAAGGTGCTCGACGACGAGCTATCCGCCTCGCTCTTCACCATCGCCAAGGACGTGAAGGTCCAGGTCGAGTTCAACCCGGCGCAGGTCAGCCAGTATCGCCTGATCGGATACGAAAACCGCGCGCTGGCCGAGGAGGATTTCGACAATGACGCGGTCGATGCGGGCGACATCGGCGCGGGGCATCAGGTGACCGCGCTCTACGAAGTCGTGCCCACCGGCGCAAAGGGCTGGCTGCCCGACCGCCGCTATGACGGCAACCGCCCGCCCGCGCCAAGCGCGTCGGGGCGCGAGCTGGCCTTCGTCAAATTGCGTTACAAGCTGCCGGGCGAGGATGCGTCACGGTTGATCGAGAAGCCGATCGCCGCGTCGCTGTTGCGTGAAGCCCCCGCGCCGAGCGGCGACATGGCCTTCGCCACCGCGGTCGCCGCCTTCGGCCAGAAACTGCGCGGCGACAAATATCTCGGCGGGTACAGCTATGCCGCGATCCGCGGCCTCGCCGGCAACCCGCAGGGTTACTGGCGCAACGAATTCCTCAAGCTCGCGCAACTCGCTGCGGTGCAGGAAGTGCGCAGCGCGTCGAAGGAGTGATGCACCCGATCACCCTCCTCACGCATTGTCCCTCTGCAATGCGCGGGGAGACGGCGAGATGGACGAGAAACCCTATGTGCCTCCCGCCGGAATGGCCGACACGTTCGAATGGGCGACGGTCATCCATTTCCTGCTGATTGCGCTGCTCGCCGCGGGCGCCATCGCGATCATCTGGTGGGGTCGGCACCTGCATCGACGGTGGAAGACGGCGCGTGAAGAGGCGATGCGCGGGGCAGCGGAGCGCGACGCCGAGAACTAGGCTTCAATCTCGCTGATCAGCAGCTTGTCGATCTTGTGCCCGTCCATATCGACGATCTCGAAGCGCCAGCCCTGCTCGACAAAGCTCTCGCCCTCGTTCGGCAGCCGCTTGAGCACCGCCAGCGCGAGCCCAGCGACCGTCGCATAGTCGCGATCTTCGGGCAGCTCGATCTTGATCCGGTCGGCGAGGGAATCTGCAGCAAGCTGGCCCGAAACGAGGAGCGACCCGTCGTCGCGCACGATAATCGACGGATTGTCGCCCGCATCGACGTCGGACAGAAATTCGCCCGCAATCGCCGCGAGCAGATTGGCGGGGGTCACGATCCCCTCAAAATGCCCGTATTCGTCATGGACGAAGCCCATCGGCACCGCCGCGCGCCGCAGCGCACCAAGCGCGTCCATCGCGTCGACCTGATCGGGCAGCACCGGCGCGGTCTGCGCGAGGGCACGCAGGTCGAGCGGATGCCCTTCGATCAGCGCGGTCACCACGTCACGCGCCTGCACCACGCCGATCACCGCATCGACCGACCCGTCCGCAACCGGCAGGCGGGTGTGCGGGGTTACGGCAAGCGCCGCACGGATCGCGGCTTCGTCGAGGTTGACGTCGATCCAGTCGACCTCAGTGCGCGGCGTCATCACCTCCCGCACCGGACGGTCGGCCAGACGCACGACGCCGGAAATGATTGATCGCTCATGCTCTTCGATCACGCCCGAATGCGTCGCCTCGGCAAAGATCATGTGGAGCTCTTCGGCCGTCACGCGATTCTCGGATTCGCGGTTGAGCCGAAGGACGCGGAAGACCAGCGCGCTGCTCTGGTCGAGGACCCACACGACCGGCGCGGTGATCCACGCCAGCCACAGCATCGGGGTCGCGACCAGCACAGCGATCGGCTCGGGCGAGCGGAGTGCGAATTGCTTGGGAACCAGCTCGCCCATGATGAGCGAGGCATAGGTGGTAAAAACGATGACGATCGCGAAACCGATCGTCTGCGCCAGTTCCGCACCCACCCCCAGCGCCGCGATTCGCGCGGCCATCGGCATCCCCAGGCTCGCGCCCGAATAGGCACCGTTGATGATGCCGATCAGGGTGATGCCGATCTGGACGGTTGAGAGAAACTTGCCGGGGTCGGACGCCAGGTCGAGCGCGGTCTGCACCCCGCGACGGCCACTGCGCAGCATCGCCTCCAGCCGCGCCTTGCGCGCCGAAACAATGGCGAGTTCGGACATGGCGAACACGCCGTTGAGTGCGATCAGTGCGAGAATGATCGCGACGTCGATCCAGGGTATGGGGGGAAGCGGGTCCATTGGCCTGCCACCCCCATAGTCGCATTCAGCCCCGTTTCACAACGGGGGATTACAGCCGCTTTGATGCGCAGGCGGAACAACGGACGTGTCCGGACCGTTTGGCGCGTGAAAGTTCATGGAGGTAATCAATGCGTAATCCAACCAACTGGGCAGTCATCCCCGCTATCGCCGCTCTGGCACTGACCGGCGCGTGCGTCACCGATCCGGTCACTGGCGAGCAGCGGATGTCGAAGGCCGGGATCGGCGCAATCGGCGGCGCGCTGGGCGGCTATCTGCTTGGCGACATCGTCGGCGGGCGCCGCGACCGCACCGAGAAGATCGTCGGTGCCGGGATCGGCGCGGTCGCGGGTGCTGCAATCGGTAATTACATGGACCGGCAGGAGCGCGAGATTCGCGAGCGCACTGCGGGTACCGATGTCGAGGTGATCCGCCGCGGCGACGAACTGATCCTGTCGATGCCGTCGGGCATCACTTTCGCGACCGACAGTTCGACCATCCAGGCGCAATACCGCCCGACGCTCGACAAGGTCGCAGACGTGCTCGACCGCTACAACCAGACCTATGTCGATGTATATGGCCACACCGATTCGACCGGGTCGGACGCGCATAATCAGGCGCTGTCCGAACGCCGCGCGCGCGCTGTCGCCGACTATCTGGTGATGCGCGGGGTCGAGGCTGCCCGGCTTGAAACGCTCGGCTATGGCGAGACCCAGCCGATCGCGTCGAACGACACGATCGAGGGCCGCGCCCAGAACCGCCGTGTTGAAATCAAGATCGTCCCGATTCGGGAAAGCGACATGCGCTGAACTTGAGAGCGACTTACCCTCTCTCCGCTTGCGGGGAGAGGGTGGCGCGCGAAGCGCCGCCGGGAGAGGGGGCTGTCGGATCGGCAGGAGCCGCTACATCAGCCCCTTTCTCTCCGGCCCTCTCCCCGCGAGCGGAGAGAGGGAGATTACCGCCGCGCCGCGAAGAAGTCGCGCAATAGCGCGCTCGCCTCGCCCTCGCCGATCCCCGGATAGACCTCAGGTCGGTGATGGCAGGTCGGCTGTGTAAAGAAGCGCGGGCCATGCTCGACCGCGCCGCCCTTCGGATCGCTGGCCCCGTAATAGAGGCGGGCGATTCGGCCATGGGCAATGGCCCCGGCGCACATTGCACACGGCTCCAGCGTCACCCACAAATCGCAATCTTCGAGTCGATCCCGTCCCAGCGCCCGTGCTGCGGCGCGAATCGCAAGTATTTCGGCATGGGCCGTCGGATCGTGCAGCGTGCGGGGCGCGTTACCGGCGACTGCGACCACCCGCTCGCCCTGCATCACCACCGCACCAACCGGCACCTCGCTGGTTTCGGCAGCGGCGCGGGCGGCGTCGAGCGCGGCGCGCATGGGTTCGGGTAGCGGAAACATGTCGCTGCTATGGCCCAAAGGGCGACGGCCCGCCACTGCGCGCCGCCGCCTTAGCAGGTGAACGCTTTACTGCGCGGCCGGGGTCGGCTGCGCCTTCTGGACCTCGACGGTCGGAACCTGGATGGTCTTGTTCTCCATGGTGATGGTCGGCACCTGAATCGTCTTGTTGGTGGTACCCATGCCGACATCGCCGACATCAGCCGCGACACTCGGTGCCTTGCCCCCTTCGAACTTGATCGTCGGAAGCGAGCCCGACTGCATGTTGATGCTGAGCATACCCAGTGACATCAGCACCACGACCACGACGGCCGCGAGGCCCAGAATCGCCAGAAGTCCACGCATCGGTTCGATCTCCCCAGTTGAATCGTTTGCGAAATAACGCATCATTGACCATAGGGGTTGCGCGCACGGTGCGATACAGGGCGATGCACGGTTGACGAAATCGCCCTGTCCCGTTATCGGGCCGCTCTTTCCCGGCGTTGCCGGACAGGCCAGAAACCTAGGAACGATCCGATGTCGCGCATTTGCGAGCTGACCGGCAAGGGCCGGCAGGTGGGACACAATGTTTCCCACGCCAATAACAAGACCAAGCGTACCTTTCTGCCGAATCTGCAGAATGTGACGCTGATGTCCGATTCGCTGGAGCGTTCGATCCGTCTGCGCGTGTCGACTCACGGCCTGCGCTCGGTCGAGCATAATGGCGGCCTCGACAATTGGCTGCTCAAGACCGGCGACGACAAGCTGTCGCTGCGCGCGCGCCGCCTGAAGCGCGAGATCGTCAAGAAGGCGACTGCCGCGGCCTGATCCCTGCGGGGTTCGCCGTTTACGACCGGCCCGCTCCCGCATGGGATGCGGGCCGTTCGGTGTTTTGCGGATCGTGGCACCGGCCCGCTTATTTCTCCAGCCGGAACTTGAGCAGCAGCGAGCGCTGCATCCACGATTGATTGTCGTCCGACGCAATCCACAGAATCGTGTCCCGGCCCTCCCGCGTTACGGCCATCGCCTCGAAATTCTCGTGCAGCACCGGCGGTTCGAATCGCGCGATTTCCCGCCCCGCGACGATTGCACCGGGCCGAATCGCGGCGCGCGGGACGATCGTCAGCACTGCCGTGAACATGCTGGACAATGCAAAGCGCCGGTTGAGCACCGCGAGCCGTCCGTCGGGCAATTCCACGATCTCCGTCGGCTTGAACCCACGCGGCGGACGATAGCTGAACGTGAAGCCGTGCCGGGGCGCGATGACCGGATCACCGCTGAACATCAGCCCACGCACCGTTCCCTTCGCGCTTCCCTTGCGCCCCTCCGCCAGCACCACAAACCGCCCGTCGCGTAGCCGCACCATCGCCTCTGCACCGCCATTGCTGGGCCAGGTTGCCATTGCCGGAGGAGCGACATGCTGCTCCGCGCGCGCAAAGCCGGGGGCATAGCGCCAGATCTGGTTCGCCCGTTCGAACCCCACCCAGATTTGGCCGGTCGCAGGATCACGAGTCAGTGATTCGCTGTCACGCTCGCGCTTGTGCCAGCCTTTGCCCGGACCCAGTGGAAGCTCGGCAAAGCGCTCCGCGCGCGGAGTCCAGTCGGCGCCCATGTCGAACGATACGATGTTGCCGCCGTCGCTGAGCAGGGTGAAGCGCTCGCCCTCAATCATCATCGCCGAAAACCCGCCAAATGCCGCTCCACGACCTTCCAGCGCCACGCCGCCGAGAAAGGTGAGACCACCCAGCTGCGTCCGCGCCGGATTGCGCCAGTCGAGGGCGACCCGTTCTCCCCGGATCGCGGCCTCGCGTGGCAGCAGCGGGAGCCGTGGCTCGCCCGACCAGCCCGGAACGAACAGCAAGATCAGCAGGATCGACAGGAGGATACGCATCGCAGCCCCCTACATAGCGGCCGCATTCGCGCCGCAAAGCTGAACCTCAGATAACAGCCCTGTTCAGCCTGGGTTGGTCGGCATTCAGCTAAACGACAGCCAAGCTGTTCCGCGGCGTATTTCGCGGACCTGCCCGACATGCCGGTGCGATCCGAACGCCCCGCCCGATCTCCCGCGTTGCGTACCGGGACGAAGGCACTCCCCCCTTGGGCGCTGCGGGCGCACCGGCACCCCCCTTATGATTTCAGCAATGACCCTGAACCGCCGATAACGAGCGCATTCAGACAGCGCTCAACGCGATTGTGCGAATCCCTTGTTCAACGAATTGCACGAACAAGGAGACACGACATGTTCAAGAAGCTTTCCCTGATCGGTGCCGCCCTCGCGATGACCGGCACTGCGCTTGTCCCGGCGACGCAGGCATCGGCGCAGGGCCGTTACGAATATCGCGATGATCGCGGCTATCACCGTGACGGTTATCGCGAATATCGCCGCAGCGACCGCCGCTACCAGTCGCGTTCGCGCGCTGCGGAAAAGTGCCGTGACGGCGACGGCGGCACGATCGTCGGCGCGATCGCCGGCGGCCTTGCCGGGAACGCGATCGCAGGTCGTGGCGACAAGACCCTCGGCACGATTCTGGGCGGTGTCGTCGGCGCGCTGGCGGGCCGCGAAATCGACCGGTCGGACCGTCCGGGCTATTGCCGCCGCTAAGCCGGTTGCGTGACGGCGTGAATTGAGGGCCGGCTTCCTGCGGGAGGCCGGCTCTTTTCATTTTGAACAACGCGCGCCGCGATGCGTTGGGCGGTGATGCTGAAACCCTGCGACGATTCCGCACACCCGCTGGCGGAGCGCTTCCGCGCCTTTGTCAAATCGACCGCGTTTCCGTGCGTCGGTGCCAAGTCGGCACTGAGCCGCGACCGGATGCGCTTTGTGGTCGGCAAGGATATCGCGTCAGCCTGGGACGATCTGCGCATCCTGCCGAACCTGCACGACCTTGCCGCGAGCTACCGCGCCGAGCCCGAGCTGTTCCAGTCGCTGGTCGTGCTGTTCGAGCAGGACGGCGACCTGGACGAACCCGCATTTGAGGCCAATTTGTGGGCGCGGGTCCAATCCTTGACCGACAAGGATGAATGGCTGGGCCAAATGCCGGACCCGCGTGTCAGCCATGATCCGGACGACCCGCATTTCTCGCTCAGCTTCGGTGGCGAAGCGTTTTTCGTCGTCGGCCTGCACCCGCAGGCCAGCCGCCCGGCACGCCGATTCGAGCGCCCCGCACTGGTATTCAACCTGCACGACCAGTTCGAGCAGCTCCGCGCGCAGGGCCGCTATGAGAAGTTGCGCGAAGCGATCGTCGCGCGCGACATCGCACTGGCGGGCGAGGCCAATCCGATGCTCGCACAGCACGGCACGGTGTCGGAGGCGCGGCAATATAGCGGGCGGATCGTCGATCCCGAATGGCGCTGCCCGTTCCGTGGGCGGGAGGGCGCGCAGGATGCCGCATAGGATTGCACCGCGCTCGGGCGTCGCCTTCGAGCTGCCCAAGGGCGCATTACTGACCGTGACCGACCCGACCGGCGAACAGGTCGCTGACCTGCTCGCCTATCGCAAGGATGACATCCGCGAGGTGATCTCGTCGGGTCGGACGCTGGACTATGCCAGCCGTATCTACCTGACGACGGGCGACAAACTTTATTCGAACCGCAGCAATGTGCTGCTCGAGATCGTCGCGGACGATGTCGGGCGGCACGATTTCCTGCTGACGCCATGTTCGAAGGATACGTTCCGGATCATCTATGGCGACACCGATCCGCATCGCGGCTGCTTCGGCAACCTCGCCGCCGCGCTAGCGCCTTATGGGGTCGAGAAGGACATGATCCCGACCGCGTTCAATTGCTTCATGAACGTGCCAGTCGACGGGGAAACGGGCGAACTGCGCGTCGATCCGCCGCTGAGCAAGGCGGGAGACCGGATCGTGTTTCGGGCGATGGAGGATCTCGTCATCGGACTGACCGCCTGTTCGGCGCTGCAGTCCAACAACGGATCGTTCAAGCCGATCGACTGGGAGGTGACGCTGCCGGAGTGACCTCCGGCAGCGCCCCCATATCCTCACTTCCCGGTCGGGAACCCGCGACGCTTGAACAGCGCGTTGACGTCCGGGTCGCGGCCGCGGAACGCCTTGTACGCTTCCTTGCGGTCGGTTTCGTTGCCTGTTTCCAACAGGATCGTGCGGAACTTGTCCGCTACGCCCTTGTCCCAGACATTGCCGCTGTCCTCGAACGCGGCCCAGGTGTCGGCGTCCATCGTTTCCGACCAGAGGTAGCTGTAATAGCCCGCCGAATAGGCGTCGGACGAGAATAGATGGTTAAATTGCGGGAGGCGGTGCCGCATCACGATCTCGCGCGGCATGTTCAAAGAAGCGAGCGTGTCGCGTTCGAACGCATCGGGATCAGTCACCGGGGTGTCGCGATTGTGAAGTTGCATGTCCACAATGGCGGATGAGAGATATTCGACCGTGTCGAATCCCTGGTTGAAGGTCGACGCCTTCTCGATCTTCTCCACCAGCGCCGCCGGAATCACTTCGCCGGTCTTGTAGTGCTTGGCGAAGCGGTTGAGCACGTCGGGGGTGAGCAGCCAGTTTTCGTTCACCTGGCTGGGATATTCGACGAAGTCGCGCGGCGTGCCGGCGAGGCCCGGATAATAGACATTGCCGAGCAGGCTGTGCAGCGCATGGCCGAACTCGTGGAACAGGGTCGAGGCGTCGTCGATGCTGATCAGCGTCGGCTCACCGCCCCCACCCTTGGTGAAATTATTGTTGTTCGACGCCAGCACGATATTGTCGCCACGCAGCCCCGAACGGCTGCGATAGCTGGTCGCCCAGGCGCCCGACCGCTTGCCCGCGCGCGCGAAATTGTCGAGGTAGAAGACGCCGATCGTCTTGCCCAACCGCTTGACCTCGAACGTCCGCACATCGGCCTGGAACACCGGAATCGTGCCGGTATTTTCCTTGAATTCCAGATCGTAGAGACGCCCGGCGGCATAGAACATGGCGTTGACCATGTTGTTCAGCTCAAGATACGGCTTCACCTCGCTCTCATCGAGGTCATACTTCGCCTTGCGGACCTTTTCCGCGTAGAAGCGATAGTCCCAGCCCTCGATCTTGATCTTGGGCCCCTTGCCAGCCTTCGCCTCTTCGTCGGCGAGCGCCTGCATATCGGCGACTTCCTGTTTCACCCGCGCGACTGCGGCGGGCCAGACCGACATCATCAGCTTGGTCGCATTCTCCGGCGTTTCGGCCATGGTGTCGTCCATGCGGTAATGCGCATGGGTCTTGAAACCGAGCACCTTGGCGCGCTCCTGACGCAGCTTCAGGATCTGGGCGATGATCGCGTTGGTATCGGTCGCGCCGCCATTGTCGCCGCGATTGATATAGGCGTTGTACACCTTCTCCCGCAGCGCGCGGTTGGTGGCGTACATCAGGAAGGGCTGCATCGACGAACGGGTGTTCTTGACCGCCCATTTGCCCGCCTGCCCACGCGCCTTGGCCTCTTCGGCGAGGCTCGCCTTGAAGCTGTCGGGCAGGCCGGCGAGGTCAGCCTCATTGTCGATGATGATTGCGGTTTCTTCGTCCGCGAGCACGCGGCGGCTGAATTCGGTATAGGCGACCGACAGTTCGCCGTTGATCCGCTTGATCTCCGCCTTTTGCGCCTCATTGAGCAGCGCGCCCGAGGTCACGTAATCGCGATAGGTCCGTTCGAGCAGGCGCATCTGCTGGGCATTGAGGCCGAGCGTCTGGCGCTTGTCGTAGAGGGTCTTCACACGCGCGAACATCTTGGGGTCGAGGCTGAGTTCGGTCGAGAAGGCCGACAGCTTCGGGCTCCATTCGCGCGCGATCTTCTGCACCTCAGGGTTGGCGAGGTTACTGGTATAGACGCCCCATACCGGGAAGATGCGCGCCAGCGACGTCGTCACCTTGGCCGGAGCCTCGATCGTGTTGGCGAAGGTCGGCGCTTCGGGATTGTCGCGCACCTTGGCGAAGGCGGCGCGTGCCTCGGCCATGCCCTTCTCGAATGCGGCGGGGAACATCGCCGGGGTCACCTTGTCCCACTGGGGAACGCCGTCGAACGGGCCGGGCCAAGTGTCGATCATCGGTGCAGGATCCACGGTGGCGGTGGCAGGGGCAGCGGCCGGAGTCTGGGCCGCGGCAGGCAGGATCGACAGGAGCGAGGCGGTGGCGAGCAAAATCGCGCCGGAAACGGGCTTCATGAACTTCCCCTGGGAAATGGTGTGATAGGTGAATGATACGGCACGGATCACGCTTGGCAAGGTTGACTTGACGCGCAATTGGAACAAAGAATGAACTTACTCACCGAGTCGGAGTTTTGAAGATCGGACCATGGCCGATCCCGCGATTATCAGCCAGCTGCGCGAGACGCTGAGCACCATTGAGCGCAGCGGCTTTCGCCGTCGCCCGGTGCTGCCGTTCGGCATAGCGCAAATGGATACGCGGCTCGCCGATGGCGGGCTGCGCCTCGACGCATTGCACGAGGTGGCAGGGGCGAGCGCCGACCTGACCGACGATGCCGCCGCGACCCTGTTCGTCGCGGGGATCGCGGCGCGTGCCTGGGGGCAGGTGCTGTGGGTGGTACGGCGGCGCGACCTGTTCGCGCCGGGCCTGTATCAGGCAGGGCTGGCACCCAAGCGCGTCCTTTATGCCGAGGCGGCGGACGATGACGAATTGCTTGCGATCATGGAGGAAGGGTTGCGCCATCGCGGCCTGGGAGCTGTGGTGGGCGAAGCGCGGCACATGGCGATGCCCGCGAGCCGACAGCTTCAGCTGGCGGCAGCGGGCGGACGCACCATCGCGCTGTTGATGAAGCGCCACCGCCGTCCGGGCGGCGACCCGCTCGCCGCGCCATCGGCGGCGGTGACCCGCTGGCGGGTCGGCTGCGCGTCCGCTTCACCCTTGCCGGTCGAGGGGGTCAGGCGCGCACGCTGGCAGCTCCATTTGTCCCGACAAGCGGGGGGAGATCCGTTCGAAATCCAGGTAAACGCGTGCGACGAAACGGGTCGCTGCGCTTTACCTGCACGACTGGCCCATCGAACGGCTGCGGCAGGCGAATCAAACCGAACCGCCGCTGCCGCCTGAGGCGGCCGCTATGAAAAACAACAACAACCAGGACACGGGCTACTACCGTTAAATCGCTGGATTCTCACTGATGAGACAAGACCTGCTCAGCACGAAAATAGCCGGTATTGACGTCCAATTCCGTCAAACGCATCTTAATCTCACTTGGAAAACATCGCGCGATAGAACGCGGATGTGCGGTCACATCCTTCGCAACTGCCATGATGACCTTAAACTCCGAAGCGCTGTTCGCCTCTGCCCAAGTCAAATTATCCATTAACTCGCGGAAGCCTGGTCGCGTGTCAGGTTGTGCCGGATCAAAGGCTGGTCTCACATAGATCAACTTGCCATCGTCGTTACGAAATTGATCCTGCCACAGCGTCACAACAACAGTGGATTCATCCTCATTGCGCGCTGACCAACTCCACTGCACATTCCTTGGCTTGGTGCTGAAATGTGCAAATGCCCCGGTGTGAGTCCACTTTTTTGGCATTTCAGCCCCCGACGGTCTGTTCGATCACGCCGAAAATCGGGTGGTGCTTGTCGTCCTCGGCCCAGATGCGGACGGTATCGCCCGCCTTGAGGAACGGAGTCGTCGGCTTGCCGTCGCGGATCGTCTCCACGGTCCGGACTTCGGCAAGGCAGGAATAGCCCACGCCACCCTGCGCGATCGGTTTGCCCGGGCCGCCATCGGCGTCGCGGTTGGATACGGTGCCCGACCCGATGATCGTCCCCGCCCCCAAGGCGCGGGTCTTCGCCGCGTGCGCGATCAGCGTACCGAAATCGAAGGTCATGTCCTCTCCCGCCTCAGCGCGGCCGAAGGGCTGGCCGTTGAGGTCGACCATCAGCTTGCGGTGCAGCTTGCCGTCCTGCCACCAATCGCCCAGCGCATCGGGGGTTACGAAGACCGGCGAAAAGGCGCTGGCCGGCTTGGACTGGAAGAAGCCGAAGCCCTTCGCGAGTTCGCCCGGGATCAGGTTGCGCAAGCTGACGTCGTTGGTGAGGCCGACCAGCCGGACGGCCGCCAGCGCCTCCTCCCGGCTCGCGCCTAGCGGCACGTCGCCGGTGACCACCACCACCTCGGCCTCGAGGTCGCAGCCCCAGCTCTCGTCCGCCAGCGGGATCGGGTCGCGCGGGCCGAGAAAGCCATCGCTGCCGCCCTGATACATCAGCGGATCGTGCCAGAAGGTCTCGGGCATCTCCGCCCCACGCGCCTGCCGCACCAGCGCGACATGGTTCACATAGGCCGAGCCGTCGGCCCACTGATAGGCGCGCGGCAGCGGCGCGGCGGCTTCGCGCTCGTGGAAGCGCTCGCGCGGGATCACCTCATGGTCGAGATCGGTGGCGAGGTTGCGCAGCGCACCCTCATATTGGTCCCAATCGTCGAGCGCGGCCTGCAGCGTCCCGACGATATGGCCGGCATCGGCATACCAGGCGAGATCGCTCGACACGACGACGAGGCGACCATCGCGACCCTGTTTCAGACTGGCGAGTTTCACGCTGCTTCTCCTGCTCCTGGCCCGCCTGCTCTAACCGTCTGGTTTTCGGCGAGTCCTTGCCTAACCCGCATTGACAGGCGCGGACGCAACCCGCAACGCTGAACACATGTATTCCGAGCTTCGATTCCTGGAGCAAGGCGGCGAGATGGGCCGTCGGATACGCGAGCATGACTGGGCGGCGACCCCGCTCGGCCCGCCCGACAGCTGGCCGCAAACGCTGCGCTTTGCGCTGGGCATCTGCCTGGGGTCGCAGATGCCGACTGCGATCTATTGGGGGCCGGAGCTGCGGCTATTCTACAACGACGCCTGGGCGCCGATCCCCGCCGAGCGCCATCCCGACGCGCTGGGTCGTCCTGGCGCCGAAGTATGGCCCGAAATCTGGGACGTGGTGGGTCCGCAATTCGCGCAGGTGATTGCCACGGGCGAAGGCTTTGCCACCTATGACCAGCGGCTCGACATGGAACGGGGCGGCGTGCCGAGTGAAACCTATTGGAATTACAGCTTTACCCCGATCCGCGACGAATATGGCCAGGTCTGCGGCGTTCTCAATCAGGGGAATGAAACGACCACGGCGGTCCTGTCACAGCGTGAACGCCGCGCCGAGGTCGAACGGCTGCACGAATTGTTCCAGCAAGCGCCGGGTGCCGTGGCATTGCTGGAGGGGCCGGAGCATGTCTTTGCACTGACCAACCCGGCCTATCATGCGCTGACCGGACGGACCGAGCTGATCGGCAAACCCGTTGCGGAAGCGCTGCCGGAGATTATTGACCAGGGGTTCGTCGACCTGCTCGACCAGGTGTTTGCGACCGGTACTGCCTATCGCGCCAGCGCCCAGCCGGTGCTGCTGACGCGCGACGGGGTCGATGAAACCCGCATGGTCGATTTCGTGTTTCAGCCGATCAAGGACGCCACGGGCGCGACCACCGCGATCTTCGTCGAAGCGAACGACGTCACCGAACGGGTCGTTGCCGAGACACGGTTGCGCGAGAGCGAGGAACGGCTTCAGCTGGCGCTGCAGGCGACCAACATTGTCGGGGTATGGGACTGGGATCTGGCCACGGATCGGCTGCGCACCGATGCGCGGCTGGCGCGTCTTTACGGCGTCGATGCGACCCTGGCCGAACAGGGCGAGTCGAGCGTGGCCTTCCTCAGCCATGTGCATCCCGATGACGTGGAACACCTGCGCGCCGGAGTCACTGAAGCCGTCCGCAGCGGCGACCCGTTTTCGAGCGAGTATCGACTGGTCGACGCGGACGGGCGGGTACGCTGGGTCACCGCGCAGGGCCGCTGCAGCTACAACGCCGAAGGACGCGCGGTGCGCTTTCCCGGCGTCATTTTCGAAATCACCGAACGGCGCGAGGCGGAGGAAGCCGCGCGCAAGGCCGCCGCCGACCTGGAGGCGGCGACGCAGGACCAGGCGTTCCTGTTCGACCTTGCCGGGCGCCAGCGTGCGCTGGATTCGCCCGAGGCGATCATGCGGCTCGGCGCGGCCGCAATCGCCGAACGCTTGGGCATCGACCGCGTGGGCTTCTACCGCGTCACCGACAATGACGCGGTCCAGTTCGGCCCCTGTGTCACGTCCGGCAAGCTGCCCTCGCTGGAAGGGACACGCCGTCTCCACATGAACGCCGCCAATGCGATCTATCGGCTGGGGCAGACCCTGGTGTCGCATGACGCAGCCAACGATCCGCGCTTCGTGGGCAGTGACCTGTCGCGCTACTCGCCCGCGGCGGTGGGCGTCCCGCTGATGCGCGGCGGGGCATGGGTCGGCAGCCTCTATGCCAATCAGGCCGAGCCGCGCGAATGGCGCCCGGAAGAGGTCGGGCTGATCGAGGCCATCGCCCAATCGACCTGGGACGCGGTGGAACGGGCCGCCGCCGTGACCGCGCTGCGCGAGAGCGAAGCCAAGTTCCGCGCCATCGCCAATTCGATCGACCCGATGGTCTGGTCGACCCGCCCCGACGGTTTCCACGATTATTATAACGACCGCTGGTATGAATATACCGGCGTCCCCTATGGCTCGACCGATGGCGAAGGGTGGAACGACATGTTCCATCCGGACGATCAGGCGCGCGCATGGGGGGTGTGGCGCTCCTGTCTGGAAACCGGCGATCCGTATCACATCGAATATCGGTTGCGGCACCATAGCGGCGTTTATCGCTGGGTCCTCGGTCGCGCGCAGCCGGTGCGCGACGACGCTGGCGCGATCACCCGCTGGTTCGGCACCTGCACCGATATCCAGGACATTGTGGACGCACGCGAGGTGCTGACCCGGTCGCGGCAGGAGCTGGAGCAGGCAGTCGAGGAGCGCACGCGCCAGCTGATGTCGGCCGAAGAACGGCTGCGCCAGGCGCACAAGATGGAGGCGGTCGGCCAGCTGACCGGTGGCATCGCGCACGACTTCAACAATATGCTCGCGGTGATCATCGGATCGCTCGACATGCTGGAGCGGCGCATCGCGCAGGGGACGACCGATCTCGACCGCTACATCGTCGCCGCGCGCGACGGCGCGACGCGGGCGGCGGCGCTGACCCAGCGGCTGCTCGGCTTTGCGCGGCAACAGCCGCTGGCGCCGGTGCCGCTCGACATCAATGCGCTGGTGTCGGACATGATCGACCTGTTGATGCGCACCTTGGGCGAGAAGGTCACGGTCGAGACGCGGCTGCAGAGCCAGTTGGCCCCGGCGCTGGCGGACCCCAATCTGCTCGAGAATGTGATCCTCAACCTGTCGGTGAATGCGCGCGACGCGATGCCCGATGGCGGCAGGTTAACGATCGAAACCGCCAACCGTGTGCTCGACGGGGGCGAGGCGGGCGAGCTTGGCTTGGCGGTTGGCGACTATGTCGCGCTGACGGTCGCGGACACCGGGGTCGGCATGTCGGACGAGGTCGCGGCGCGCGCGTTCGACCCGTTCTTCACCACCAAGGGTGTGGGCAAGGGCACCGGTCTGGGGCTGAGCCAAGTCTTCGGCTTTGCGCGCCAGTCGGGCGGGCATGTCGCGATCGACACCGCGCCGGGCCGGGGGACGCGCGTGACCTTGCTGCTGCCGCGCCATGACGTCGCGCCCGACGCGATCGATCCGGGGACGGATGCGGGGGCGCTGCGCACCGGATCGCCCGACGAGGTGGTACTGGTGGTCGAGGATGAGGAACGGGTGCGCAACCATTCGGTCGAGGCGCTGCGCGAGCTCGGCTATACCGTGCTGCAGGCGCCCGATGGGATCGAGGCGCTGCGCATCATGGCGCGCGGGCAGCAGCCGATTTCGCTGTTGTTCACCGATGTGGTGATGCCGGAGATGACCGGCGACGAACTCGCCCGCCGCGCGCGCGAGCGCCAGCCGGGGCTGAAAGTGCTCTACACCAGCGGCTATACCCCCGATGAGAATGCGATCACCACCGATGCGGGGATCGCCGCCGCGCTGATCGCCAAGCCGTTCGGCGTCGCCCAGCTCGCCGCCAAGGTCCGCGCGACGCTCGACAGCTGACCGCGCGATGCTGGACGTGCGCGGGCTTGGGGCTTAGGGGGACCGCGCATAACCTGAAAGGATCGGATAGTTGGCCAACGTCGCGGTGATCGGTGCCCAGTGGGGCGATGAGGGCAAGGGCAAGATCGTCGACTGGCTCGCCAGCCGCGCCGATCTGGTCGTGCGC
>CAZWZP010000013.1:16298-31533 GCA_964638925.1 uncultured Stakelama sp. | reverse complement strand
GGCCTTGACCGGCGACGGGCGCGAGGCGAGGCCCAGGCGATGCGCCTTGCCGATCACGGCGTTGCGGCTCACGCCGCCCAGTTCTTCGGCAATCTGGGTCGCGGTCAGCCCGCTGTCCCACATCTTGCGCAGCGTCTCGATCCGTTCGTCGGTCCAGCTCATTTGTCGTCCCTAAAGAATCTATCCCGTTGCCGGGTGTGGCGGCAGCGATTAACCGGCCTTGGCATGACCGACCAGTCCCCGACGCCCGAAAGCATGATCGCCGGCCCCGGCGTTCCGATCATCCGTAACGTGAATTGGGGCGGGCTGTGGACCCTCTATGTGAAGGAGGTGCGCCGTTTCTTCAAGGTGCAGCTCCAGACAGTATGGGCGCCAGCGGTCACGACCTTGTTATTCCTCGTGGTTTTCACCGTTGCTTTGGGCGGGGGCGGGCGCACCGTCACGCTTGGCGGGATCGCGATTCCCTTTGCCAATTTCCTCGCCCCGGGCCTGATCGTGATGGGGATGCTCCAGAATGCGTTCGCCAATGCCAGCTTTTCGCTGCTGGTCGGCAAGATTCAGGGGACGATCGTCGATTATCTGATGCCGCCGCTGTCGACGGGCGAACTGCTTGCGGCGCTGTGCGGCGGCGCGGTGACGCGTGCCTTTTGCGTCGGCGCGGCGGTGTGGCTGGCGATGGCGCTGTGGCCGGGGGTCAGCGTGACCCCGGTGCATCTCTGGGCGATCCTGTGGTTCGGGTTGCTCGGGTCGCTGTTCCTGGCGCTGATGGGGGTGATGACCTCGATCTGGGCGGAGAAGTTCGACCACGCCGCCGCAGTGACCAATTTTATCGTCGCGCCGCTCGCCCTGCTGTCGGGCACCTTCTACTCGGTCGACCGCCTGTCGCCGCTGTTTCAGGCGATCAGCCATGCCAATCCGTTTTTCTACATCATCTCGGGCTTTCGCTACGGCTTTCTGGGCGTCGCCGACTCGCCGATCCTGGTGGGCAGCGCGGTGATCCTTGCGCTCGACATCGCGCTGGCGCTGGCCTGTTACGCGCTGCTGCGCTCGGGCTGGAAGATCAAAAGCTAGGATCGCGTTCGGCAGGACGGTTCCGACTCAGCGATCAACTTTCCCTATAGCTGCGGCAAGTCGCCAAGCGCGGGGACGGTAAAGCGGAAGATCGCACCATGGCGCGGCCGGTTTTCGGCGATGAGGGTGCCACCATGCGCCTCGACAATCCGTTTGGAGATGTTGAGGCCGATACCGAGTCCCGTTTCACCCTTGGTCGAGGAAAAGCGCTGGCCCAGCCGCTCGGCAAAGCCCTCGGGCAATCCCGCGCCATTGTCGGACACTTCGATTTCCACCAGGTGATCGCCCGACCGCCGCGCGACGATCTCGATCCGCGGTTCGCGCCCGGCCTCGTCGCACGCTTCGAACGAATTGCGCAACAGGTTGACCAGTACCTGCTGAATCTGGATCCGATCGACATAGACCAGCGGGGTGTCGTGCGGGATATCGACCTTCAGCCGCCCGCTGACCCGGCGCGATCCGATCCGTACCAGATTGACCGCATCCTGCACCACCGCCTCCAGCGGCTCACGGCGCAGCTCGATCTCGCGATTGGCGAGAAAGGCGCGCAGCCGGCTGATGATCCCCCCGGCGCGGAGCAGCTGGGCGCTGATCTCCTTGAGATAGTCGCTTGCCTTGTCGGTGTCACCGCGCTGGTCCAGCACATAGGCGGCGGTTGAAGCATAGTTGGTTGCGGCGGTCAGCGGCTGGTTGATCTCGTGCGCGATGTCGCCGGCCAGTTCGCCCATCGCGTTCTGCCGCGACAAATGCATCAGCTGAAAGCTGAGACCGTTGAGCTGATCCTCCATCGCCATGCGGTCGGTCAGGTCACGGACGAACGCGACGCACACCCGTTCGCCCGACTGCTCGGCGATGCCGAGGCGCAGTTCGGCGGGGAAGCTGGTGTCGTCAAAGCGTTGGCCGGTGGTGATGATCGCGCCGCCACGCGTGCCGCTGGGCGTTTGCATGAGCGTGTCGAACGTGTCGATCGGTGCCTCGAACAGGGCATGGAGCGATTTGCCGGCCAGTTCGATATCTCCGCACCGCCACATCTGCGGCGTCGATGCGCTGTAGGTGCGGATCACCAGATCGTCCCCCGTGACGATCAGCGCATCGGGCGATGCACCAAGGATCGAGTGGAGCTTGGCCTCGCCGCCGGCCAGCATCCGGTTCTGGACGTTGGCGCGGTGGGTCACATAGGCGAGCAGCGCGGCGAGCACGAGAAGGTTCGCCATCGCAATCATGAAATAGAGTTCCGACTGCGCCTCGCTCGCCTCGCCGCGCAGCCAGACGAGGATCAGTGCGGGTAGAACCGCCGAGACGATGATGATCGGCTGGATGCGCTGAAGCGTATGCCAGGGAGATGTCGGTGAGATGGCGGCGTCGCGCGGCAAATCGCGGGACGTCAGTATCGAAGCGCACAGCAATAAGACACCGATGCTGGGGGCGCTCGTCACGCCGAAAAAGCGGACATTGGCAGTCACCTGCCCGGCGAGCGTGAAGGTCAGCAGCAACAGCATCCCGGCCACCGCAATGCTTGCGACCGGGGCAGCCCACCAGCGTGCATTGCGGCTCGGCGAGGCGAGTAGCAAAAATGCGATGATCAAGAGGCTGACGATCGCAAGTGGCCCGAGCGGCGTGATCCTGCGTCCGTAGAGTTCGACCTGCGCGAGCTTTTCCGCGAAGAAAAGCTGCGATATTCCTGTGTCGAACCCGGTCACGTGCTGAAGTATGACGATCAGGAAATACACCGCCGGCAAGATTAACAGCGCGCGCGATTCACGCCGGAACCCCATAGCGAGCAGCATCGCTGCAATGGCGATGAGCAGAAAGGCAAAGGCGGTTCCTGGCAGGACCGGGTAACGCACAGTGCCCAGCCCGCGCAGCATCGGGACATCAAACTGCCACCCAAACAATACCAGCAGCGGCGTGGGTGTCGCACCGGCGGCAAGCATGGCCGATAGCGTTATCGGCCCGCGATTGCGCAGTTCGGCTTTGCTGGACGCAATCATGACCATCTTCGTCTCGTCAATCCCGCGCCGGGCACCGTGATCGAACCTGCTACCTCTGTGCGGGTTGCCGCAGCCTGAAGGGTCGGGTCGGACTTCAGCCTCCGTTGCGCCCCCTGCAGCTTAGGCGGTTACACGGATATTTCTACCCTTGCAGTTTCCCTGATGCCAATCCGCCGTTGCCCACGATTGTTGACGCCCCGGGGACGAAATCCTAGGGTCCGGTCAGGGCGGTTCGCAGATGGGCCGCCCTTTTCTTTTTGCGAAGGAGGCTGCCCGTGTCGATCACCCCGCTCATGCCCGTTTACCCACGGTGCGGTGTGCGTCCGGTGCGCGGCGAAGGCTGCTACCTGATCGGCGAGCGAGGCGAGCGCTATCTGGACTTTGCGGCGGGCATCGCGGTCAACGCGCTGGGCCACAGCCATCCGGACTTCATCAAGAAGGTGCAGGATCAGGTCGCGACGCTGATGCATGTGTCCAACCTCTACGGCTCGCCACAGGGTGAGGCGCTGGCCGCACGCATCGTCGAAACCAGCTTTGCCGACACGTTGTTCTTTACCAATTCGGGCGCCGAGGCGATCGAGTGCGCGATCAAGACCGCGCGCCGCTATCACTATGTCAACGGCAACCCGCAGCGGACCAAGATCATCACCTTCCATAATGCCTTTCACGGGCGCACGATGGGGGCGATCAGCGCGACCAATCAGGCGAAGATGCGCGACGGCTTTGAGCCGCTGCTGCCCGGCTTTGACTATGCCCCGTTCAACGACCTCGACGCGGCACTTGCCCTGATCGACGACACCACTGCCGGTTTCATGGTCGAAACCGTGCAGGGTGAGGGCGGGATGACCGCAGGCAAGCCCGAGTTCATTCAGGGGCTGCGCAAGGCATGCGACGAACACGGGCTTTTGCTGATCCTCGACGAAATCCAGTGCGGCTATGGTCGGACCGGCAAGATGTGGGCGTATGAGCATTACGGCATCACCCCGGACATCATGACCGTCGCCAAGGGCATCGGGAACGGCTTCCCGCTCGGCGCGTGCCTCGCGACCGAAGAGGCGGCGAAGGGCATGGTGTTCGGCACCCATGGCTCGACCTATGGCGGCAACCCGCTGGCGATGGCGGCGGGCATGGCGGTGCTCGATGTGATGCTGGAGCCCGGCTTCCTCGACCATGTCACAGCGATGGGCGAGCGCCTGCGCGCGGCGTTCGAGCAGATGATTCCCAACCACGACCATCTGTTCGAGGAAATTCGCGGCAAGGGTCTGATGCTCGGCATCAAGCTGAAGGAGCCGGCGGTCGCGCGCGACTTCGTGGCGCATCTGCGCGACCAGCACGGACTGCTGACCGTGGCGGCGGGCGAGAATGTGTTCCGCGTCCTGCCGCCGCTGATCATCGACGAAAGCCATGTCGCCGAGGCGGTCGAAAAGCTGAGCGCGGGTGCGCGCAGCTACACGATGCCGGAGGCGGCGTAACTTAGTTCCTCCCCCAGCTTGCTGGGGGGGGGGGGACCATGCGCAGCATGGTGGAGGGGCACCGCGCAGCGGCGTAAGCGGCGGACGGGATCATCGGCGACTGCGTCGCCGCCCCTCCACCACCGCTTCGCGGCGGTCCCCCTCCCCTGCTGGAGCAGGGGAGGAATTTGAAATGACCTACCGCAATTTCCTGTCGCTCAGTGACGCCGGCCCCGATGGGCTGGCGGCGATCCTGGCCGAGGCGATCGACCGCAAGGCGGCCCGTGCGGGCCTGCCCAAGGGGCGCGTCGATGCCGACGCCCCGCTCGCCGGTCACACCCTCGCCATGGTGTTCGAGAAGAACTCGACCCGCACCCGCGTCAGCTTCGAAATGGCGATCCGCCAGCTCGGCGGCAGCGCGATCGTGCTCGATGCCGCGACCAGCCAGCTCGGGCGCGGCGAGACGGTCGCCGACACCGCGCGCGTCCTGTCGGGCTATTGCGACGCGATCATGGTGCGCACCGACGACCATGCCAAGCTGCTGGAAATGGCCGACTATGCCAGCGTCCCGGTCATCAACGGCCTGACCGACGACAGCCATCCGTGCCAGATCGTCGCCGACCTTCAGGCCATCCTCGGAAGCGGCAAGGCGCGGCCCGGGCTCAAGGTCGCCTGGCTCGGCGATGGCAACAACGTCCTCGCCTCGATCGTCGAGGCGGCAGGGCTGATGCAGTTCGACGTCGTCGCCGCCTGTCCGCAGAGCTTCTCGCTGCCCGAGGCGGCGATGGCGCTGGGCAAGGGCCGGGCGACCTGCGTCAACGATCCCGCTGAGGCGGTGACGGGGGCGGACATCATCGTCACCGATACCTGGATCTCGATGGGCCAGCTCCATGCCGAGGCAAAGCTCGCCGCGCTCACGCCCTATCAGGTCGATGCCGCGCTGATGGCCAAGGCCAAGCCCGACGCCAAATTCCTCCACTGCCTCCCCGCGCATCGCGGCGAGGAGGTCACGCCCGAGGTGATCGACGGCCCGCAATCGCTGATCTGGCCTGAGGCGGAAAACCGCCTGCACGGGCAAAAGGCGGTGCTGCGCTGGTGCTTCGGGCAGATCGGGTGAGTTGACGGCGGCCGCTTCGCCCCCCACTTAGCCGTCACCCCGGCAAAAGCCGGGAGCCATCTCCTGCATTTTCCGCCGACCCCATAGCTGTGTTGCGCGTGGTTTGCGACGCGAGATGGGCCTCCGCGTTCACGGGGGTGACGAAGGGACGCATTGCCATGACCACCGACCTCGACCGCACGCTCAACTTCACGATTCCCCAGCGCCATGCGCGCGGGCGGATCGCGCGGCTGGGTCCGGTGCTGGGTGAGATTCTGTCAGCGCACGCCTATCCCGCGCCGATCGAGCGGCTGCTAGCCGAGGCGCTGACGCTGACCGCCTTGCTCGGCTCGACGCTCAAGGATGCGGGCGGGCAGTTGACGCTGCAGGCGCAGGCGCAGGGCGGCATCGTCAGCCTGATGGTGTGCGACTACAAGGCCGGTGAGCTGCGCGGCTATGTCCAGTACGACGCCGACCGGCTTGCGGAACTCGGCAGCAATCCGTCGCTCTACGCGCTGTTCAACCAGGGCTATCTGGCGATGACCTTCGACCAGGCGACGACCGGCGAGCGTTATCAGGGCATTGTTCCGCTCGACGGCGGATCGCTCGCCGAGGCGGCGGAAAATTACTTCGACCAGTCGGAGCAGATCCCGACCTTGGTGCGGCTCGGCGTCGGGCACGATGCTGCGGGCAAGTGCATCGGCGGCGGGCTGTTCCTGCAGCATCTTCCCGAGGGTGAGGAAGGCGGCGAGCGTCTGCACGCGCGTGAGGCGCACCCCGAATGGGAACATGTCGAGGCATTGGGCGGTACTGTAGGAGAAGACGAGCTGGCCGATGCGGCGACGTCGCTCGAAACCCTGTTGTGGCGGCTGTTCAACGAGGATGAGGTGCGCGTCCAATCCGGGGGCGATCTGGTCCGCGGATGCCGTTGCGATCCCGATTATATCGGGTCGGTGCTGGCGAAATTTCCCGCCGAGGACCGCGCAGAGATGGCCGAAAACGGCTTCATCACCGTGGATTGCGCATTCTGCGCAAAGAAGTTCCCGATTGCACTCGACAGTTTCGCGTGACTGATTCCGTCAGCAAACTGAAAGGTGAAACGTGCTAGAGGAGCGATGAAATGAAGATGCTTCGCCCCCTTGCGACCGCTGTCGCGCTGCTGATCCCGCTTGCTGCGGGGAGCGCCGCAGGTCGTGCCGACAATGGCTTGACCGCACTCGCCTCGATTGAGCGGGGCGAGTGGCTGTTGCGCGCGCCCGACGGCACCACGCGGTCGATCTGCATCACCGACCCGCAGGTTTTGCTCCAGCTGCAACATCGCGGTGCGACCTGCACCCGATTCGTGGTGGAGGATGGATCGCTAGGCGGGCGGATCACCTATAGCTGCCCTGGCATCGGTAACGGCGCGACCCGCGTGGTGGTCGAGACGCCGCGCCTGATCCGGATCGAGAGCCAGGGGATCAACCGCGGCCTGCCCTTTTCGTTCGAATATGAGGGTCGCCGCACGGGCGCTTGCCGCTGAACCTCGCCCTGCGTTTCCTTGCCGCACCGCGGCAAAGGAGCTAGCGATGCGGGAATGACCCAGTCCAGCTATGCCGTCGCCCTCGTTTCGGGCGGACTCGATTCCTATGTCTCGGCTGCGTGTGCGCGTGCCGATGGTTACCGCGTGCTCGCCCTGTCGATCGACTATAATCAGCGGCATCAGGTCGAGCTGGCTGCGGCACGCCGGATCGCCATTGATCTCGGCGCGGAGCGGCATATTGTCCTTCCGCTCGACCTGTCGCTGTTCGGTGGATCGGCGCTGACCGCCGACATTGCCGTACCCAAGGACGGCGTCGGTGCCGATATCCCGGTCACCTATGTCCCGGCGCGTAACACGATCTTTCTGAGTCTCGCGCTCGGCTGGGCCGAGGCGATGGGCGCGCGCGATCTGTATATCGGGGTCAATGCGCTCGACTATTCGGGTTATCCCGATTGCCGCCCGGAGTTCATCGAGGGGTTCGAGAAGCTTGCGGAACTCGCCACCAAGGCGGGGGTCGAGGGGCATCCGTTCCGCATCCAGGCGCCGCTCGTGGCGATGACCAAGGCGGACATCGTGCGCAAAGGCACCGAACTGGGTCTCGATCTGGGGCTCAGCTGGTCGTGCTACGACCCCGCGCCCGGTGGGGTGCATTGCGGCCGCTGCGACAGCTGCCGCCTGCGTGCCAAGGGCTTCGAGGATGCGGGCATCCCTGATCCTACGCGCTATGCGGTTACGGCCTGAGGCGGTTGCCATGAGCTATGCGGTCAAGGAGATGTTCCTGACCCTGCAGGGGGAGGGGGTGAATGCCGGCGCACGCGCGGTGTTCGTCCGCTTCGCCGGATGCAATCTCTGGTCGGGGCGCGAGCAGGACCGCGCCACCGCGATCTGCAAATTTTGCGACACGCAGTTCGTGGGAACCGATGGACTTGGCGGCGGCAAATTCGCCGATGCCGATGCGCTGGCGGAGGCAGTGGCCAGGTTCTGGGGCGAAGGCATCGATCACCGCTTCGTCGTGCTGACCGGGGGGGAGCCGATGTTGCAGGTCGATGACGCGCTGGTCGATGCGCTGCACGCGCGCGGCTTTCGCATCGCAATCGAGAGCAACGGCACGCTGCCGGTCCATCCCGGCATCGACTGGGTGTGCATCAGCCCCAAAGCGGGAAGCACGGTGGTCCAGCGACGCGGCGACGAGCTCAAGCTGGTCTGGCCGCAGCCGGGGAGCGATGTCGCGGAAATCGAGCAATGGGACTTTGCCCATTTCCTGATTCAGCCGATGGACGATGCAAATGCCGCCAGCAACGTCCAGGCTGCGGTCGATTTTGCGCTCACCCGCCCGCGCTGGCGCCTGACGCTGCAGGCGCACAAGTCGCTCGGGCTCCGCTGACCGGGTTCCTTCAGCGCCTCTGTTTTGGCGTGCAGCGCTCGGGCGCGTAGGCACCCCTGTGCCAGCATTTTTCGTTCGCGAAGGCGGGATAGGTGAATTGCGGCGGCGCGTTATACGACATCGGGAATTGCTGCTCCCCCCATCGGATCAGGCTGTTGCGGATCAGAGGCAGCTGTTCGGCAGCCAGATCGCCAAATTTGCCCCGCGGAGTGAACACAGCCTGATTCGAAATCGCATCCGCCGTCTGGCAGAATGTCAGCTGGGCATGGACCGCCGAATAGCTGGTGTATACACGCGTGCCATATTGGTCGAGCGCGGTCTGACCGGCCTTTGGTGTCTTGTATGTGCGCATGAAATATTTGGTCAGCACTGCATAGCTGTCATTCAGCTCGACCTTGTGGTCACGCAGAATCGTGTTGTAGTTGGGTAGCGTCAGCAGAGTCGGTCCAAACTGGCATTGAAGCGCCGCGACGTTAAGAGCGGCGCGGAGGTTCCACACCATCGCCGCGCGCAGCTCGACCGGCGTCGCCTCGGGCAACGGCGAGGCGAGCATTCCCGGCTCAGTACCGGTGATGCGCGGGCCGCCGATCTCCGGTGCCTTCAAATAGAATTGCGCGGATGCGGGTGTCGCTGCGAGCATCGCCCCACCCAACGCTGCCGAGAAAACCAGACGCGAAGCGAACATCAACCAACCCTCTCGAACCCTGACACGGCGCTGGGTTACGGAGTTTTGTCGCCGCGCCCAAGTGGTTTTTGGCAGGGAGTCGTTGCGGCCGCGCAAGGGACCGCGCCCCGCCTTGGGACAGCTGGGACGCGCTTGGCCGGCGCTCCATGCGAAAGGGCCGCCCGGTCGCCCGGACGGCCCTGCATGAGTCTGCCGAAACCGACAGATTACATGCCGTTGCCCATGGTGTCGTTCGCCATCATGTCGCCGGCCATGCCGGTGTCGTTGCCAGTGGCGCCATCGACCATGGTCATGTTGTCGCTGGTCGTGCCGTCGAGCACCGGGTCGGTCGCGTTCACGTCCAGGACCGTCGTGTTGTCCGCAGTGGTCTCAGTGGTGCCGCCGCACGCCGAAACGAGCAGCGCGGCGCTGGCGATCATCGAACCGGCAACGGCCTTGGTGAAAAGTGCACGCATAAGTTTGGGCTCCCTAGATAAAAAGGCGGGGAGCGGAACGCCGCTTAATCCCCGCGCCAAGATAGATATTAAACGCTTCGCGCCACGCCCTCAAGCCCCGCTATCGGGCACGCGCGCACACGCCCCGCCCACGGAATTGAGAAAGGCCGGAAATGCAAACGCGAGGGCAGCGTCAAAAGTTTCAGGCGAGATGGATTTTCCAAGCCTTGCGGCGCTCGTCACCGGAAATTCGGGCAACCCGCATGGCACGATTCCGCCGAAATCATTGAGGTTCGGGTCGAGGTTGACGGCAAAACCATGCATCGTCACCCAGCGCCGTACGCGCACCCCGATCGCGCCGATCTTCGCCTCTTCACCGCCGTCGCGGGTCCAGATCCCGATCCGTCCCTCGGCCCGGAAGGCGTTGATGCCCAGTTCGCCCAGTGCTGCGATCACCCAACCCTCGACCGCGTGGACGTAGCAGCGCACATCCTTGTTCCGCTGCGACAGGTCGAGCATGGCGTAGCCGATGCGCTGCCCCGGGCCGTGATAGGTGTAGCGCCCGCCGCGCCCGGTCGCGAACACGGGGAAGCGCGGGTCGATCAACTCGGCGGGGTCCGCGCTGGTCCCGGCGGTATAGACCGGCGGATGTTCCAGCAGCCAGATCTGCTCGCGCGCTTCGCCCGCCTGGATCGCGGCGACGCGCGCCTCCATTTCTTCGAGCGCCTCGGGGTAGGGGACGCGTCCGGGCGACACACGCCATTCGATGCCTTCGACCAGTTCCATTTCTGCCAGATGCGATGCCGGACGCGCCAGCGCAAGCATGTGGCGCGCCGCGCGTGGATCGGCTAACGGTTCGGCCAAAGGGGGCTGTTCGCATGGTCAGTATGGGTAATATCTGGGATCGGACTGCGGAGTTTCTGAGCGACAATCTCGGCACGCTGCTGCCGATCGCGTTGCTGGCGATCTTTGTCCCTACCACCATCTCGGCCAATCTGTCTGGGCTGCAACAGAACGCCGCGCCGGGGACCGCCATGCTGCTGGGCCTTGGCGTATTCGTCCTTGCGATGATCAGCTTCTGGGGACAGTTGGCCGTGACCGCGCTTGCGATCGACCCGGCCCAGGGACGCGACGCGAGCCGGGTTGCCACACGTCGTTTTCCCGCCGCGCTGCTGCTGATGATCGTCCTGGTCATCGTCGTGGTCGCGCTGATGATCCCGGTCGGGGTCATGCTGGCGGTCGCCGGAGTCGACCTCGCCTCGCTACAGGGCAGCGCGATGCCGAATATCCCCCCCAGCGTCGCGGTGTGGGTGTTCCTCTACGTCATGGTGATGCTGGTGCTCGCACTCTGGGCCATGGCGCGCTTTGCCGTAGTGATCCCGTCGGTTGTCGGTGACCGGCTGGCGATCGGCGCGTTTGCGCGCTCGTGGCGGCTGACCCGCGGCGTTGTGCTCAAGATCATCGGCGTCGTGATCCTGTATGCGATCGTCTCGATCGTGGCCAATCTCGCTGCGACCACTGCGTTCGGCGCGGTGATGTACCTTGTCGCCGGACGGGGTGAAGACGGCATCTCGCTCGCCTCGGTGCTGACCACCATCGTTGGCGGCGCAGTCTCGACCGGCTTCACGGTGCTCGGCACCGCATTCGTCGCCAAGCTCTATATCGCGCTGCTCGCCCGGAACGAGGCGGCCGCCGCAGCATGACCCTGTCGTTACGCGGTGCGCTGACCGACGCCGCGAGCCTGTGGCGCACCGATCGCGATCTGCTGGTGCGGATCGCAGGGGTGTTTCTGCTGCTTCCGATCCTGGCAATCGGAATGCTGGCCACCACCATTGACCTGGCACCGACCGCGACGCCCGAGCAAATTCGTGAGGCGGTTGCCGCATTTTATCGCGCCAACATCGTCGCATTCGTCGCGATCTCGCTGGCGCTCGAATTCGGCACGCTGATGCTGCTCAACCTCTATCTGCAGCGCGGAATGAGCGTGGGCGAGATGATGCGGGCGAGCGGCCTGCGCCTGCTGCCATGGGTGCTGCTGGCATTGGCAAATGGTGCGATCCTTCAGCTTGGCTTCACGCTGTTCATCGTGCCGGGCGTCTATATCTTCGGTCGCACCTGGATGATGGGACCGGCCTATGTCGCCGAACCCGAGCGCGGTTTGCTTGGCGCGATCGAGCGCGGGTTCCGCCTCAGCGCCGGCAATGGCTGGCGGGTTGCACTGCTGGGCTTCGGCGTCGGTATCGTCCTGTTCGCCGCGATATTCGTGCTGGTGATCCTGGCCCAGTCGCTCGCGATTGCGCTTGGCGGGAGCGCGCTGGCTCATGCGGTGCTGCTGATCCCGGTCGCGGCGGCGGGGGCGGCGGCCTATTCGTACTTCACGCTGGTGCGGATCGCCGCCTATCGCCGGCTGGGTGGGTCGATCAACGGGATGTGAGGGGCGGCGTCGCGGGGCAGGTGCCCGGTGATGCGCGGATCGGCGAAGGTCTCGATCGCGCGGGTGAACGGCACAAAGCCCGACGCGCGGTAGAATCCCAGCGCTTTAGGGTGGTCGAGCGTGCAGGTGTGGACCCACACCCGCGTCACATCGGGCCGCCACGCGCGCATCAGCGCATGTGCCATCAGCCAGCGGCCATGCCCTGCGCCCGTCAGCTCCGGTACCAGCCCGACGAACGACAGCTCGCACGTCGCGGCTTCGCGATAATCGAGCTCGAGCATCCCGACTTCGATTCCCTGGCGATCGACCACGGCGAAAATTTCGATTCGCGGGTCGTGGATGATCGCGGTCAGGCGCGCTTCGTCCATGATCAGACGGGAAAACCAAAGCCAGGGGGAGCCGACCCGCGCGAACAATTTCCGGTACTTGTCCGGACTCGGGGCTTCCCAGCGCACGAGTTGCAGATGCGATTCGGGCATCGGCCGGGGGCGGGGGCGTTCGCGCATTTCAAGGCTGGTGACGATGGTCGCCACCTCACCGGGCTTGACGGGAAGAAGGCCCATCCTAGCTCCACGTCGCCAGCGGCGGCAGGCTCATCAGGATCGCGTCGATATTGCCGCCGGTCTTGAGGCCGAACAGCGTCCCGCGGTCATAGACCAGGTTGAACTCGGCATAGCGGCCACGCCATTCCAGCTGCAGCGCCTTGTCGGCGTCGGTGAAGGGCGTGGTCATGCGTCGGCGGACGATTGCGGGGAAGATGTCGAGGAAGGCGCGGCCGACATCCTGGGTAAGGGCGAAATTCGCCTCCCATGTCGAAATGTCCTCACTTTCGAGGTGATCGTAGAAGATGCCGCCGACGCCGCGGTGAACATTGCGGTGGGGGATGTAGAAATAGTCGTCGGCCCACGCCTTGAAACGCGGGTAGTGCGCGGGGTCGTGTGTGTCACATGCCGCCTGCAAACGCGCATGAAAGTCCAACGTGTCCGCGTCATAGGGAATCGGCGGGTTCAGATCCGCGCCGCCGCCGAACCAGCGCTTGGTCGTCACCAGGAAGCGCGTGTTCATGTGGACCGCCGGGACATGCGGGTTCGCCATATGCGCGACCAGGCTGATGCCGGTGGCGAAGAAGCGGGGGTCTTCGCCCGCGCCATGGATCGACTTGGCGAAATCGCCCTCGAACGTGCCGCCGACGGTCGAGACGTTGACGCCGACCTTCTCGAACACCTTCCCCTTCATCACCCCGCGCACCCCGCCACCGCCCGGCGCGCCCGACGGATCGGCGCGGTCCCAGGCGATGTATTCGAACGCCGCGTCCGACCCGGCCTCACGCTCAATCGCCTCGAACTCGGCGCAGATCGAATCGCGCAATTGCTCGAACCACGCGCGCGCGCGCTGCTGCTGGGGGTCGAGTTCGTTCATTGCGGATAGCCTTTGGTTTGCCGGAGCGCTTCGGACAGCGCGATGCCCGCCGAGACGGAGAGGTTCAAGGACCGCATCGCCGACTTCATCGGGATTTTGACGCGCAGGTCGGCGCGGTCATGGACGTGGTCGGGGACGCCCGCATCCTCCGACCCGAACAACAATATGTCGTCGGGCTGATATGCGGCCTCGTCGAACCGACCGGCGCCCTTGGTGGTGAACAGCACGACGCGGCTGCTCACGGTCGTCAGAAACGCATCCCAGTCGCGATGCCGGGTCACGCGGACATGGTCGATATAGTCCATGCCGGCGCGGGCGACGCGCTTGTCGTCCCACGCGAATCCCATCGGTTCGATCAGGTCGATGGCCGTATCGAAACACGCGCCGATGCGCAGGACCGCGCCGACATTCCCGGCGATACAGGGCTGAAACAGGGCAACACGCATCGTGCTCCGATAGTGCAGGGAGCGCGCCGCCCACAAGGCGTGTCACGCGCCGGTCAAAAAGGCGGTTGGCAAAGTCGCCCCGTGCCGTCTATCAGGCCCGCCAGCCACCGGGGGCAATCCGGGGGTGAAGCGTGGCGTTCGCGCGCCGCGCTGTCCGGGACAGGGGCGTGAAAACGCCGGAATTTGAAGTGCAAGGGCTGATGCATGGCAAGTGAGAACGGCGGCACGCCTCCGGGTGGGCCGATTGAGCCTTCCAACGGAGGTCCCGAGGATCCCCGTCGTCGCGACTATCTCGCAATCGGCGCGGTCGCTTTCGCCGGTGTCGGTGCAGGCGTGGTCGCGATTCCGCTCGTCGCCCAGATGAGCCCGTCGGCCGACGTGCTCGCGCTGTCGACCACCGAACTCGACATCTCGGCGATTCAGCCGGGTCAGTCGGTCAAGTCGACCTTCCGCAAGCAGCCGCTGTTCGTGCGCAACCTGACGCCGAAGGAAATCGACGAAGCGAACGCGACCCCGGTCAGCGAGCTGCGCGATCCCCAGACGCTCGCCGAGCGAACCAAGGAAGGCAAGGCCAACTGGCTCGTCACCCTGGGCGTGTGCACCCATCTCGGCTGCGTGCCGCTGGGCGCGGGCGAGGGTGAGAATAAGGGGCCGTTCGGCGGCTATTTCTGCCCGTGCCACGGCTCGGCCTACGACACCGCCGGTCGCATCCGCACCGGTCCGGCACCGACGAACCTCGTCGTTCCGGAATATGCATTCATTTCCGACACCGTGATCCGGGTCGGCTGAGGGGGCACCTAGAAATGAGCTTTCCCTGGGCAAAGCAGTATGAGCCGAAGAGCCCGCTGATGAAGTGGGTGGACAGCCGTCTGCCGCTTCCGCGCTTCGTCTATGGTGCGATCGGTGGCGGCTATCCCGTCCCGCGCAACCTCAACTATTTCTGGAACTTCGGCGTCCTTGCCGGGATGTTCCTGGCGATCCAGATCGTCACCGGCATCGTGCTGGCGATGCATTATGCGGCGAATGCCGGAATCGCGTTCGACAGCGTCGAGCATATCATGCGCGATGTGAATTCGGGCTGGTTCATCCGCTATGCGCACGCCAACGGCGCGTCGATGTTCCTGCTGGTGGTGTATATCCATATCGCCCGCGGCCTGTGGTACGGTTCGTACAAGGCACCGCGCGAGATGGTGTGGCTGCTCGGCGTGGTCATCTTCCTGCTGATGATGGCCACCGCCTTCATGGGCTATGTCCTTCCCTGGGGTCAGATGAGCTTCTGGGGCGCGCAGGTCATCACCGGCT
>CAZWZP010000013.1:5446-16276 GCA_964638925.1 uncultured Stakelama sp. | reverse complement strand
GAGCCGCTGCAGGTGTGGCTGCTGGGCGGCTTTGCGCCGGACAATGCCGCGCTCAACCGCTTCTTCTCCCTCCATTACCTGTTGCCGTTCGTCATCGCCGGCGTGGTCATCCTCCACATCTGGGCGCTGCACATTCCGGGTTCGAACAACCCGACGGGCGTCGAGGTGAAGGACGAGCAGGATACGGTGCCGTTCCACCCATATTATACCGCCAAGGATGGCGTGGGCGTGGGCGTGGCGCTGCTGGTGTTCGCGTCGCTGATCTTCTTTGCGCCGAACCTGCTGGGTCACCCGGATAACTATATCCCGGCCAATCCGCTCTCGACCCCGGCGCACATCGTGCCCGAATGGTATTTCCTGCCCTTCTACGCGATCCTGAAGTCGTTCACCGTCGACTTCATCATGTCGGCGAAGCTGTGGGGCGTGCTGGCGATGTTCGGCTCGATCCTGCTGCTGTTTTTCCTGCCCTGGCTGGACAGCTCGCCGGTGCGCTCGGCCAATTATCGTCCGACCTACAAGTGGTTCCTGCTGATCCTGCTCGTGGACGTGCTGGTGCTGGGCTATGTCGGCGGCGCGGCGCCGACCCCGGGCGTGATCCTGATCGGTCAGTTCGCGACGGCCTATTATTTCCTGCATTTCCTGGTGATCCTGCCGATCGTGTCCGCAATGGAGCGTCCGCGCCCACTGCCAAACTCGATCACCGAGGCTGTGCTCGCCGGAAAGGGTGGCACCTCGCCGCTCCAGACCGCAGCTGCCGAATAAGAGGGGCATAAGAAAATGGTTCGCATCGGCGGATTTTTGGTCGGGCTGGGGTTCGTCTTCGCCCTGTTCCTCGGGATCATCGACACCTTCTCGAACGGGCTGACCACGCCCAAGACGGTCGAGGCGGAGTTCCACGAACACGCCCACGGCCCGGAAGGCGGCTTCTCGTTCGAGGGCGCGCTTGGCACCTATGACAAGCGTCAGCTGCAGCGCGGTCTGCAGGTGTACAAGGAAGTGTGCGCCGCGTGTCACTCGCTGCGCCTCGTCTCGTTCCGCGACCTGACGGCGCTGGGCTATAGCGAGGGTCAGATCAAGACCATCGCCAAGGGTTTCCAGGTTCCCTCGCTCAACCCTGAAACGGGTGAGCCGGCGACCCGCGACGGCATCCCCGCTGATCGCTTCCCCTCGCCCTATGCGAACGACATCGCCGCGGCGGCCGCAAACAACAATGCGATCCCGCCCGACCTGTCGCTGATGGCCAAGGCGCGGCCTGACGGCAGCAACTATATCTATTCGCTGCTGACCGGCTATCAGGCCCAGCCTGAGAAGCTGCTCAGGAAATATCCCGACGCTAAGACGCCGGAGGGGCTGCACTACAACCCCTATTTCCACACGCTAAACCTGGCGATGGCAGCGCCGCTCAAGGACGGGCAGGTGACCTATTCGGATGGCACCGCGGCCACGACCAAGAATTATGCGGCCGACGTCGCGGCGTTCCTGACCTGGACTGCCGAGCCGAAGATGGAAGCGCGCAAGAGCGCCGGCCTCGCGGTCCTCGCCTTCCTCGTGATCTTCTGCTTCCTTGCCTATGGCGCGAAGAAGCAGATTTGGCGGAACGTGAAGGACTAAGGTCCGAACGACCGATATTCAGACGGCCCGGGGAGAGATTCCCGGGCCGTTTTTCATGTTAAGCCCCTCCCCTTCAGGGGAGGGGTTGGGGTGGGGCATCTCAGTCTCGCAGAGACCGATCGCCCAGAGGACAGGCCCCACCCCCAACCCCTCCCCTAAAGGGGAGGGGCTTGATAAACCGACCCGGTATCCAATCCCTGGAGCGTGCCGCATGACCCCGACCAATGACGATCTCGCCGCGCTGATCCGCACCATCCCGGATTTCCCCAAGCCGGGGATCATGTTCCGCGATATCACTACCCTGTTGCTCGACGCCGCCGGATTCGCCCGCGCGGTCGAGCGGATCGTCGAGGCGGTGGACGGCCCGGTCGATCTGGTCGCCGGGATCGAGGCGCGCGGCTTCATCTTCGCCGCTCCGGTGGCGCTGGCGCTGGGCGCAGGGACGCTGCTGGTGCGCAAGGATGGCAAACTGCCCGGCGCGACCGTGGCGGAGGATTATGCGCTGGAATATGGCACCGACCGCATCGCCATCCATGCCGATGCGGTTGCGCCGGGAGCGCGCGTGCTGCTGATCGATGATCTGATTGCCACCGGCGGCACCGCGCGCGCGGCCGCGCGGCTGCTGCGCAAGGTGGGGGCGGTGGTGACGCAGGCGGCGTTCGTCATCGACCTGCCCGATCTGGGCGGCGCCGATGCGCTCCGAGCCGAGGGGATTCACGTCACTGCATTGGTTGGATTTCCAGGGCATTGATACCCGATAATCCTCCCCCTGGCGGGGGAGGATAGAGATGCTCCAGCAGAGGGAACCCCGAACGCTTCTCCCCCGTTTTCAAACGATTAGGGCACGACAACGTGCCCGGGAGAAGCATCATGTTCAGTTTGCGTATCGTGAAGCTCGGCCTTGTCGGCGTCGCCGCGCTCGGCGTTGCCGCCTGCACCGACGGTTATGGCTATAGCGGCGTTTCGGTCGGCTATGGCGGGGGTGGTGGCGGCTATTATGGCGGTGGCTATGGTGACCCCTATTGGGGCTGGTATGGCGACTATTATTACCCAGGCACCGGCTATTACGTCTATGACCGCGACCGCCGCCCGATCCGCTGGAGCGCCGCGCAGCGCCGCTATTGGGAGCAGCGCCGCCAGAATTGGCGCGGCGACCGGCGTGAGGTGCGCGAAAATTGGCGCGAGTTTGCGCAGGACCGCCGTCAGGATGACCGCGCCTATCGCCAGGATCGGCGGCAGGATCGCCGGGACTATCGTCAGGGCGAGGTCACCCGGCCCGAAGCGCGCGCTGACCGACGTGACGATCGCAGGGAATATCGCCGCGAGTATCGCGACGACCGCCGCGATCTGCGCCGCGAAAACCGTCGCGACCGGCGTCGTCCGGGCTAATTGACGGCGGGTTTCCGCGCGACGATCGCGTTGGCGATGAAGCTCAGCACCGGCTCGTCATGCTGGTTGAACACCAACATGCGCGAGCGGGTGCGGCCCATTTCGGGTCGTCGCTCGGACTCGCGTTTTTCGAGCAACTCGGTTTCGCAGCGCAGCGTGTCGCCGGGAAACACCGGCTTGATCCAGCGCAGCTCGTCGATCCCCGCCGCGCCGAGGCTGGCGGTGGGGCGGACCTTCATCTGCTCGACCAGCATCGCCATCGTCATCGCGGCGGTGTGCCAGCCACTCGCCGCGAGCCGCCCGAAATGGGTCTGCGCTGCCGCTTCGTCGGAGATGTGGAAGGGCTGGGGGTCGTATTTTTGCGCGAATTCCAGCACCTCTTCGCGCGTGACCGCGTAAGAGCCGAAGCTGGCTTTGTCCCCGACCGTCAGGTCTTCGAAATAGATCATGCGATCAGTTTCGGTCCGAAACTGGTTTTTGGCAAGGGGGATCAGCGTTTCAGCGCTGGCTCCAGCACTGCTGCGTTGCCATCGACAGCCTGCGCCTGCGGCACCCCTGCAAGGCGGCGGAGCAGCGGCGCGACATGGATATTGTCGAACGGCGGCAGCGTGACGCCGCTGGCAAAGGCGGGACCATAAGCGAGGAAGAGCGCCGCCATCTCCGGGGCTGCGGGATCATAGCCATGCGCCCCGCCCGGCCGCAGCGGCTCGCTCGCGGGGCGCGTGGTGATCGTCCAGCCGACCCTGGCGAGGCACAGGAAGGATGGCGTGCGCGGGTTGCGCCCATAATGCAGCCGCGCCGGGATGTCCGCGCGCCGCCAGCATTCCATATGCGGATGCGGCTTCAGCAGCGCCTTGGCCAGTGCGGCCTCGCGCCCCGGCTGCGGCTCGATCGCGGCATAGGGACCTTCCTCAACCGTGCGAAAGTCGCTCGCGGCAGCGACGGTGTCGAGCTGGATGCGGCGGCTTTCATCCACTGCGGCCATGCCGTGGTCGGCGACGAAGACGAGATTGGCGGGCTGGCCCAGCGCGGCAAGCTCGCTGGTCAGCCGGCCGATCAGCGCATCGACCTCTGCAACTGCGGCATTGGTTCCCGGCGCGTCGGGGCCGTTATGGTGCCCGGCGGTGTCGACCGTGTCGAAATACAGGCCCAGCAGCTTCGGGCGCGTCGCGGCGGGGCGGCGGAGCCAGTCGATGACTGCATCGACCCGCTGGCGCCCGCTCACCGCCATGCCGAATGCCTGCCAGTCATGCGGACGGGTGCCGCCGATCTCAACGCCGGAGCCGGGCCAGAACATCACCGCCGTCTGCACCCCGGCCTTTTCCGCCGCCGTCCACAGCGGTTCGGCCTGATCCCACCAATAGGGCTGCTCCGACGCCAGCGTGAAACGCTCGCCGGGCCGTGCTGGGTCTTCGAAGCGGTTACCGACGATGCCGTGGCGGTCGGGGCGTTGGCCGGTGACGAGCGTGTAGAAATTGGGGAAGGTCTTGGTCGGGAAGGACGGACGCATCGTCGCGCGAACGCCCTGTGCTGCGAGTTGCGACAGCACCGGGGTGACGCCGCGGTCGAGATAGTCGGGGTGGAAGCCGTCGATGCCGATCAGAATGGTGACCGGTGCGCGCTGCTCAACCGGGGCAGCGGGTGGGGCGGGCGCCATGACGGGCGGGGTGGTGCAGGCGTAGAGCAACCCGGCAATCGAGGCCGCCGCCAATGTCCTGAGCCAGTGCATGGCGGCGGCCTCTAATGCCCTTCGATGACGGAATCGAGTCAGTCGCCGAGCGTCAGTTTCGCGAAGGCGGTGCCGCTGACCGGGCTCTTCCCATAATAGGGATCGAGCGCGGCGGGTTTGGCATAGGCCGCGACTGATCCGCCTAGCGCGAGCGTTACCTTCTGCCCAAGCGGGATGCGATAGGCATAGCCGCCCTCGAACCGCGCGACGCGGAACGGCTGGTCGTGCAGCGGATGGCTGTGCTCGGGGAACAGCTCGTCATTGCGGACCAGCTCGGCACGACCGAACAGGCTGTGGCGCGCGTCGATGTCCCAGTTCGCCTCCGCCACCCAGGCGCTGAGCACGTCGCCGGGGATGCGGTTCTTGGCCGACCAGGCGAGCGTCGCGGACAGGCCGCCGCGCGCATAATGTACGCTGGCGGTGGTGCGCGCCTCGTCCTCGCCACTGTGCAGCGCCTCGGGGCTTTCCAAGCGTCCATGGCTGACCTGCACCGTCCAGTTGGGGCTGGGGGTGAAGGTCGCGCGCAGGCTCCATGAATCGAGCTTTACGGGATCGAAGCCCCAGCGCTCCTCGTCCGGCTCGCGGCCCTTGAACACCGAACCCTCCAGCTGGAAACCGCGCGTGCGCACGCCCGCCGTCACCACGCCATAGGTGATGTGGGTCGAATCGAACCAGTGATGCGCGATCGGCGACATCGTCTGATAGCGCGCCGAGCGGCGGTGCATGAAGGCCGGTGGGCCAAGCGCAGGCTCGCCGACCGGGCCGCCATAGAGGAAGGCGGTGGAGCCGGGGGCGACATCGACATCGACCCGTGCGGCGAGCTCCATGAACAGATCGTGCGGATGCTGGCGATCGACCAGCGCGCGGCCATTGGCGGTCTCGCCCGCGGCAAACAGGTTCGGATAGCCGCGCTTGCCCATCAGGGGATCGAGACTGAACATGCCGCGCAACTCGATCCGCGCGGTCTCGCCCAGTGGGCGGCTGGCGGTGACCATGCCCATGGTCTGGACAAATGCCATGTCGTCGCCGCGCGGGCCGCCCTGGCTGGTCACCGCGCCCCAGGCATAGCCATGCGCCATCAGCATCCAGTCACCCGTCGTCAGGTGCAGGCCGCCATGCTGGCCGCCCTCGGCCGCGGGGAGCAGCGCGGTGCCGGACGCGATCTGGGCGTTGGGCTTGGGCTTGTCGGGCGCTTTGTCTGCGGCATGGTGCTGATGCTCCGCCTTGGCGGGGGCGGGCCTGTGGTGGTCGTGCTCCTGCGCTGCCGCCGCAACGGGCAGCGCCGTCGTCGCCAGCAGGGCGGCGAACGTCGTTCGATAGGTCATCGTGATAATCTCCGTGGATGATCGGGAAGCGGGGGTCAGACCCCGCAGCCGATTACCCGCGCGGAGGGGGTGGTTCGGGCGTCAGCAACGCCCCGGCAATGCCACGCGGCGGGGCCGCAGCCCCATGGATCGCGATCAGGGCAGGGGGTGGTGTGACCGCAGCGACCTTCAGCGTCGATGGCGCGATACAGCCGACGCACATCGCCTCACCATGCCCCTCGGGCCGAGGCTCCGCCGGCGCATCGTGCTGTGCCATCGGCATCGTCATGGAGTCGCGCGCCGCCATCGGCATATCGTGGCACGTCGGCATCGCCACGCTGGCGGGAAGCGTACCCAGCAACAGCGCGACGGTAAGGATCAGGCGTGCGATCATCCCGTGCGCTTAGCGGATCGAGCGGCTGGCAGGAAGAGCGCGTGGATCAGCGCTCCGGGCCGATGACGATATCGACGCGCCGGTTGCGCCGTTCCGCCAGCCGGTCGTCGCGCGGTGGCACCAGCGGGCGTTCCTTGCCGAACCCCATTGTGACGATTGCGCCCGGGGGAACGCCCAAGTCTTCGAGCGCGCGTTTGGCCGAGTCCGCCAGGCGGCTGGACAATGCGATGGCATAGTCCCGCGTCCCGCCCATCTGATCGACATGCCCGCTGACGGTAATCGTGCCGCCGACCCTGCGCCAGGTCGCCGCCGCCCGTTCCAGCGCGGGCATCGCGCTGGAGGTGATGGCGTAGCGGTCGATGTCGAAATAGATGGCGAAGCTGCGCGCGTCTTCCGGCCAGCTGGGCGGCGGGGCCTGTGCGGCGGTCCAGGCGGTATCGACCTGTTGCCGGAACAGCCCTCTGAACACGCTCGCCGCCTGCACCACATCGCTGCGACTCTCATCGCCCAGGATGCGCTCGATCGCGCCGGTCGCTCCCTGCCGCACCTGCACCCATGCCGCCGAAACCTGCGCCTTGCCGTAGAGCCGCGCGAGCAGTGCGCGGGCTTCGATCACGTCCGGCGAGCCTGCGCCGGGACCCCAGGCCTGCTGGTCGAGAATATTGGCAACATCATCGAGCCGCGCGACATCGACCGTGCCGGTCCGCAGTTCCGCGACGCCGAGCACGAGTGCGGCGGTGGAATTGTCCGGAGCCAGCGCCACCGCCTCCCGCGCCAGCGTCATCGCCGCATCATCCTCACCGCGATCGAGCAGGATCCGGGCGAGCAACGCCTTGCGATCCCCCTCCGCCGCATCGAGCACCCCGCGCTGTCCGGTCGCGATGGCGCGCTTGAGGGTGTCAAAGGCACTGGCATCGACTCCGGCCGCCTCGAACCCGGCTTCGCCGATCGCGGCGACCGCGGCGTCGATCTGCGCAGCGGACAGGCGCAGCGGGCCGCGCCGTGCGCGATCGGCGGCTCCGATGCGGATCGCTTCTGCAAGGCTCGCTGCGGCGGCGTCGCGTTGACCGAGCTTGCGTTGCGCGCGGGCGCGCAGGGTCAGCGCGTCGGCGCTGAGTTGGCCGATGCTGCGACCGGCACGCGTTTCGCTCACAAGCACTTCGTCGGCGAGCAGGATCGCCTCTGCGCTACGGCCCAGCCCGAATGCGGTGCGCGCGATGCCGAGCTTCATCGCCGCAAGCCGGGCGTCGGTCGGCGCGAGCCGCGTCCCCAGCGCGGCATAGCCAGCGTTTTGCAGCGGTTCTGCTGCGGCGAACTCGCCCCATTTGCTGCGGCCCGCGCCGAGGTTGAACAGCGCGACGGCGCTGCGCGCGCGCTGGAGCGGCGTTGGTGCTGGCGCGGTCTGCCCCGATGCCTCTGCGCCCGCCTCATCGCCCTGGGGCGACGTTGAAGACGACATCGCCTGCCGGTCGGCCTCGATCACGCCCGCCAGGTCCGCTCCGCTACAGCGCGCATCGCAGGTCAGGGGAACGAAGGCTTCGGCGTTCCAATAGCCCGTCGCATGGAGGGCGCGGGCGAACGCCAGGAAGGGCAGGGTCCGGCGATCGGCCGGCGCGGCGACGACCGCGTCGAGCAAGGCGGCGGGATCAGCCGGTTCCGGCAACAGATCCGCGACCAGGCCGATATCGTTGGTCCCGACCTGCGCCTGCACGGGGAGCGGGGTCAGGATCAGGCTCAGCGCAATGAACGGGCGCAAGTTCATGCCGCCATGATGCAGCCGCGTCGGGAGCGCGGGAAGCGACAATTTCGGACGGCCCCTTCAATCGGCGCGCCATCCGCCCTAGGACTGCCGACCGATGCCGACGGACCCCTTCACCGCTGGACTGCGCAAGCGCCTGATCGGCGTGGTCCGTGCGACGTTCAACGATCAGCAAAAGGGCGAAGCGCCGGTCGTGCGCAGCGACGATGCGCTGTTCCCGCGTGATAGCGTGACGTGGCGCGTGCATGGCGACGTCACCACGATGATGGTCGGCGGGGTCGCGTCGCTGCTGCTGCAGATGCTGCATCCGGCCGTGCTGGCCGGTGTTTGGGACCACAGCGCGTTCCGCAAGGACATGCTCGGCCGCCTGCGCCGTACCGCGCGCTTCATCGCCGAGACGACCTATGCCGAACGCAGCATCGCCGAGGCGTCGATCGCCAAGGTGCGCGACGTGCACGAGCGGGTGGCGGGGACGCTGCCCGATGGCACGCCGTATCGCGCCGACGATCCCGAACTGCTCGCATGGGTGCATGTGACCGAGATGTGGTGCTTCCTTGCCGCATGGCAGCGCTATGGCGTGCCGGTCAGCCGTGCGGAGGAGGATGTCTATTATGCCGAGACGGCGCGGATTGCCGAGGCGCTGGGTGCCGATCCGGTCCCGCGCAGCCGGTTCGAGGCCGAGGGGCTGATCGCCGCAATGCGCCCGCAATTGCGGGTCGACGATCGCACGCGTGAGGTCGCCAGCTTCCTGTTGAAGCATCCCGCGCCGAATCTGGCGATGGCGCCAGCGCAGGCGGCGATCTTTGCCGCTGCGGTGGATTTGCTGCCCGACTGGGCGCGGGCCATGCACGGGCTGCAACGCCCGCTGGTTGCGCTGCCGCTGGTGCGCGGGTCGACGCTGGCGATTGCCAAGACGTTCCGCTGGGCGTTTCACTAGCGGAACCAATTTTAGGCGGTTAGGTTATCGCGCCATGAGCAATCCACGTGCCCTCGCCACGCTGATCTTCGCTTTTGCGCAGATCGCCACCCCGTTGCTGCCGATGATCGGTATCGGCGAGCCGGTCGGCGAACAATCGGGGCAGACCCAGACGCTGATCACCCCTGCCGGATGGGCCTTCGCCATCTGGGGTCCGCTCTATTTCGGCACGATTGTCTATGCGATCTGGCAGCTGCTGCCGAAGCAGCGCGAGAGCGAATTGGTGCGCCGGATCGGCTGGCACGCGGCGGGCGCGTTTCTCGGCAATGCGGTGTGGGTCGCTTATACCCAGCTCTGGGGACTGGGCTTCCCGTCGGTGCTGATCATCCTGTTTACGCTGGTCAATCTGCTCGCGATCCTGCGCGTCTTTGCGTCAACCCTGGCGTTCAGTCTGGGCGAGCGGCTGGCGGTCGTCCTGCCGCTCAGCGCATTGGCGGGGTGGCTGACCGCCGCGACGATCGTCAACATTGCCGCCGCGCTCAACTTCCATGGTATCGTTCTGCCCGGACCCGCGCCGCTGATCGCGGCGGCGATCCTGCTGGTCGGCGGCGCGATCGTCGCAGCGGCGTTGGTCGGCACCGGCGGCAATCCCTGGTATCCGCTGCCGTTCCTGTGGGCGCTGTTCGCGATCCATCAGAAGCTCGGGGCACCATATCCCGCCATCGCCACCGCGACGATCGTTGCGGGGATTGTCGTCATCGCGACACTGGTCGTGATGCTAGCCAGCGCAGAGCGGCGGCGGCGCTATCTGGGGTAGAGGCTGGATTGGTTCACGCGGAGGCGCGGAGGCGCGAAGAGGCTTGTTTGCGACGCGAAGCGTCTCTCTCCTCTCAGGCGTGCGGCAAGCGGCAGCGGCAGAAGAATGAACGCCGCTGACGCGGCAGGAGCACATGTTCGTGCCTCCGCGCCTTCGCGTGAACCAAAAACTTCTCAGACGTTAAACCGGAACAGCATCACGTCGCCGTCCTGGACGACATATTCCTTGCCTTCCGACCGCAGCTTGCCGTTGTCGCGTGCGCCGGTTTCGCCGTTGAACTTGACGTAATCGTCGAACGCGATCGTTTCGGCGCGGATGAAGCCGCGTTCGAAATCGGTGTGGATCTCGCCCGCCGCCTGCGGCGCCTTGGCCCCGACATGCGTGGTCCAGGCGCGCGCTTCCTTCGGCCCGACGGTGAAGAAGGTCAACAGATGGAGCAGGCTGTAACCGGCGCGGATCACGCGGGTCAGGCCGGTTTCGCTGAGGCCCAGCTCGGCCAGGAACTCGCCGCGCTCTTCGGCGGGCATGGTCGCGATCTCGGCCTCGATCGCGGCGGAGACGACGACGGCCTGTGCGCCCTCCGCCTTGGCCTTTTCGAACACCCGCGCCGAATAGTCGTTTCCGTCGGCGGCATGTTCTTCGTTGACGTTGCAGACATAGAGCACCGGCTTGGCGGTGATGAGCTGGGCCTGCTTGAGCACGCGCTCCTCTTCGACGTCATTGGGTTCGACCAGCCGCGCCGGCTTGCCCTCGCGCAACAGGTCGAGCGCGCGGCCCAGCACTGCGGCGGCGATCTTCGCTTCCTTGTCGCCCTGCGCGGCCTTTTTCTGCAGGTTCGGCACGCGTTTTTCGAGCGACTCAAGGTCGGACAGCATCAGCTCGGTCTCGACCGTCTCGGCGTCGGCGATCGG
>CAZWZP010000013.1:0-5375 GCA_964638925.1 uncultured Stakelama sp. | reverse complement strand
CGGATGTTGGCGAGGAACTGGTTGCCGAGCCCTTCGCCCTTGCTCGCGCCGCGCACCAGGCCGGCGATGTCGACAAAGCCGAGTTGCGTCTCGATGATCTTGGCCGAGCCGGCGATCTTCGCCAGCGCGTCCAGACGGTCGTCGGGCACCGCGACATTGCCGACATTCGGCCCGATCGTGCAGAAGGGATAATTGGCCGCCTGCGCCGCCGCAGTCTGCGTCAGCGCGTTGAACAGCGTCGATTTGCCGACATTGGGAAGGCCGACAATGCCGCAGCGAAAGCCCATGGGTCTCTTGGTCCTGTGATCCGGGAAAGGCGCGCAGATACGCCGGAGACAGGGAAAAGGCTAGACCATGAAAAAGGCCCGCCGGTCATGCGACCGGCGGGCCTTCTTTGTCGCTTCAGTCAATCAACGGCAGCGCACGTTGCCGCGCTCAATCTCCCGGCCCAGCACCGCGCCACCGGCACCGCCCAGGATCACGCCGAGCACGTCGCCATTGCCGATCGCGCCGCCAAGGATGCCGCCCAGTGCCGCGCCGACAACTAGGCCAGTGGTGCCGTCGCTGCGGCGACAATAATAGCGGTTGTCGCGCCCGCGATAGATGCGGTCCTGACGGGTCAGCCGCCGTTCGCTATAGCGACCAGGGCGATAGGCGCGTGACGGGTCCCAGTTCCGGTCGCGGCGATCGCCCTGCCAGCGATAATCGGCGCGCTGGTCGCGCCGGTCGTCGCGACGATCATAGCCACTGCGGCCGCGGCGCTCATTATATTCGCGGTCGCGCTGACGCTCGCGCTCTTCCCAACTCTGTGCCGACGCGGTGGTGGTCATGAGGGCAGTGCTCGGCACCGCGAGCGACAGCGCCAAGAGCGCGAAAAGTCCGTTACGCATGGTTAATCTCCAGAAGGACAGGCAGTCCAACCGGTTCAGGGGCGAAATGGTTCCGCGCGCGCGTTCATCGGGTCGATTTCAGCGATAGTTGAAACTGATGCTGATCCGCTCGCCTTTGCCCGCGTGCGGCATCACCTCGTGCCGCAGCCAGCTCTCCCACAGGAAGATGCTGCCCGGTTCCGGCTGCGCATAGACAAAGGTCTGCAGCTCCTCGGGCGCGTCGGCGCGCCGGGGCGGGGCGGCCATCAGCATCGGCAGGCGCGGATCCTCGAGCTTGAGCGATCCCGCACCCGGCGGCACCGCGACATAGATCGTCCCCGAAACCACGCTGTGCGGGTGGATATGCCCCGAATGGGTGCCGCCGGGCTTGAGGATGTTCACCCACAGGCTGTCGAGCTTCAGCTTGCGCGACAGGTCGAGCGCGCAGGCATCGGCGAAGCGCGCGACATGGCGATTGAGGTGGCGGACGAGATCGCCAAAGCGCGGGTCGCGATCGGGCAGGTCGTCGAGCGAGGCGTAGCTGGTATAGCCGCGATAGCCATGATCCTTCGACCAATGCTGTCCGGCGCGGTCATGCTCCGCCAGGTCGCGGCAGGCATCGGCCAGTTCGGCGAGCAACGCAGCATCGTCGAGCTGCGTCTGCGAAAAGCGGGTAGCGAACAGCGTCTTGATCGTCATCCCGCCCGCACAGCATGGACAGGGGGACGACGCAAGCGCCCGCGCGGTTGACAGGGCGCGGCACGGCGTCAAAGTCGCGCCATCGACGAACAGGGGAGGGCATCAAGTCCATGAAGACACTCGCAATCCTTGCGCCGCTGGCGCTGATCGCGCTGGCGGGATGCGGCGACAATGGCGCGCAGGAAAAGGCCGCTGCCGAGGCGAAGGCCAAGGCCGAAGAAAAGCGCAAGGCGCGCGACCTGCAGGACAAGCTCGCGCTCAACGTGCGGTGCTATGCCGCAGTGAAGTGGCAGGAACGGCTGCTCAACAGCCCATTGCCCAAAAGCATGGCGGGCGGGGCGGAGCCGTTCCTGACCTATTATCGCGGCATGATCGAAAAGACGTTGGGCGATCAGGTGATCCCCGCCGATCCACCTAAGCCCGAATTGTCCAAGGCCGGGCTCGACACCTATCTCGACTGGGCGGTGAAGGACCAGATCGACACCAATTTCACCAAGGGGGATCGCGGGCAGGCGCACGCGCAGGTTACGACCTGTCTTCAGAGCGCCGCCGAATTTGGCGGCACGGGACCGATGGCGAAGCTCAACCCGGCGGAGCGGTTCGGAAAGATCCAGCAGCTGCGCGGATTGCTCGGCCAGCTGGGGAACTGACGTGGTAATGCGCCGATGCGGCGAATCCCGCGTCGGCGCTCTTCCGTTTCGCGGCTAGCCACGCTACCGCAGCAGTCGAGTGGTCGCGGCAATGCGGCCCGTTCATCCCCGGTAAAGGCGCCAAGCGCCTTCCAGACGGCCACGTTACAGGAGTCGCAGTATGATTCGCCGTTCCATCCTGATTGCCAGCACCGCTGTTGTACTTGTTGTCGCCGGCTGCAGCGGCGGCGACGATGATGCGACCCCGACCCCCACGCCGACCCCCAGCTCCAGCGTGACGCCGACCCCGTCGCCGATCAGCTATTCGAGCCTGCCGGTCGCTGCGAACACTGCGGGTGAGTTCTTCACGGTCAGCGCCGCAACCAGCTATACCGGCGACGCGACCGTCGGGCCGGTCACGCTTGGTGTGGCGGGGACCGACGCCTTCTCGAACCGCGTTCGCCTCGCGCTTCAGGGCACGCTGACCGCGACCAGCACGACCGAACTGGTGGTGCGTGAGAATACTGAGGAATCGCGTTTCACCGGTGCGGACCTGCTCACCGTGCCGGCACCTGCGGTGACCGAATATGTGCTGCGTGAGACGACCGCGCCGACTACGCCGGGTGCGTTCACCCAGCTCGACCTGCTCAACAACACCGTGTCGGGTCAGGTGACGTCGGATACCGCGCTCGCGCTGACCCGCGTCAGCTATGCCGGCTGGTGGCGGGGTGACAGCACGGCGGGTGCCAAGCGGATCACCTATGGCGTGTTCGGCTATCCGACCGTGCTGTCGGACATGCCGACCACCGGTACCGCGACCTATACCGTGCGCATCGCCGGCCGCTCGGTCATCGCACCCGCTGCGGGCGCAAGCCCGGTCGACAAGCTGGGCGGCACGGCCACGCTGTCGATCAACTATGCGACCGGCCTGGTCACGCTGACGCTCAACCTTGAGCGGGTGACGACCGGCGGCAATGTCGCGCTGGGAACCTTCACCGGCACCGGCGCGATTCCGGTGGGCAGCAACCAGTTCACTGGCAGCTTCGGCCCCGGCAGCACCGTGGGCGGCACCTTCCAGGGTCTGGCCTATGGCCCGCAGGCCGGTGAGATCGGCATCAGCTTCGCGATCAGCGGCGCGGTCGCTGCGGGCGATGCCCGTGCGGTTGGCGTCGTGGTCGGCAAGAAGAACTGACCAGCGAGCAGCGACATTGAAAAAGGCCGGGGAAACCCGGCCTTTTTTGTGTCCGCTTAGGGTCGCTGCAAGCGCAGCGCGATGTCGTTCATGAACCGCGCATCGTCGCCCTTGGCCAGCCACTCCGCCTCGGCCGCGATCGCGCCGAGCAGGTCGGACAGATCCTCGATCTCCGCCTTGCCGTAGTTGCCCAGGACATAGCCGGTCACGCGATCCTTATGTCCCGGATGGCCGATCCCGATCCGCACCCGGCGGAAGTCTGCGCCGATATGCGCGATCGCGCTGCGAATGCCATTCTGTCCCGCCGCGCCGCCGCCGCGCTTCACCTTGACCTGGAAGGGGGCAAGGTCGAGCTCGTCGTGGAACACCGTGACCGCTTCCGGTTCGAGCTTGTAGAAATCGAGCGCCGCGCGGATCGCCCGGCCGCTTTCGTTCATGTACGTCGCGGGCTTGAGCAGCAGGATCTTGTCGCCGCCGATCCGCCCTTCCTGCAACCAGCCCTGGAATTTCTTCACGGGCGCAGAAAATCCGTGCACTTCGGCGATGGCATCGGCCGCCATGAAGCCGACATTGTGCCGGTTCATCGCATAATCGGGGCCGGGATTGCCGAGGCCAACCCAGAGCTGCATCGCATCACCTTTTCACAAACGAAGAGCGCCCCCGCACTTGGGGTGCGGAGGCGCTCGTAGTAGATCGGCAGATGCCGCGAAAGGCTTACTCGCCTTCTGCTGCCTCTTCCGCGTCCTCAGCCCCTTCGGACTTCAGCGCCGCCGGGGTGGCGATCGTCGCGATGGTGAAGTCGCGGTCGTCGATCGCGCTCTGCGTACCCTTGGGCAGCGTGACGGCCGAGATGTGCAGCGAATCGCCAAGCTCAAGACCCTTGAGCGAGATGGTGATCTCGCTGGGGATCTCGGCTGCGTCGCACACCAGCTCCAGCTCGTGACGGACGATGTTGAGCACGCCGCCCTTCTTCAGGCCGGGCGATTCCTCTTCGTCGGCGAACACGACCGGCACCGCGACGGTGATCTGGGCGTGTTCGGAGATGCGCAGGAAATCGACATGGACCGGACGTTCGGTCACCACGTCGAGAGCGACGTCCTTGGGAATCGTACGGATCGCCTTGCCGCCCAGACCCTCGATCATCACGAGCGAGTTCATGAAGTGGCCGGTGTGCAGCGCCTTGTACAGCGCGCGCTCATCCAGGTGGATGCTCGTCGGTTCCTGATTATTGCCGTAGATCACGGCGGGGACGCGGCCTTCACGACGCAGCGCCCGGGAGGCTCCCTTGCCAACCCGGTCGCGCGTCTCGGCCGACAGCGTAAGCGTGTCGCTCATATGTCGTTCCAATGCGCTAAAATGTTTCCAATTCCGCCCAGGCCTCCAGGGATGACCCTGACCGGAAGCGCGCGCCTATAGGCGAGGGGAGGGGGAAAGGCAACCAAATCCTCCCCGGAACGCGGAGGGGCGTTAGGGTCTCCCAACCACCGTTTGCCCTGAGCTTGTCGAAGGGCGGGATACCGTCCTCACTGAGCGCAGGGATCGTGCTTCGACAGGCTCAGCACAAACGGCTGTCAGTACACCACCCGCTCGACCTTCAGCCCCTTCTCGGCCAGCAACGCCTGCACGCTGCCCTTGCCCGCCTTCGGCGCGGATCGTTTCGATCTGACGGTCGAATTGCCGCTCGGCATCGAAACGGTCGTTGGCGAACCAGCCGGAAACCGCGCCGACCGCGACGAACACCGTGCCCGGCTGGCCCATCCGCGCCGCAACCCAGTCGGCGAAGCGCGCATTGCGGCGGGCGATCAGCGCATCGGCGACTTCGGGGGAGGCGAGCGCGCCGCGGTTCATTTCTGCGCCGACGCTTTCGGCGTCGCCCTTGGCCCAGGCGGCCACGAACTTGTCGAGCCGCGCCTTGGTGCCGGGGAGCGCCTTGACCGTCTCGTCCAGCATCGCGCTCTGTGCCGCGCCCGACAGGCCGTCGAACAG
>CAZWZP010000012.1:28953-32458 GCA_964638925.1 uncultured Stakelama sp. | reverse complement strand
GTCCCCCGGACGTTCCAGCCAAAGCCGGGGGCTTTGGCGACCTGGTCATCAGGGCGAACGGATGTGGGCGATCCTAGCCCGTGACGGGCAGCGCGACCGAGCCGTCCTCGGATCGCTCCAGCGGAGAATAGGCCACCACCGTTTCCAGCGACAGCGTGCCATATAAATGCGGGAATTCCCCGCCGCCGCGCGAGACTTCCCATTTGATCGCGTCGCCCAGCGCCTCCAGATCGACCGCGGCCACCCACAGGTCAGGCTCATCCGCGAAATGCTTGTCGACCGTCTCGGTCAGCTGGGCGGCGGTGGAGAGGTGGATGTAGCCGTCCTGAATGTCGATCGGTGCGCCTTCGAAACTGCCCGCCTCAAGGTCGGCCATTTGCGAGCCGGTCAGCGCCTTGTAGGCGGTCGTTGGACGGGTCATTCGGGTTCCTTTAGCTTCCGGCGAGCGTCGCGAGATAGCGCGCGGCGTGGTGGGTGTTCAAACGCACCCATAAAGGCTTGTGGTCCGAAATCTGCCAGGTACGCCAGTCGTCGGCATAATATTTGGCGAGGTCTGTCGCCTTCTTGCCCTCCGTCGTCGCGGCGGCGGCGGCCTGATAATCGGGCAGGTCTTCGGGGCGGAAGATGCTTTCGAACATCTCGAAGATACCGGCGTTGCGCGCCGATGCCGGGCCGGTGTCGATATAGTCGATCACCGACGGGTCGGCGATGAAGGCGATCTGGTCGTAATATTTGGTGCGGTCGAGATTGCTCGGCGCGTCGAGCCGCTTGGGGGTTTTGAAGCCATGGGCCTTGAGCGCCTTCATCGTCTCATGCTCGGGATGGACGATGTTGAAGTCGCCGAGCAGGATCGTCGCGCGGCCATTGTCCTTCGCGATATCGGCGAGGCTAGAGAGATATTTGGCGACGCGGTCGATTTCCTGGATGCGCTCCTGCAGCTCCGCGCCGCGCTCGGCGCCATAATAGAGGTGGACGGTGCAGATATCGAATTTGAACCAGCCCGACTGGAAGCGTGCCATGAACGGGGTGCGGCGGAACTGCTTGCCCTGCGCGAGCTTGTCGGTGCTGTCGCCGGTGGTGGCGGAGATGAGCATGTCGGCGGGGAGGACGATTTCGCCCGCGATCTTCTGGAACCACACTTTGCGCTTGTCGAAGGCGTAGAGCAGGCGTTCGCCATTGCCGCCAAGCTTGCGATGGGTGACGTCGGTGGCGATGAAGTCCCAATCGGGGCCGAGGATCGCCATGATGTCGTACCATGGGCCAAGCTCGTTCACCTCCTGCACCGCGACGAAATCGAAGCGGGAGATGATCTCGGCGATGTAGAACAGGCTTTCGGGCAGGCGGTTGCCATGGCCCCAGCCTTTGCCCGCCTTGCCCAGATCGCGGATGTTCCAAGTGGCGAGCAACAGGTTGCGCTCGCTGTCCTTGTCCGGGATGTCGCGGTCGAGTTGGGCGATCAGCCGCTGGAGATGCGCGACGACGCGCGGGCGGTCGGCGGCGGGAATGCGGTGCTTGAGCAGGCTATATTGCATGGGACGGCTCCCCCGGATGCAGATCGGGGGAGCCTAACCCATTTCGGTGACAAAACGAAGTTCAGGCTTCGCCTTCGCCCGCGGTCGGCGGAGCCTCACCGGCGTCGCCATCGGCCGCGATCGCTTCGGCCTCGTCCTCCTCGCTCTCTTCGATCCGCGCAGCAGACACGACATGCTCGCCGGCGGCGACGTGGAACAGGCGCACGCCGGCCGAGCCGCGACCGATGACGCGCAGCGAGGCGAGGGGCAGGCGGATCATCTTGGCCTGATCGGTGACGAGCATCAGCTGGTCCGACTGAGTCGCCGGGAAGCTGGCCAGCACCGGGCCGTTGCGCGCGATATTGTCGATATTGGTGATGCCCTGGCCACCGCGTCCGGTGCGGCGATATTCATAGGCTGAGCTCATCTTGCCATAGCCATTGGCGCAGACGGTAAGGATGAACTGCTCCTTGGCGCGCAGCTCCTCGAACCGCTCGGGGCTGAGGTCGGGTTCGCCTTCCTTCTCCGCCTTCCACGGGGCGAAGCGCAGATAGGCCTCGCGCTCCTCGGCGGTGGTGCCGACGCGGTGGAGGATCGAGAGCGAGATGACCTGATCGTCACCGAGCAGGCGCATCCCGCGCACGCCGGTCGAATTGCGGCTCTGGAATTCGCGCACTTCGTCACCGGCGAAGCGGATCGCCTTGCCCGCGCGGCTGGCGAGCAGGACGTCGTCGCCCTCGTCGAGCAGGGCGACGCCGATCAGGCGATCGTCCTCGTCCTCGCCCTCGAACTTCATCGCGATCTTGCCGTTGCTGGGCACGTTGGTGAACGCGTCCATGGAGTTGCGGCGGACATTGCCCTTGGCGGTCGCGAACATGACGTGGAGCTTGCCCCACTCGCTTTCGTCTTCGGGCAGGGGAAGCACGGTCGAGATCGTTTCCCCGGCGGCGAGCGGCAGAAGGTTGATCATCGGGCGACCGCGCGTGTTCGCCCCGCCTTCGGGCAGCTTCCACACCTTCATGCGATAGACGCGGCCGAGGGTTGAGAAGAACAGGACGGGCGTGTGAGTCGAGGTGACGAACAGCTCCGTCACCACATCCTCGTCCTTGGTCGCCATGCCGGCGCGGCCCTTGCCGCCGCGCGCCTGGGCGCGGAAGGCATCGAGCGGGGTGCGCTTGATATAGCCCTGCATGGTCACGGTAACGACCATGTCCTCGCGCTCGATCAGGTCTTCGTCCTCGATCCCGTCGGCGGCGGCGGCGATTTCGGTGCGGCGCGGGGTGGCGTATTGATCGCGCACGGCGACCAGTTCGCCGCGCAGCACTTCATAGAGCTTGGCGCGGTTGGCGAGGATTTCGAGCAACTCGGCGATCGAATCGGCGAGTTCCTTGAGCTCGCCGCCAATCTCGTCGCGGCCCAGTGCCGTCAGGCGGTGGAGGCGCAGGTCGAGGATCGCGCGGACCTGAACGTCCGACAGGCGATAGGTGTCGCCGGTGATTTCGGTCTCGACCGCTTCGACCAGCCGGATGTACTGCGCGATCTCGGCGATCGGCCAGTCGCGCATCAGCAGCGATTCGCGCGCCGCAGCCGGACTGGACGATCCGCGGATGATGCGGACCACCTCATCGAGGTTGGTGACCGCGATGACCAGGCCGAGCAAGATGTGCGCCCGGTCGCGCGCCTTGGCGAGTTCGAACTTGGAGCGGCGGGTGATCACCTGCTCGCGGAACTTGACGAACGCTTCGACGATGTCGCGCAGGTTGAGCAGTTCGGGGCGGCCGCCGCGGATCGCGAGCATGTTGGCCGGGAAGCTCTGCTGCGCCGGGGTGTTGCGCCACAGCTGGTTGAGCACGACTTCGGGGGTGGCGTCGCGCTTCAGCTCGATGACGATGCGCACGCCCTCACGCGAGCTTTCGTCGCGGATGTCGCTGACGCCTTCGACGCGCTTTTCCTTGGCGGCTTCGGCGATCTTGCCGGGTGCGAGTGCCTGCGAA
>CAZWZP010000012.1:28598-28832 GCA_964638925.1 uncultured Stakelama sp. | reverse complement strand
CCGGAACGGCCGAGAATCTGCGCGCCGGTCGGGAAGTCCGGACCGGGTACGATCTCCATCAGCTCTTCGATCGTGATCGCGCCATTGTCGATATAGGCAAGGCAAGCGTCGACCACTTCGCCGAGGTTATGCGGCGGGATGTTGGTCGCCATGCCGACCGCGATGCCGCCGGCGCCGTTGACGAGCAGATTGGGATAGCGGGCGGGGAGGACGGTCGGCTCGCTTTCGGAGCCG
>CAZWZP010000012.1:28218-28505 GCA_964638925.1 uncultured Stakelama sp. | reverse complement strand
CGGCGGGCGGATCGGGGTCCATCGATCCGAAATTGCCCTGGCCGTCGATCAGCGGCACGCGCATCGCCCAATCCTGCGCCATGCGCGCCATCGCGTCATAGATCGAGCTGTCGCCGTGCGGGTGATATTTACCCATCACGTCACCGACCAGGCGGGCAGACTTGCGATACGCCTTGCCGGGCAGATAGCCGCCCTCCTGCGCCGCGTAGAGGATACGGCGGTGGACGGGCTTGAGTCCGTCGCGGACATCGGGGAGCGCGCGCGCCACGATCACGCTCATCGCGTAA
>CAZWZP010000012.1:1726-28083 GCA_964638925.1 uncultured Stakelama sp. | reverse complement strand
CCCCCCTGCCCAGCCCGCGCACCCCCGTGCGCGCGCACGCGAGGGATTTGGCCCGGGCGTATCATTTCGGGAGCCGAAGCGTTCAAAATGCGTTCAGCGGGCGGGTGCAAAGGCACGAACCGATATACACCGCCTTGACCGGGCGGGGCGGATTACTAGAGCGGTCGTGTCAACCGCTACGCAAATCGCGTGAGGAGAGTTTCGGATGAAGTCTGTTTCCAAGGCGGCGCTCGCTGCGGCAGTTCTGCTGGCTGCGCCCTATGCCGTGTCGGCACCTGCCGTTGCGCAGAAAAAGCAGAAGGAAGAGGCACCCAAGATCAAGGTCAGCGACGCGTTCCGCAAGGCCGCGATCGAGATCGAGGGCTTGATCAACGCCAAGGATTTTGCCGGTGCCGCAGGCAAGCTCGATGCGCTTGCTGCGCTTGCGACCAATGACGACGAGACGTTTTTCGTCGCCAATTTCCGGCTCCAGACCGCCGCGAACCTGAAGGACGATGCGGCAACGATTCGTGCGCTCGACGCGCTGATCGCGCATCCCAAAACCGCGCCGACCGAACTTGGCCGTTTCAACTTTTTCCGCGGCGACCTGGCGCTCAAGGTGAAGAAACATGCCGAGGCGCTCCCGTTCCTGATCAAGGCGCGCGACCTGGGTTATGCGCCCAACGGCACCAACCTCAACTTGCTGATCGCACAGGCGCAGCTCGATTCGGGTCAGATTGACGCCGGCGTCGCCAGCATCGACGCCGCGATCAAGGGTGAGGAAGCCGCAGGTCGCAAGGCGCCGGAAACCTGGTACAAATTCGCTGTCGATCGCCTGTATCGCGGTGGCAAGAAGGCAGCGGCGAGTGAGTGGCTGGGGCGCCAGATGGCGGCCTATCCGAGCGTGCAGGGCTGGCGGGCGACCGTGCTGATCTATATGGAGCAGGCGCGCGAGAAGGGCGTGGCGATGGACGCCGACCTGCAGCTCGACCTGTTCCGCCTGATGCGCGCCGCCAAGGCGATGGGCGGCGAGGCGGACTATATCGAATATGCCGATCTGGCGCAGCGCCGCGGCCTGCCGTGGGAAGCCAAGGCGGTGATCGAGGAAGGTCGCGCGGCCGGCAAGATCCTGGCTGGCAATACGACCGCGAATGAACTGTACCGCTCCGCCACCGTGCGGGAAAAGGCCGAAGGGTCGCTCGCGGGTGAGGAAAAGACGGCGGCAGCGGCGGCGAATGGCACCGCAGCGAAGAATGTTGGCGATGCCTATCTGGGCAGCCGCAACTTCGCGAAGGCGGTCGAGCTGTATCGCCTGGCGCTGCAAAAGGGCGGGGTGGACGCCAATCTGGTCAACACCCGTCTCGGCATCGCGCTCGCGATGCAGGGCCAGAAGGATGAGGCCAAGACGGCATTCCAGGCGGTCGCTACTGCGCCACGCAGCGAGATTGCCCGCTTCTGGACCACCTGGATCGACCAGACACCGGTCGCCTGAGGCCGGATCACCGCAAACAGGAAAAGGGCGGCCGTCGTGCCGCCCTTTTTCAGTTCAGTCGACCGGCACGCCAGGGTCTGACTTGGACGTACGGATGGTGAGCGATGTGCGGACATGCGCCACATTCGGTGCCGTGGTCAGCCGGGTGGTCAGGAACTGCTGGAAGCCGGCAAGGTCGCGCGCGACGATCTTCAGGATGAAGTCGATATCGCCGTTGAGCATATAGCATTCACGGATTTCGGGGATCGCGGCGACATGCGCTTCGAATGCCTCAAGGTCCGATTCAGCCTGGCTTTTCAGGCTGACCATCGCGAACACGGTGATCGAATAGCCAAGCCAATTGGGATCAAGGTCGGCGTGATAGCCGCGGATCGCACCCTTTTCCTCCAGCGCGCGGACGCGACGCAGGCATGGAGGGGCAGTCAGGCCGACGCGATCGGCCAACTCGACATTGGTCATGCGCCCATCGGCCTGCAAATGTGCCATGATTTGTCGGTCGATATCGTCGAAGGCCATAGCGATTCCCTTAAGCGACATGATTCGGTCGCCATGCGCGAGTTAGACATAATATAATTACTGGCAAGCGCAATTGTCCCACTATGCGACGGCTCGGTTTCGGGACGAATTCTCTTGTTCCCACGGGGGCTTCGGGCGGGTTAAGGAATCCTTACCGGCCGATGTGCGGCCAGATTGGACAGACCCTTTTTGCGCTACGACGACACTCTGGAGACCGTGCTCGCCGCCGATGTTTCGACATCGTTCGGCAAGGCATCGGCGTGGCGTCAGCTTGTCGATCTGATCGGACGGCGTCGGGTAGCGGCGGACGCTCGCGCCTTCAAGCTGCTTCGGCGGATTCGCGACGATGTTCCGGTCACCGTCCGGGCGGCGAGTGCCCGCGCGCTGGAGCATGTCAATCCGCCCGCGCCTTTGGTGGCGCTGTGCGCGCTCGACGAGATTTCGGTTGCCGCTCCGCTGCTGCGCACCGCACGGATGACCTCTGGCGAATGGGTCGAGCTGCTGCCGCGATTGTCCTCTGCGGCGCGATCGGTGCTGCGCGGGCGGCGCGACCTGCCGCCGGGGATCGAGCGGGCGCTGGAGGCGTTCGGGCCGGTCGATTTCGTCGTGACCGATCGGGTCGAAGCGGTGGCGCCGATCGAGCAACCCGCTGCGCCGACCGAATCGCCGGTTGCGGCGGACGAACCAGTCGCGTTGCCGGAGCCTGAGGTACCCGCACCGCCGACCCTGGCCGAGTCCACCCCGATCATGCCAGAGGCTGAACCAGAGACCGCACCTGAGCCCGGCCATGAGGTGCAACCGGAGTTCGCGCACACGGCCGAAGCTGAGAGCAGGGATGAGGCTGGGCCAGCACCGGCACTGGTTGCGCTTCCGGTGGTTTCCGAGGACGGGGAGTCCGAACCCGTCGCGATTGCTGACGCGGGATCGGTGCTTGACGCAGTCGCACGGGTCGAATCGCGCATCCGGATGCGACTGCGACCGGTGCTTGAACCTGTTGAACCAATGGCAGCCGAAGCATGTTCTGCGGAGCCGGAGCCGGAGCCGGAGCCGGAGCCGGAGCCGGAGCCGATCCCCGCGAACATGTCGACCTTTGTCTCGGTGGGCGCGGCGGCGCTGGGGATTCCCGTGGTCGCCCGCGCACTGGAGGGCGGCGCGTTGCAGCCCGACCCGACGTCCGCGCCGGACCCGGCCCAAAGCGGGACCGACGCTGAACCGCCCGTCGCAACGCCTCTTGTGGTGGAGTCCGCAGAAGCGCAGGCGTCGGACATGGATGAAAGCTTCATTCTGGGTAGTCTGGAGCGTGACGAGGTCGAAGCGGGCGATGCAGACGCCGCGCCCGCCGGACCGTTCGAGATTGCCGAGGTCGTCGCGCGGATCGACGCTTTCTACACGCTGCAACAGGAACGGACGGCCTATGCGCCCCCACCGGTGCGAGTCGATGGCTTCCGCTTTGAAACCGATGAGCTGGGCGTGATCCGCTGGGTCGACGGGGTGTCGCGCGCGCCGCTGATCGGCATGTCGCTCGAACTCAACACGGCGAGCGGGGCATCGCGTGCCGACGGGGTTGCCGCAGGCGCGCTGCGTCAGCGTGCAGCGTTCAGCGACGCGCGGTTGATGGTGGTTGGTGAATCGGATGCCGCAGGCGAATGGCGCATTTCGGGCGCGCCAGCGTTCGATCGGGCGACCGGGCGCTTCTCGGGCTATCGCGGCACCGCGCGCCGCCCCCGGCGTGAAGAAATCGCCGCCCCGGTCGCGCCGCGCAATGATCCCGCCGCGGATTCGCTACGCCAGCTGATGCACGAATTGCGCACTCCGACCAATGCGATTGCGGGCTTTGCCGAGATGATCGAGCGCGAGATGCTGGGCGATGCACCGCCGCTCTATCGCGAACGTGCCGGGACGATCCGCACCCATGCGCGCGCACTGCTCGCGGCGATCGACGATCTGGATATCGCTGCGCGGATCGAGGCATCGGCACTGACGCTCGCGTCGAACGAGGTGACGCTGCGCCCGCTGCTTTCGCGGATCGCCGACGATCTGGCGGCGCTGGCCGAGATGCGTGGCGCGTGGATTTCGCTGCCGATTGACGATCCGGTGGTACGCGGAGACGCGCGCGCGATCGAGCGGATGCTCTCGCGCCTGCTCGCCACGCTGTTGTCCGCCGCGCGCGACGGCGAGCGGGTGGGGGTGCAGGTGAACGTGGATGCAGGCACGGTCGCGATTACGTTCGACCGGCCTGAGGCACTGGCGGGTCATGACAGCGACGCGCTGTTCGCGCTGGATGACGAGCATGAGGACGCCGCTTTGCTCGGTACCGGCTTTGCGCTGCGGTTGGTACGCAACATCGCGCGCGAGTTGGGCGGGAGCCTGGCGATCACGCCCGAGGCGATCACGGTCGAGCTTCCCTCAATGGTAACCAAGTCTTTGGAACAGGCACGCTAAACCCTCGCCTGTGACGAGGGGAACGCAACCGCATATCGCGCCAGGGGGCTATCGCCCGCCTGCACCGCCACCCGATGCCGCCGTGCAGTGGCCGGAGGCGTTCGGCACGCGCTTTGCCGTGTTCGTCGATACCGAAGAAGAGTTCGACTGGTCGCGGCCGCTGGCGCGCGCGAATCGCGGCACCAAGGCGATGGACGCGCTGCCCGCGATCCACGCGCTATTCGCCGACCATGGGGTTCCGGCCAGCTATATGATCGACGACCCGATCGTGCGGTGCGCGCGGTCGGTCGATATCCTCAAGGGGCTGATGACCGATGGCGGGTCGGCGATCGGGTCGCAGCTCCACCCCTGGGTCAATCCGCCGCATGACGAGGTGGTGAACCCGCGCAACAGTTTCCTCGGCAACCTTCCGCCCGCATTGCAGGCGGCCAAGATCGCGGCGTTGACCGATGCGATCGAGCTGGCGTTCGGGCGGCGTCCGGTGATGATGCGTACCGGGCGCTACGGGCTTGGCCCCGATACGCTCCCGTTGCTCGCGGCCGCGGGGTATCGCGTCGATAGCTCGATGCGCTCGGGCTATAGCTACACCGCCGAGGCCGGGCCGGACTATCGCGCGATTCCCAACCATGCCTTTGCGACCGGCGAGCGCGATCTGATCGAGATCCCGCTGACCACAATCTACACTGGTGCGCTGCGGCGTGGCGGGATTGGACTGTACGAAGCGCTGGGCCGGGTGCCGCGTGGGCGGGGCGTCGCGTCACGGCTCGGCCTATTCTCGCGCGTTGCGCTGACGCCGGAGGACATGCCGATCGACCTGGCGCTCGATGCGATCCGGGTGGCGGTCGACGATGGCGTGCGGTTGCTGATGTTCTCCTACCACTCGCCCTCCGCAGCGCCCGGCTACACCCCCTATGTCCGCGATGCCGGCGAACTGGCGGCGTTCCGCAACTGGTGGGAACGCGCCTTCGCCCTGCTCGACCGACTTGGCATCGCCCCGGCTTCGCACGACCAGATACTTGGGGCGCTTGCCGAGGACGCGGATCGCCCCTAATCGGCGGGTCGCGCAGTGGGCCTGTAGCTCAATTGGTTAGAGCTGGCCGCTCATAACGGCTAGGTTGCGGGTTCAAGTCCTGCCGGGCCCACCAGCGCATTGCCTTTGTGGTCAGACCTGTATAGGCGACCCGCTCGCGTCGGGGAGTGGCGCAGTCTGGTAGCGCGCCTGCTTTGGGAGCAGGATGTCGCAGGTTCGAATCCTGTCTCCCCGACCACTTTATCGCGAAAGCGACGGATTTCCGCCACTTTGCGCGGTCCGATATTCCGGGTTGGACACACGGCACCTACACAAGAGCCGTACACAAAACCCGGATCGGACCCCGCTGGAAAGGTGAAGTCCGACCATGTGCTCCATCCCCCATGCCCAGCGTATTGCCGGCTGATATGTGTACCGGCGCCGCGTGCAGTTTCGGAATATTATCTCAAAGCCCCTAACTCTGGCGTTGCGGACCGCCGATCCCGCAGCCGCGCGTCAGCGTGATCTGGCTGTGGCAGCGGAGGGGCGGGCGCTGACCCGTGCCCATGTCGAGCAGCTTGCTCGCACCCTTGGGGTAACGCCAGCGCGCGTCACGGCAATCATCGACGAGGTTGCCGCCGCCGTTTCGGCGTGGCCAGTGCACGCGCGCGAAGCCGGAGTTGGCCGATCGGTCACCGAGATTGCCGAGCGGCTCGACGATGTCCGGGGCGCCTTCGGTTAGACGCCGCTTCATGCGCGGCCGAACGAAACAGGTGCTTGAGTGTGCAACGTCGGCAGGTTTCGCCACTTCGGCTCGATCAATCGAGCGAATGTGCCGACTGATCTTGAATGACTTGGTTCAGCGTCAGGGCTGTATCCGCCATCGGACGATATGCACGCGCTTAAACGGGTATGAACAGAGCGCGGCTGGGTCAGGCGCCGAACGCGCTAACCGGTTTGCCCAGCGAGCTTAACCGCCTCTGTCGGCGACGTGCAGGTGGGCTTCGCAGGCCGTTTCATGGCTCGAAGTTGGTGGGAAGCGGAACCTAGCTCCAACAGGCTGCGCGTGTTCGGTGGCGCGTGCGGCCAATCACGACACCTGCGCTGTTGAGCAAATCAAACTAAAGCGAAAATATGGCTCGCTTGACTGCAGCCGATGACCTCAACGCAGCAGACCTCGCGACGCAGCCGCCCGATGTCTCGATCGAGCGCATCGGCTGCAGAACGATCCCGGAAATCCGCCCCTGCTACGCGCGCCAACTCGACGAAACCGCCGGGATTGGCGATCAGCTATAGGTGACGTTGTTTTCCGGCGCGCCCTCGATCAGCCCGTTGGCAGTCTCACCCACGTGGAGCTCGGTCAACACGGGGGGCTGGTACGTCGGCTTGAGTTCGGCCGCATCAGCAAGCGTCAAGTCGAAATCGGTCTTGTCCATCTTCGCTTCAGCCTTCTTTTCGCCAATCACCACTCAACCACATACCCAGTGCACCAAGTGCGCGCAAATTGTTTCTTTCCGGTATCTTGGCAAACCATTGATCGACATCATGAAATTCACGCCTGACGGTTTCCGCCTGCGCCAGAACGGCACCCCGATCGACGATATCGCCGAGCATGGCGGGCAATGCGTCGACATTGACGGCGGCGAGCCGTCTGTCGCGCCCGACATGGGGTATCCCCCCGAGCGCCTTGGTCTCTTTCCACAATATCTGTTCGGGAACCGTGCCGCTACAGGCCCGGCGGTGAAGATACCGTCCCCATTGCCGATGGCGCTTCTCGATCGACGGTGTAGCGAGAAACTGCGCGATCAGCCCGCGATCCAGCATCGGCCAACGATACTCGATCCGATAGCTGCCCGCGATCAAGGCATAGCCCTCGAGCCGCCCCACCATCAACGTCCGAAATGCGGGCCTTGCCAAGAGATGGTCGTTGAGCGTTCGCGCCTGCCAATAGGCATCGCCGTTCGCCTGGGCGAGCCCGGTCAGGCCGTATTCCTCGATCACGTCTCGGCGCAACAGGGTGCGATCCAAGCGCGGTGTGCGGCCCGAAGGCGGCGCCCCCCGCGCGGCGCGCCGATGGGTTGCCAGCGCCGTCACCATCCGGGCCGCGCGAATCGGGGCATTGCCGGGAAGCTCGGTGAAGAGCTGCGCATAGCGTCCCCCGAGCAGCAATTCGCGGGTCAGGAAATCGGCCGGGCTGGTGACGATTTCATCACCGCCAAATCCTGAAAGTACCGTCCGGACGCCAGCTGCCTGGCATTGCTCGAAGATCGGCACGTGGAACAGGGCGTGACCATGTTCGGGCGGATAGCCGAGCACCCGGAGCGCGCGCGCGTCCTCGTGCGGCTCGGGCTGATAGGAGGGGCGCGTCAGGACGTAATTATGTTTGACGCCGCAATGGCTGGCGAGATCGAGAATATAGCTCGCCTCGCGCTCCATGTGGCAGACGCTGAAGCAGGGCAGCTCGGTTCCGCCGCCCGGTAACTTGCCGACGGCGTGGCCGATGATCGTGGCGCTGTCGAGCCCGCCCGAATTCTCCGCACCGATACGGTATGCGCTGCGCAGGCGGACCTCGACCGCGCGGTGGAATGCCTCGCGATAGGCGTCGACCCAGTGATCCTCGCGGCGATCACTGTCGGGCGCGGTGTCGGCGAAGGTCCAGTATCGCACCGGCTCGACCGCACCTTGGCGGCCCAGGCTCAGGCGATGCGACGGGGAAAGTTTGCTGACCTTGGCATAGGCACTCTTCACCGGATCGGCCGATTCGCCGATCAGAAAGCGGGCCAGCCATTCGCGCGAGGGCGCAGCATCGAAGTTGCGCAGCGCGGGAAAGATCGCCGCGCTGCTGGCGAATATGAACAGTTCGTCGCTGACATGGTAGAAAAAGGGCCGGGCGCCGAGCGCGTCGCGCGCGCAGAATGCCGCGTGGTGCGCAGGATCATAGATGACGAAACTGAAATCGCCCTCGAGCCGGTCGGCGCAGGTCTCGCCCCAGGCCCGGTGCGCGGCCAGGATCAACTGCGGATCGGTCAGGGTTTCGCGAAGCTCGAGCCCGAGTTGCGCGCAGAGCGCGGCGCGGTTGTCCAGGCGCACCCAGCCGACGATCACGCGTCCGGTATCGGCGCAGATTTCGGGAACCGCCTCATGCTTCGATTCGGCGCTATTCCAGGTCAACGCCTGGACGAGCAGCGCCCCGTTGCCTTGCCACGCGCCTGTCCGGTCGGCCTGGCCATAGGGAGTCAGCGCCGCCATTAGCGTGTCCACATCGGCGAACTCGCGGGGATAGGCGCGGCTGTCGCGGATGATGATCCCGGCGAACATCGGTCAGGCGACGACCGTCACCAGCCCCTTGTCGACCAGCTTCTGCAGAAAATCCATCACGTCCTGGGCGACGCTGTCATCCGAAGCGACCGCGAATTCGGCGCTGACGCTCTCGACAATCGCCCCAGCGCTGCGGTCCTGATCGAGCAGGCTCCAGATATGCGGCCCGGTGCCGGAAAGCCCGAAATAATGGCCGCCTTCGATATCGAGCATCACCGTCTCACCGTCCATCTCGGACGCCAGCAGGTCCGGCTTGCGCCGCAAGATCGTATCGACATTCAACACCAGTATTTGCCCTCTACATGAGCTTTGGAGAACCCGCCGCGTCCAGATAGCCGAAGCGCTGCATCACGTCCCCGTGCACCGCAACAATCCTGTCGATTTGTGCATGGGTTAGCGTGGTTTGCCAATCACCGACCACGCCCTTGCGAAAGAAGCGCGGGCTGCGCGGATTGCGCTCGCGGAACGGCTGATCGTCTTCCTGCGCCCTGAGCCGGTCAAACGCCGAATAGTCGAGCGCGCGAACAATATCGTCGGGCTCAGCTGGCAGGTTGAGAAAGGCGGTGGCCGCCGAAAAGGCCCGATGCGCATCGGCCGTCATGTCTTCGTAGCGCAGGACATGGGTTCGGATGTCGGGATTGTCGACCCAGCTGCGCACATGGTCCGACCAGGTCAGCAGGCGCTGTTCCACCTGCGGTTTGAGGCTATCCCCGTCGTCCTGCGCCATTCGATGCGCGGGTTCCGCCATCTTCGCGATGGCGGCGTCGATCGAGCAATCAAGATGGTTGGCATAGGATATCGCCACATCAAGGGGATTGCGGATCAGGTACAAGGCCCCGGCAGTGGCGTCGGCATTGACGATCCATTGACCGCCCTCGACCCGATGGCAGGCATCGTGGATCTTGTGATAGCTGAAGCCGCGCAGCCGCTCCGCCACGAAGCCATAGACGGCGGGGCGCAGCCGCGCGATTTCGTCGCGATCCAGATCGGCCGTGTCGAACCCGAGCACCGCGTCGATCCAGCTGCGCGAACTCGCGATCCCGCCCGCGTCCAGATCGTTGATCGATGCGGGGGTCCGGCGCTTGGCGTCAAGATTGCCCAGAAATGCGCGGAACCAGGTGTTGCCCGATTTGGGATAGGAGGCGAGCCAGAACAGTCTGGCGGTCATCGCGCAGCGCTTCGGGCCGCCAGGTCGGACAGGATCAGCTCGGCCAGCCCGTCGATATCGAATCCCAGACGCGGCCGATGGACCCGGACCAGGGGCGTGCGTTCCGCCAGGGCCTGGGCCTGCCGGAAATGCAGCGCCCCGAGCTTCATGCCCTCCAGCACCCGGAACCGGTAGCTGTTGGTCCGCAAAGCCTGAAACTTGGCGATCCCGGCGAGCTCCTCGATCGCGAACCGATCCTGGTTCCACGGTGTGAGCACGTAGATTGCGCGCAAGGGGGCGGGTTCCGAACGGAAGGCGTCGCCCAGCGGCACATTGTATTTGGCGATGTTCGGACGAACGCGCCGCAGCCCCGCGGTTTCGATATCCAGTTCGCGCGCTGCCTCGTGCCACAGCTTGAGGCGCGGGATCCCCGGTATCGCGTGCCCGGCGCTGTCGACCGGGCAGACATCGTCGGCGATGATGCGATGGCCGCGTTGCAGCATCCTGGCCGCGAGGGTGGACTTGCCCGCACCCGAGTCACCGACGCAGATCGCGCACCCGTCACCGACCTCGAACGCGTTGCCGTGGAGCACGAGTTGCCCACGCTGTGACAGGAGCGCAGCGATACAGGTTCCGAGGATGAAGACGCGGATGCTGTCCGCATCGCTGCCCTCGGCCGGCTGGTAGATGATCTCGCGGCCATCACGGACCAGGTAGCGCGCCACGTCAGGGATGTGCAGCCAGAGCATGTTTTCTGCAGCATGGCTGAAGGGACCGATTTTCGGCCCAACCTCGGATCCCTCCATGGGAACTTGTCCCCGCCGGATGGTAACCTCGCAGGACAAGTCGCCCGGGCAAGGTTGCACTTCCAGAAACCGAATGTCGCTTGAAATTCCCAGCCCGAACAATCGGTAAAGTCGCGGAGCTATATTCATTCTGGACTCATAGCCTGCGTTCGCGGCAACAAATAGAGGAGCGATCGTCGGCGAAGCAGTCAGGGCTTACGCGAGGTCAACGGACGGCGGCTTTTGAGATCGGTCGCGGGATGTCTGCATAGCCGCTATTGTAGCGCAAAGCAGTCGCCGCCAGATCGCACTGAACACGTACACAAAACCGATTCACCAGAGCATGGTGATCCCACGAAACCAGCAGAAATCCGTGGGTTAGGGGGCAAATAATCGTGTCTCCCCGACCAATATGCTTCGGATGGCGTCCAGAAGTCACAAGGCGGTGCCAAACTGACGCAATCGCAGTGCGGGCCCCTGCCGAGCGGCAGAGCAGGGAGCATTCCACAGTGTCGCATCCGACGCAGCCGACCGGATTTGACGAATGACCGATTGGCTGCAACCAATTGCCAATGACTGTCCAAAGCGCTTTGCTGTTCCTTGCCGCCGCGCGGCGCGACGCGGTGCTTCGAAGCGAGCTTATCGCACAGCAGGACGATGCCGGGGTCCTGTTCCGGCTCGACCGTGCATACGGTCTGGAATTCGACGCGAGCGATCTGCAACAGGCGTTTCGACATGACTGGGCGCTGCGGGCGCTTCGACACGGGAAAAATGCGTCACCGCGTCACTGATTCGCCGGTTGCAGGCGTTCGAACATCCGCAGCGCGGTCAGCGCCGTGGCTGTGGTACGCCCAGCTGCGGCCGCTGTTCGAAGCGATTACGCGCGGCCATGATATCGGCTCGACCGAGCCCGAGCGACACATGCGCGCTTTGTCCAGGCCGCCGTCTTGCGCTGGATCGGCACGCGGCTCGCGCAGGCACCTGCGACGCCGATGCCAATCGCGACCCGGATCGGTTCGTCGATCCCGACCGCTTCGATCCCGCGCGCACAACGGGCGGGCATCTGGCATTTGGATCGGGAGTGACACACTGCCTCGGCGCGCATCTGGCACGATTGGAGGCGCGTATCGTGCTCAATCGGCTGAGCCCATTGCTGGTCGGCGCGAAGCGGTCTTCGCATGACGATTGGAGCCCGGTTCGGCTATTGCGCCAGCGTCACACCCTCCCGATTTGCTTCGATGCAGTGCGGGCGTCTCAATCATCTGCTTGAGCGGGTCGGACAGCCTGAGCGTAATACTCGACGGTTGGCGAGCAACGGCCGCAGAGGACGCATCCATGGATACGCGCCCATTACCGCTGCGTGCCGAGTTCAACGGTGATCCTGGCACCAGAGATGGTCGGTGTTCTGCTTTTTATGCTCCGCGTGTAGATGGTTGTCGAACGGCGTAACCGCCCACGAGCGACGGGATCGACCAGTCCACATAGCGACCAATCGTCGCGCCAGCTCTTAAAACCGGTACCGTGTGGACAATCGGATGGTGCGGCCAAACTCCGGTCGCGCGAGGAAGTAGCGGCTGGTGGAGTCGCCTGCCTCGAATGCGCCAGTGCGCGGATTGCCTTCGGTCAGGCCGAGGCTGTTGGTGACGTTGTCGATCTGCAGCGCAGCCGACCAGCCCGCGCGGAGCTGGGCGCGCGCCGAAAGATCGAGCAGGCCATAAGGCGGCAATTCGCGCGTGTTGGCGATGTCGGCATAGCGACGTCCGAACAGGGCGAGGCTCGCCTCGACGCGCAACTGTCCCCCGGCAAGTGTCGCAGCCGGCGTCGCGCGCAGATTGAACGCCGGGACGCGGACCAGTCGGTTGCCGCGATAGTCGCGCGTCACCGGCACCCCGCCGACAAGCTCGGTGAAGATGAAGTCCCGATAGCGCGAATCCTGCAGCGTCGCGAGCAGCGTCACGTCCAGCTGCGGCAGGGGGCGGACCACCGCCTCGACCTCCGCGCCGATCGCGCGCGTGCCGGCGATGGCGGTGCGCTCGACATAAGCGTTGGTAGCAGTGTTGAAGCGCAGGTCGGCAAAGGGCAGCCGGTCGAACCGGGTGTAGAACAATGTCGCGGCGAGGGTGAGCCGCTGCCCTGAATATCTGAACCCGGCCTCCGCCATGCGGATCGGCACGCTGGCCTGGTCTTTGCGGGTCGGCTGGCCGATGAACTCGCTGGCGCTGGGAAGGCGAAAGCTGTCGGTGTAGCGCGCAAAGGCGCTGCTGCGCGCGGAGATGTCGAGGCTGGTGCCAATCGACCACCCGGCATCGGCCGCATCGTGACGCACCGTCGTGTCGGTTCCCGCCGGAGCCGTGACCGCATCATCGGCGAGCGTTGCCGGATCGCCGAGGTCGATGCTGATCTTGTCCGCCACGCGCCCGCGCACGCGCGCGCGTTCCCAGCGCAGCCCGAGGTCGATCCGCAGCGCTGGCGCGACCTGCCATTCATCGGCCGCATAAAGGGCGAGCGCGCTGCTGCGCAGTTCGGCATCGTCGAACAGCGAGCCGTAGCGCTGGATGCCATTGTCGGTGATCCGCCCGGTTACCGCACCGGTTCCATCGAGCGCGACCACGTCGAGCCGGCGCGCCTGTCCTTCCACCGCCAGCAGTGCGGTGCTGGTATAACGCTGGAAGGCGAGCCGGTAGCGGGCCGCGGTAAGGCCGACCGCCAGCTGATGCGTCCCGGCCCAGTCCAGCGTCCCGGTCAGGCGCTGATCGGTGACGAATTCGTGCATCGGCAGGTCGATCGTCATCAGGTTGCCGCCAAGGACGAGCCCGCTGGGCGTCGTATCGAAGGGCGCGCCGCTGCCCGTGTAGCGCAGTGCGAGCGCCGCGGTGCCGGGGAAGGCCGCAGTCGCGGCGGGGCGCAGCCCGGCGAGAAACGCCGCAGCCGGGGTCGGCGACCCGGTCGGAAACAACGCGTTGCGCTCGGTCGCGCTCGTCCGGTAGCGGCTGCGCGAGGCGATCGACCAGCCCGCGCCGAGCGGCAGGCGGGCGGTGGCGGTGACTGCAGTGAGCCGCGTCCGCGTTCCCCGCGCGAGGTCGAAATCGACAATTCCCGCCGCGCTGCGCATCGCCACGCCATTGGTGTCGGGGCCGGCCAGCGTGTCGGCGAGCGGATCGAAGCCGGGGATGCGCGCCACCGACCCGTCATCGGCAAAGGCGAGCGGGATGGGCAGGTAGAAGGCGACACGATCGGCGAGGTGTTTGACGTCCAGTGTCAGCTCGCGCCCGGCGTCGCGCCAGATCAGCCCGGCACGCAGCTGCCCGCCCTGATCGGCGCGAAAGCCGGTGTCGCGACGCCCGTCGTTGATCCGGTAGAAGCCGCCGACGAGCAGCCCGGTTCGTTCGTCCAACCGCAGCGCGACATGGCCGTCGACCCGGGCAAAGGCCTCTGGCCCCAGGGTCAACGCGATTCCGCCGCCAGGATGGTCGAGCCCATTGCGGCTGATGAAATTGACCACCCCCGCAGGCGCATTGGGCGAGAAGAGCGAGGCCGGGCCGCCGCGCACCGCCTCGACCCGCGCGATCGTGTCGTCGACGCGGAACGACTGGTCGGTGTTGAGGAAACCAAGCGCACCGTCATATTGCACCGGCAGGCCATTTTCCTCGATCGCGACCGATGAGAAGCCATCGGTTGGAATGCCGCGCGCGCGGACATTGTTCGCCGCCTCACCACCCGAGGATTCGATCCAGAAACCGGGGACGAGGCGGAGCAGTTCCGCAGTCGAGCGGGTGGCGTTGGCGGCGAGCTGTTCCCCGTCAATCACCGTGACCGAATAGCTGGTCTCGGTCGCGGTCAGCGGCGCGGCGATGGGGCGGCCTGTGACCACGATCTCGACCGGCGCTTCGGGTTCGGTCGTCGGCGCTGGCACTGGCGGTGGAGCGGCGGGTTGGGGTCGCGCGGGCGTGATGCGCGGCCGGCGGGGCGGGGCAGGAGCGAGCGTGATGACCCGCGGGCTGGCGGAAACCACGCGCAGCCCGCTGCCCGCGATCAGCCGCTCGATCGCGACGCGCAGCGGCATCCGTCCGCGCAACGGACGGCTGGTGCGCGCACGTGCGGCGTCATGGGGGAAAAGAATTTGCACCCCGGCCTGACGCGCAGCCTGGGTCAGCGCGTCGGCAAGCGGCTGCGCGGGCAGGTCGAACATGATCTGCGCCTGCGCGGTGGCCGGTGCCGGGGCGCAGAGTGTGGCAAGGGGCAAAGCGAGCGCAAGCGCGCGGCACCACCCCCGCCGCGCCGGAGACAGCGGGGCGGGGGGGCAGCAATTGGACGTTATGCGGGGCGGAGTCGCCATGCGCGCCTGATGGCGGTGCACGACGACAATCGTGTTGCACCGCTCATGGCGTGAGGGTGACGGCGTTGCTGATTGCGATCAGCTTGCCCGCCCCGTCGCGCAGTTGAAGGCGAATCGCACGCCGCCCCGGTGCAGCCGGGACTGTGATCCGGCTGGTGCCGCCCGCCAGCGGCTGACGCGCGATCAGCGTCACCCCGTCGAGCACCTCCAGCATCGCTCCCGCCGGGCCGCGCCCATCCACGATCGCCGCGAGTGCACGATCGGGGTTGCGCATTCTGCCCCCCATCACGACCTGCGTCCCCCGGTTATCGAGGGCGAAGTCGAGATGGACGTCACCCGAACCGGTCATGTCGATAAACACGCGGCCGCTGCGAATCCCGGCAAGGATGGCCGCCTGGCTCAGATCCTGCGCATGGACGACCGTGGTCGGCTCCCCGACCGCGCCGAATCCGGTCCTGGCGGGATCGTGATTATCGCTGCCGCCCACCGCAGTGACGGCGTGTCCCGCAGCCAGACCGTCGAGCCAGAATGGCGTTCCGCTCAGCGGTCCTTCTGGTCCCAGCGGCGATCCGCCATTGATCGCTTCGACCGCATCGGCCTTGCTCCAGTCGAAGCCCGGCATGGTCCATCCGCATCCCATGCACGCCTCGCCCGAGGGCATACGCGGATGGTTGACCGAGACGATGCCGCCCAGATCATGAACGCGGTCAGCGATCCGCGCAAAGCTGTTGTCGATCCCCTCGGCAATCCGGAAGTCGATGTCCGAAGTAACGCCGAAGATATTGAAATGGCCGAAAAAGGTCGTGACCTCCCGTCCGGGGATCAGCAGCATGTCGTCATAGGCAGGCGCGAGTTCGCGCAGCGCCGCCGCGTGCGTCATCGTATTATGCTCGGTCATGGCGACGAAATCGAGCTTGCGCGCACGCGCCGCGTCGAGCGTACGGACGAGCGGGCAGGGAACACGTCGCCCCTGCGCGCTGGCGCATGATCCGTCGCTATGGCCGCTGTGCAGATGAAGATCGCCGCGATACCAGCCTGGGCCGCGCCCCTCGGTCGGACTCGGCAGCACCTGAGCCTCGGCACCGCGCAGGAACCAGATTCGCGCGTTCCAGCGTGCGGTCACGCCCGTGCGGATGTTCGGGACCGCCAGCGCCAGCGCCCATTCCCCCGGGATCAGCGGACCCGGAAGATAGGAGGGGGTGGCATCGGACCGCGCGATGGTGAAGTCGCGCTTGTTGCCGCCACTCGCGCCGCGAAACCCGTTCGGGTCGGCGATGCCGAGGTCGATGACCGTTTTCTGCTCACGTTGGTCATAGTCGAACGCCACGACCAGCCGGTCGACCCCCTCCGGCATCGCAAAGGGAGCGCGCAGATAACGCTGGTGATCCGCGCCGCTGATCGTGCCGCTCAGCGCGAGATCCGGGGCGCGGGCGGGAGTCTGGGCAGCGGCGAGGCTGGACCAGAACAGGGTGAGGAGGAACACAAGGGCGGCCACCGGTCCGAAGACCGGCGGCCGCAGGGTTTCCTCTGGGGACCAGAGGCGAACCATCAGAAGTCGAACGAAACCGACGCGCGCACAGTGCGTCCAAAGGTCGGGCGCGCGAGGAAGTAGCGTGCCGTGGGGTCGCCGGTGTTGAACGATCCAGCGCGCGGATTGCCCTCGGTCAGTCCGAGCTCATTGGTCAGGTTCGAGACATTCAGACCCAGCGCGAGCGCCTTGGTAACCTGGGCGCGGGCGTTGAGGTTGAGCAGGGTGAAGGCCGGCAGACGCTGCGAATTGGCAACGTCGGGGAAGCGCTTCGTATAATGCTCGACCTCAAGCTCGGCACGCAGGCGACCGTCGAACAGATTGACGCCGGGGACGGCGCGCAGTGCCAGCTGCGGAACGCGGATCAACTGATTGCCATCAAAGTCACGGACGACGGGGTTTCCGCCGACCAGCTCGGTATAGGTGAAGCCCTTGTACCGCGGGTCCTGCCACGTTGCCTGGATCGACAGGTCGAAATACTCGATCGGACGGATCAGCGCCTCGACCTCGACACCCCAGGTTTCGGTGTCCGCGAAGACCGTGCGGAACTCATAATTGTTGGTCGCGGTATTGAACCGTGCGTCGGTGAACGAAATGCCCTCAAACTTCGAATAGAAGCCGGTGGCAAAGAGATTGAACGCGCGGCTGCCATATTTGAAGCCGATCTCGGCCATGGTAATCGGCACCGAAAGCTGATCGGTGCGGGTCGCATTGCCATTGAACTCGCCGGCGCTCGGCAGCTTGAACGTGTCGGTGTAGCGCGCGAACACGCCCATATAGTCCGAGAACTGGTAGTTGACGCCCAGCGTCCAACCCCAATCGTCATAGCGACGGTCGATCGCGGTGTAGGTGCCGGTGCCGGTCGTCACCTGATTGTCGGCAAGGGTCGTCGGATCGCCCAGATCGACCGTGCGCTTGTTAGCGACCAGGCCCGAAATGTTGGTCTGTTCCCAGCGTGCGGCAAAGTCGATGCGCAGCGCGTCGGTCACCTGCCATTCGTCGCCCGCATAGAATGCGAGATTGTCGACGCTGACCCCGACATTGTCGTAGAGCGAGCCATAGCGCTGGAAGCCATTGTCGGTCGCGCGACCGACGACGGTACCCGCCGCGTTGACCGCGACAACATCGACGCGCCGCGCATTGCCGGTCACGTCGAGCAGCGTCGTGCCCATGTAGCGGTCGAAGCGATAGTCATAACCGCCGACCGTCATGCCGATCGCGAAATTGTGCTTGCCGGCCGCTTCGAACTCCGCAGTGATGCGGTTGTCGATCATCATTTCCTCGATCGGAACGCTGACCGAGAGCAGGTTGCCGCCGACCACCAGCCCGTTGCCGTTGGTGGTGCTGGTTACCTGGCCGCTGCCATCGACATATTGTGCGCGCAGGGCGGTCGCGCCCGGGAAGGCCGCAAGCACGGTCGGTGCGACGCCGGCGAGGAAGGTGCCGACCTCGGTCACGTTGCCGGTCGGGAACATCGCATTGCGGATGATGTCGGCATCCTTGTAGCGCATCCGCGTCTGGAAACCGAAGGTGTCGTCGAGGCGCAGATCAGCCGAGAGGGTGATCTGGGTCATTTTGGTATGCGAGCCCGTGGTCAGATCGAAGGCATAGGGCTGGCCGACATTCTTGATCAGCACGTCGTCGGTGCCCGGGCCTGCCAGCGTGTCCTTGCGCGAATTGAAACCGGGTACGTCAACGATCTTGCCATCGGTACCGAAGGTGAGCGGAACCGGCAGGTAAAAGGGGACGCGGTCGTCGATATGCTTGACGTCGAGCATCACGCGGTTGGTGCCATCGTCATAATCGACCGTGCCACGGATCTGGCCGCCCTTTTCGGCGGTGAAGCCCATATCGCGCATACCGTCGCTCTGGCGATAAAAGCCGCCGACGAACACGCCGATCGTGTCGGTCACGCGCGCGCCGTAATAGGCATCGACGCGGTGCAGGTCATAGTCGCCCCAGGTGTATTTGACCCGGCCGCCCGGATTTTCGGTGCCGCGACGGGTGATGAAATTGACCACGCCGCCCGGTGCGAAGGGAGCGAAGATCGACGCCGGACCGCCGCGCACCGCCTCGACCCGCGCAATCGTCTCGTCAAAGCGGAACGACTGGTCGGCGTTGAGATAGCCAAGGCCACCGTCATACTGGACCGACAGGCTATTCTCCTGCAGCGCGACCGACGAATAGCCGTCGGTGGGGATGCCGCGCGAACGCACGTTGTTCGACCCTTCGCCGCCCGAGGATTCGACCCAGAAGCCAGGCACCTGCTTGAACGTTTCGGCCGCCGAGACCGGGTTGGTGAGGCGCAGCGTGTCGTCGCTCAGCGTGGTCACGGCATAGCTTGCCTCGGCCTTGCGCAGGTCGTTGCCGCCGGCGCGCCCGGTGATGATGATCTCGTCGAAATCGCCGCCGCGCGCGGCATCGGTCTGTGCGGTGTCGGGCTTTGTCTCGCCCTTGTCCTGCGCCAGCGCGGGCATCGCCAGCGCGCAACCAAGCGCTGCGAGCGAGACCTGAAACATCTGCGTCTTCATAAATTCCCCTTTCGGAACTTCCCAAGCGGGCGGGCGGCCCTGCGACCGTGCGAAAGCGCGGCGATCTGCACCGGACGCACGCCGCCAGCACGCGCCGGTGCGGCGCGCGTGATGGGGTTCCGGTCATCGCTCTGTCGGGTGCTTCCGCTCGTACCCTGCCCGCTAGACGCGGCAGCGCAGCGAAACCGCCATGGCTGTGTTAATTTTTTCGCTGCGGCGCAGCGGCGGCGGCTGCTCCGCGCTGGCGCAGGACGATCCGATCGCCTTCGTTGCGGCTTTCGATGGCAAAGCCCTCGGCCAATGCGCGCAGGAAATCGCTTGGCTCGTCGATCAGGAACCGTCCGCCCAGACGCACCTGCGCGGCGCGGGGATCAGCCACCACGATCGGCCGCGCCAGATAGCGGCTATATTCGGCCGCGGCCTGTTCCAGCGTCATCCCGTCGAGGTGCAGCTCGCCGCGCCGCCACGCCGCAATCGAGTCGAGCCGGTCGGGTGCCAGCTGCCGGACAGTTAGCGCCCCCCCGCGCGCCTCGGCCTGGCTCCCCGCCGCCGCCGTCGCCGTGCTACCCGCGAGCATCAGGCGGGCACGGCCTGAAAAGACGGTCAATCGTGTGTCGTCGACGTCACGGCGCAGATTGTAACGGCCAGGGTCAATGGCGGCCCGCAACGCTCCGGCTTCGAGCAACAACGGGCGGGTCAGATCGTCGGCAATCGCGAAGCTCGCCTCGCCCCGCTCCAGCCACAGTTCGCGCCGCTCGCCAAAGCGCCATTCGATGCGGCTGTCGGTATTCAGCTCGATCCGGCTGCCATCGGGCAAAGCGAGCGTGCGCCGCTCGCCGCGCGCGGTTTCGGCTGAGGCTCGCCGCGTGGTAAGCACCAGCGCGGTTGCGCCAAGGCCGATCACGCCGACGCCGCTCGCCGCGACCCCGCGGAGCAGCATTCGGCGATCGACCAGGGGCGTAGCTTTCCCGACGGGCGTCGCAGCTGGCGGCGTTACCGATCCGCGCAGCTCACCGGTGCGCTTCCACGTGGCGGCGACCTGCGCAAAGATCGATGCGTGGCGCGGATCGGCGGCGCGCCAGGCTTCAAACGCTTCGGGGTCTGCGATACCCGCGTCGAGGCGGACCAGCCAGTCGGCGGCCTGTTCGGTCAGTTGCTGTCGTGTCGGGCCGTTTGAATCCATACCGTGTCTTGCGTCGCCGCTCCGCTATCGTCGGGTAAGGCGAGGCGTTCGACAAGCAGACGCAGCCCCTTTACCAAATGCTTTTCGACCGTAGAGACGGCGATCCCCATTCTTTCCGCTACTTCGCGCGGGGGCAAGCCCTCGATTCGTCGCAAATGCACCGCTTCGCGACAGCGATCGGGTAGCGTGTCGAGCGCGCGCGCGACCCGGCGCAGTTCGGCACGACCCGCCGCGACCTGATCGGGGCGCGGTGCGTCGTCGGCCGGATCGAGCGACTGGAGTGCGATGCTGCGGTCGAGATGCACGACTTCGGCGCGGCGAAATCGCTCCATCGCCAGATTGTGGAGGATTCGCATGGTGAAGGCATGGGGACTTTTGATGCTTGCCCAGTCGTTGAGCGCGAACAGCCGCGCATAGGCCTCCTGAACCAGTTCCTCGCCCTCTTCGGTCGAACCGGAAAGGCGGTGCGCATAGCGCCGATGCGCCGCATTGTGCACGAACACGGTGTCGGCAAACCAGCTGTCGATCGGGCGAAGCCACGTCACCGCATTGTCCTTCAATATGGGCGATGTGCGCCGACTAGGTGGCTTTCATGACGGTGCGTTGACACGCGACCGGGTTGATCGCGTTTCATCGCACTCAGGCGGTGTGGCTTCAGGGGGGACGACGCGGCTCCGCGCGCCGCTGGCGGATCATCAATTCTGCGCTGGAATCGCCGCGCTGGATCCACCCAGTGCCTGCCACAGGACGATTCGTGCGCGCAATGCGCGCCCGTGCGCAGTGATCGACCGCTCGCGGCTTGCCATCAGGGAGCGGCGTGCCTGGGACACAAGGGTGAAATCGGCAAGGCCCGCACTTTGACGGGTCTCGGCCAGGGTTGCGGCGCGTTCGAGGCTGCGCATCTCGTCCTGTGCTGCGGCGGCCTCCTGATCGGAGGCGGCGAGCAGGCCATAGGCTGCTTCAGCCTCTCCCAGCGCGGTATAGACCGCACCGCGATAGCGTTCAAACGCCGCCTTCTTCGCGGCGGCTGCCCCCTCGATATCGGCTGCGATCCGGCCAAAGTCGAGCAACGGTGCCGCGATCGCCCCGGCCAGCGAGCCGACCACCGATTCGGTGTCGAACAAATTGCCGATCCCGAACGCCAGCAACCCGATCGCTACATCCAGTCGCAGCGCGGGAAAGCGCTGCCGCGCCGTCGCCGCCAGCTCGGCATCCTGCGCCTCGAGCAGCGCGGCGGCAGCGAGGATATCGGGGCGGTTCTGCAGCAAGGTCGCGGGCATGGCGGGTACCGGGGCCGCGCGCACGCCGGTCGGCGACGCCTGCATCAGGGTCGTCCGGACGTCGCCAGCGCCCTGCGCGGTCAGAATGGTCAGCCGACCCAGCAACCGGCTCCGCTCGCTGTCGAGTGCCGCCAGCCGTGTCAGCACGGCATCCACGGCACTTTGTGCCTGGACGCGATCGAGCGCGGGGGCCAGTCCTCCCCGGGCACGGCTGTCAGCCAGCGACACGATCCGACGCGCTTCTGTCAGGTCGGCGTTCAGCGCCGCCTCCCGCGCGTCGAGCGAACGCCAGTCGATCACGGCCGTGGCGATGTCCGCGATCAGCGCGATCCGGACTGCGTGCGCAGACGCGGTGGCCGCGTCGGTTCGCGCCTGTGCCGCCTGACGCTGGGCTCGCAAGCGCCCGAACAGGTCGGCATCCCAGCGCGCCGTGAGGTTGGCCGCATAGCTGATGCGCTCCGAATCGACTGCAACACCCTGTGGCAGGTTCGCGCCGAACTGAGCGGGATTGGAGCGCGCTGCCGCGACTGACCCCTCGGCTGCGAATTCCGGCAGGCGTTCGGCCCGGGCGCGCGCCGCGCGTGCACGCGCCTCGTCGATCCGCGCCAGAGCCTCGCCCAGTGTCGGGGAATTGGTCAGCGCGCGCTGCACGAGCGCGGCAAAGGCCGGATCGGCCGCCGGGAGCAGCTCGGCCATGCTACCGCTCGCATCGGGCGGCACCAGATGGAACCGGGCCGGCAGCTCCGGCTGGGCGGTCGGCACCTGCGGCGGCGGCCCGCCGACACAGCCGCCGAGCGTGGCGAGCGAAGCCGCGACGAGCAGCGCGCGGAGCTTCATCGTCCACCCTCGCTCAACGCCGGAATATATGCATCGACCTGTTGCCCGACCCGGAACAGACCCGTGCTGTCCGGAAGGGCGTAGATCAGTTGCAGGACACGCACATCGACCCGCTCCTGCGCGCTGTTGGTGAGCGATCGCTTGGGCACGATCAAGGGCTCGGCCCGGACAAAGCGCGCCTCCACTTGGCGTCCGCCCGCACCGCGTGGCGCGACCACCGCCGCTGCCCCCAGCCTGACGCGGGGTGCTTGCTCCTCGTCAATGTCGATCCGGACATGGAGCGGGCGTGTTTGACCCATCTGGATGAACGCCTGACTGTTCGCGCCCATTGTCGAGACATATTCGCCGGGGCGAATAGCGACCGCCAGTATTTCTCCGGCGACCGGTGCGCGCACGGTCAGGCGACCAAGCTCGGTCCGGGTGGAGGCGGCACGTGCCTCGGCAGCCTCCAGACGCGCGCGGGCGAGCACGACCCGCTGCTCGGTCGCTGCCGCCTCACCCTCGGCACGGATCACTTCGCTGCGCGACACAGCGTCGGCGTCATCGACCGCCCGGTAGAGCGCGAGCTGGCGCGTGGCGGTTGCTTTGGCCGTCCGCGCTTCACCGATCGCGGCCCGGGCCTCACCGATTGCAGCTACCGCTTCGCGCAGTTGGGCGCGTACCGCGCGGTCATCAATCGAAAATAGCGGCTGGCCGGGGCTGACATAGTCCCCCGGCGCGACCGCGACGGCGGTGACCAGTCCGGAGAGCGGCGCACCGATATCAATCACCTCGCTCGACGGCTCGACAACGCCGGATCCAGCCACCCGCGTCGCTGCGGCGAGCGTGGCGGGGGCTTTTGCCGGGGTGCGCACGGGGGGACTGGTGCTACGATCAGGCAATCCGCTGAAAATGAAGACGGCCGCCAGGACCAGGCCCGCCACCGCGATCAGGGGCAGCACGCGGCGCGCGAAACTGAATGTTCTCCAGTCGGGCATCAATGATCCTCCGGCATATGCGCACCGTCATGGGTGATGCGACCGTCCTCCAGCATCAGGATGCGATCGGCGAGGTCGAAAATACGGTTGTCGTGGGTAACGATGATGCACGCGCGATCTGCGGCGACCGCGACCTCGCGCAGCAGGTCCATGACGCCCCGGCCCGACCGGGCGTCGAGTGCCGCCGTCGGTTCGTCGCAGACGACCAGGCGCGGCGCGTGGACCAGCGCGCGGGCGATCGCAACACGCTGCTGCTGGCCGCCCGACAACTGGTTCGGCAGCTTGTCGGCCTGGTCCGCGATGTTGAGTGCGGCGAGCATCGCGGTGGCGCGGTCGCGCGCTTCGGCCCGCGCTACGCCCTGCGCGATCAGCGGCACCGCCGCGTTACTCGCCGCGTCGATCGACGGGATGAGGTTATATTGCTGAAAGATAAAACCGATGTTGCGCAGCCGGAACGCCACCAGATCATTGTCGGACAGGCCGTAGATATCGGTCCCGAACACCGACACCTCGCCCGAGGTCGGGTAGAGGATGCCGCACATGATCGAGATCAGGGTCGTTTTCCCCGACCCGCTCTCGCCGACCAGATAGGTCAGCTCACCCGCGCGGATATCGACGTCGATGCCATGCAGCACCCGGACGATCTGCTGCCCGGCAGTGAAGTCACGGGTGACCGCGCGTGCCCGGATCGCCGGGGTGTCGTGCGGCGCGCTCACCGGAACACCGCCGCGGGTTCGGTCTTGAGTACGCTGCGCAGTGCGATCCAGCCGGTCAGCGCAAGAATCAGCGCGACCGCCGCCAGGCTGATCAGCGGGATCTGCCAAGGGATATAGAAGCCCTTGAATGTCGGCTCGGCCGAGAAGCTCCAGATGAACGCGACCGTGCCGAGCACCCCGAGCCCATAGCCGATCAGTCCGACCAGAGCGGCCTGTGCGGCGACCATCCGGCGGATCGTCGCGTTGGCGACCCCGATCGCCTTCAGCGCGCCGAATTGGCGGATATTGTCGCGGATGAACAGGCTGAACGTCAGGCCGACGATCGCGACGCCGACGATGAACCCAAGCGCCACGGTGATGCCGAAGTTGAGCGGAATGCCGGTATTCTCGACAATGAAGTTGATGCCATCGCGGGCGAATTGGTCGCGGGTGCGGGCGCGCAGACCGGTCTGCGCCTCGATCCGCTCCACCACCTCCTGCGGCACCGCGCCCGGCGTGACGCCGACCAGCACGAACGACAAGCGGTTGCGGGTTCCCGGGACATAGCGCAGCGCCTGGCTGTATTTGGTGTATAGCGTCACCTGACTGGTGAAGCTCGGCACCGCGTCGGCAATTCCGCGAATGACGGCGCGCTGATCGTTCAGCTCCAGCCGCTCGCCGACCGGATTGCGCCCGTCTTCGAACATATTGGTGGTGCCGACATCGTCGATGATAACGGCATCGGGTTGCGACAGGCGGTCGATGCCGCCCTCGACCATGCGGCGCGGCAGCCCGATCAGTGTCGCGTCGTCGACACCCACAATCGCCACGCCTTCAAGATCGCCATCGCCGGTGCGCACCGACGCTGTCGCACGCAGATGCGGGACGGCCCATTCGACGCCCGGGACCGACCGCACCTTGTCCAGCGCGGTCGCGGGCATCGGATAGGCCACTTCGATTGTGCGGCTGACCCGGTCCATCACCCAGATGTCTGCGGACGGCACGTTGAAGACCGCGCTGGCACCACGTTCAAGCAAGTTGACGAAGATCGTCAGCTGCTGGGTGATGAGAAGGGTTGAAAAGGCGATGCCGAACACCAGCCCATAGAATTTCTGGGCGTCGCCGGTAAGCATGCGGATTGCAATCCAGATCATGCAGTGTCGCCCCGCTTGCGCTCACCGCCTGATTCGGCCAAGGTGAACGATGTCGTTCAAATGAACGATGTCGTTCAAATGAACGGGACCGTTCATATTGTCAAGCAACTTGCCCCATCGAGGTCATCGCGCGCCCGATCCCAAAAAGCGGCGCGCCATACTCGACGCGGCGACGCGCTCGTTCTTCGATCATGGGTTCGCCGCCACCGCGATCGAACAGGTCGCGGCGGATGCCGGCGTTTCGAAGGTCACGATCTATAGTCATTTCGGCGACAAGCGCGGGCTGTTCACTGCCGCAGTCGAGCGCGAGTGCGAGCGGATGGGCGACCATTTCCGGATCGAGCCCATGCCGCATTTGTCGCTGCGTGCCCGACTCGAAGCGATCGGCGCGGCGATGGTCGCATTTCTGTCGCGGCCGGAAATGGTCCAGTTCGAACGGCGGATCGCAGCGGAGACCGAGGTGGATCCCATGCTCGGCGCGGCGTTTCTGGACGCTGGACCGCGCCGAATGTTGCAGGCCTTCTCAGCCCTGCTGCGCGCGCTCGATGCAAGCGGCGAGATCGTGGTCGCGGAACCTGAGCTTGCCGCAGAGCAGTTTGTTGCGATGTGCAAGGGGCTTGGCGACCTTGAGCGCAGGTTCGGAGGGGACGAAGACCCACAGCGGAACCGGCAACGGATTGCTGCGGCCGTGGAAACATTCTGTCGTGCCTATGGTGTTTCCTGAGCGCGCGTTCACCGACAGCATCGCGCCATGAGGAGATACTGGAGATAGGGAGCGCTATTCAGGAGCAGCTGAGCCTCATGTTTTCCGGCTCAATTCCCGCATCGCGTCGTCCAGTCCAGCCAGTGTCAACGGGTACATGCGGTCGTTCATCAATTCGCGCATGATGCGGACCGATTGCGAATAGCCCCATTGTTCTTCGGGGATCGGATTGAGCCAGACGGTCGCGGGATAGGTGTTGGTCACCCGCTGCATCCATGCCGCGCCGGCTTCCTCGTTGAAATGCTCGACCGACCCGCCGGGGTGGCTGATCTCATAGGGGCTCATCGACGCGTCGCCGACGAAGATCACCTTATAGTCATGGCCGAATTTGTGCAGCACGTCCCAGGTCGGGGTGCGCTCCTGAAAGCGGCGGCGATTGTCCTTC
>CAZWZP010000012.1:0-1681 GCA_964638925.1 uncultured Stakelama sp. | reverse complement strand
AAGAATTCAAGATTCTTGAATTCGGCGGTCGCGGCGCTGAATAATTCCTCGCACAGCTTGACCCATGGGTCCATCGACCCGCCGACGTCGAGGAACAGCAGCAATTTGACCGCATTGTGCCGCTCGGGCCGCATGTGAATGTCGAGCCAGCCCTGCCGCGCGGTGCCGTCGATCGTCGCGTCGATATCCAGCTCGTCCGCCGCGCCCTCGCGCGCGAAGCGGCGCAGGCGGCGCATCGCCACCTTGATGTTGCGGGTGCCGAGCTCGCGGGTGCTGTCCAGATTCTTGAACTCGCGGCCTTCCCAGACCTTCAGCGCGCGCTTGTGCGTGCTTTCGCCGCCGATGCGCACGCCCTCCGGGTTGTAGCCCGAATTGCCATAGGGGGACGTGCCGCCGGTCCCGACCCATTTGTTGCCGCCCTGATGGCGCTCATGCTGTTCCGCGAGCCGCTTTTTCAGCGTCTCCATGATCTCTTCCCATGAGCCGAGCGACTTGATCGCCGCCATCTCTTCGGGGGTCAGATATTTCTCGGCGATCGCTTTCAGCCAGTCCTCCGGGATGTCGGCGGTCTGGGCGCCATAGGTCGAGGCGATGCCCTTGAAGACTTTCGCGAACACCTGGTCAAAGCGGTCGAGCAGCCCTTCGTCCTTCACGAAGGTCGCGCGGGCGAGATAGTAGAAGGCCTCCGGCGTGCGGTCGATCACGTCGCGGTCGAGCGCTTCGAGGAGCACAAGATGCTCCTTCATGCTGGCGGGGATGCCTGCGGCGCGGAGCTCGTCGACGAAGGAGAAGAACATGGGGGGAGTGTGGCGCGGGCGGTGGCTTACGTCCAGCCTTCACTTATTCGTCACCCCGGGCTTGACCCGGGGTCCCGCTTCTTCAGCTGCGGTCAAGGCAGCTGGGCCCCGGTCAAGCCCGGGGTGACGATTGGTTTGGACGTTACCGAGCGTAGGCATCGATTAGCGATCCAACATAGTCCGGGCGCTCGCCGGTCAGCTCGGGCGCGGGGCGGGCTTTTGCCACCTTCGCCCCGCTCGTCGGGCGGCCATAGATAAATCCGTGGACCGGATAGACGGTCGATCCGAGCCCGCGATTGTCGCGATACCAGACCTTGACCTGTGTCCAGTCTCCGGCAGGCGAAACGTCGAACAATGTCACATCCTGCTCGACCTGCCCGCGCTTGCCGTCGAAGCGCGACCAGTTGGCATGGGTGACCATCACGACGCGCGGCTCGATCACCCGGCTGACCACCGAAACATGGCCGAGGGGCAGGGCGGCGGATTTGGCGAAGGCGACCACCGCGCCAACCTCCGGTGTCGTGCCGCGCTGATATTTGGTCGCGGCCTGGCTCCACCAGGTCCAGGCATCGCCCCAGATCTGGACGAGCGTCGCGCTCGAGGTGTTCGACTCGCCCGACGCGGCGCGCGCGAATGGCACGCATTCACCGACATAGTTGAGGATCGATGCCGAAGCGGGCGCCGCGACCAGTGCCGCGGCGCCAAGGATCGACAGCATGATCCGGCGGGGGGTCCGGTTCGACTGCATATGGGCAGGATAGAAGGCAGGCGCTTCCGAATGGTGTGCGGGTGGGGTTAAGGGCGGACTCACCAATCCTCCCCGGAACGGGGAGGGGGACCGCGCCCGCGGGGGGTGGGGGAGGGGGCCCGAGGCAATGGCTTCC
>CAZWZP010000011.1:29269-32964 GCA_964638925.1 uncultured Stakelama sp. | reverse complement strand
GGATATGCTCCATGCCGCTGACGCCTTTGCCCTCGAAATCGACAAAGCCCAGCGCATGTGCGGCCAGCGTCGCCTGCGGATACAGCCGCTGCGGCTCGCGCGCGAACTCGATCCCCGGCTCGCCCAGCGCATGGACTGCCGCCACCAGCTCGGGCACCGCGCGCCGCTGGAGATAAGTGAACTTCGCACCGCTGTTGAGCAGCTTGGCATATTCTGCGGCGCTTTTGCCCGGCAGCGTGGCGGCCAGCATCTGCGCCAGCGCCGCCTTGTCGCCGATCACCCGGCTTGGCCGCACACCGATCGACCAGGCGTCAATCGTGCGGGCCAGCGGCGCGCCGTTGCGGTCGACCAGATCGCCGCGCAGCGGGACCAGCATCGCGTTGACGCTCGGCGCGCGCACCGGCTCGGCGAATGCCGCCAGCAGCGCCAGCCGCCCGACGATCACCGCGAAGGCCGCCGCGAACAACAGGGTCAGGATCATCAGTCGCACATGCGCGACCGCGATCGGCGACGCGCCTCTGCCGTCGCGAGCGCGGATCCGCGGCGCAGGGGCGACCAATACCGTCACCGCAATTTGCGCGCCTCCGCGCGAACGCCCTGCATCAGGTCGCCAAAGCTTGAATCCTTGAGCAATTTGCTATCCAGCGCGGCCACCGCCGCGTCCTTCGCCACGACCGGAGCCGGGGCGGCAGCGCGCTTGGGCTTGGCCGCGACAGCAGCCGCCACCGTAGCCGGGGCCGTCGCCACCTTCTCGACCGCCGGCTTGACCGCCGCGACCGCATCGCTCGCCACTTCCGGACCGCTCACCACGTCAGGCAGCCCCTGGGGCACGACCATCGCGGCATAGCGCTCGGCGGTCCCGTCACCTTCCATCGGGCGCAGCGCGGCCAGCTCGGTATCGCTCGCCAGGAACTGGCGCGGCGTCGGCGCGGTGTAGCGCATCACCTCGCCATTCCAGCGTTCGAGCTGGGCCAGGTTGGCGCGCGTGTCGAACTCGGTCTCCAGCCCGCGGATATCCTTGTGCGCCTTGGCAATCGCGCGCTCGACCGCCTCGACCTTCGATCGCTCCGCAGCAACCTGCGAGGACACAAGGTAACAGGCGGGTGCCACGACCACACCAGTCAGGAACCACCCGAAGCCGCTTAACGCCTTGACCGCCATCACCGCCTCCTCACTTCCATGCCGGTGCCGCCGTGCGCCGCGCGACGCGCAACGTCGCCGACCGGGCACGCGGGTTCACTGCAATCTCATCCTCGCCGGCCCGGATCGCCTTTGCGGGCGGTTCGAAGCTCGGCGCCTGCTCCGCCGCGACCATCGGGCGATGCCGCGATCCCGTCGGCTCGCTCCCGCTGCGTTCGCGCAGGAATTTCTTGACCATCCGGTCTTCCAGGCTGTGGAACGTCACCACCACCAGCCGCCCGCCGGGCTTCAGCGCCCGCTCGGCCGCAACCAGCCCTTCCTCAAGCTCGTCGAGCTCGCGGTTGAGGTGAATCCGGATCGCCTGGAAGGTCCGGGTAGCCGGGTCCTTCTTCTCATGCGGACGATACCCAAGGGCCCGCCGCACCACATTGGCCAGGTCCCCCGTGCGCGCGAGAGGCCGTGCCTTCACAATCGCTTGTGCCACACGTCGGGCCTGTTTTTCTTCCCCGTAATTCCGCAATATCGTGGTTAAATCAGACTCGCTGATTTCGTTAACGAGTTCGGCTGCGGTCATGCCCGACTGGTCCATCCGCATGTCGAGCGGACCGTCCGCCTGAAAGCTGAAACCGCGCTCCGCCTGATCCAGCTGCATCGACGACACGCCGATATCCAGCGTCACGCCATCGACCGGCGACAGGCCGCGCGCGTCCAGCTCCCGGCCCATCGCGGAAAAGGGCGACTGGATCAGGATCAGGCGATTTTCGCTCGCATTCACAAGCGTTTGGCCGCTTTCGATCGCGCTTGGGTCGCGGTCGAAAGCGGCCACCTCGGCGCCCCGCTCGAGGAACGCGCGCGTATAGCCACCGGCACCGAATGTCCCGTCGACATGACGCTCGCCGGGCTGGATCGCGAGGGCGTCGAGCACCTCCGCCAGCATCACCGGAACATGTGGACGATCCTGGTTAACAGCGTCGTGGACGAAGGGCGCGGTCACAGCACCACCCCCTTCTCGTCCAGGCAATAGCGGCACGCCGCCTTGATCTGTTCGGAGATGGTCGGGTGATCGAGCAAGGTGCGCGGGTTCCACACTTCGATCGTCGCACCGACGCCCATGAAGAAGGCGTAGCTGCCCTTGGGAATCCCTGCGAGATGCCCCAGCATCCCGGGCAACACGAAGCGGCCCGAGGGATCGAAGGCGATATTTTCGCTCGTCCCCACACCGTCGCGCCAGATGTTCGGATCGGTCCGCCCGCGGTCGCCGGCAAACTCGATCGCGCGCGCGTCGAGCCGCTCCATCAGGGAGTCAAAGTACGGCTCGTCATAAGCGACGAGGCATTTGTCGGTTTCGGAGGTAGACAGGATCGCGACCCGAGCTTCCTTGCTGTCCACCGGGTGACCGCTGTTCTTCTCCAGCGTCGCGCGCAGGCCCGAGGGGATGGCGACACGACCCTTGTCGTCCACCAACTGGAGACCCACCCCTCTGTAGCCGCTGCGCGCCACCTTGCCCCTTGCCTCCCGGGCACGCCTTAGTCGCCTCCGGATGCACGCCATCGCGCACCCCGGACCCATGATGGCCGACGATAAAGGTTACCCTGTTAGTCACCGGCCTATCGCAAGCGACTTGGGTTTTCAATGCCTGAACTCGGGATTTCGCGGTAATTTGCCCCACCCGGCCCCACTCTTTACCGCTGTATTCACTTCATTCGTTAAGTGAACACTTTATGTTCCGCAGGGTGTTTGGGGTAAAATGGGGCCGCGCGCCGCATTCAGGGCGCGACAGGCGGACAGTGGCGGCAATTCCCGGAAATTCCCGCGCGATGGCGGCGAGTCGCTGGCAACGGGCGCTCATTCCCCGCCTGACGGGGCTGGCGTGATTTCGGGGGCGGGGCTTTCGGCGGTGCGCGGTGCGATGCCCAGCTCTGCGATCGGCTCGTCCTTGGGCTGCGCAGCGCTGTTCGTCACCATGCCCTCGGTCATGTTGGCGACCACTTCGGGCTTGGGGGCGCCTTCTGCCACCACCGGAGCCTCGTCCTTGGCCGACGAAAAGACCGCGCTTGCCACGCCGATCAGCAGCAAAACGGTTGCGAGCCCGGTCAGTCCGACGCGGACCCGCTGCATACTGGATTGAGGATCGCTGGGCATCGACTTCATAAGCTGTGGCATAAATGTAACGCCTTAACAGCCGATTGTCGAACCCCGTTTTGTACCTTGATTCAATCGTGATCGAGCCACTCGGGCACTTGAAGTCCCTTGAGTCGCAGCCATTCCGGGTTGTACAGCGTTGAAAGATAACGAAATCCCGTATCGCACAGGATCGTCGCGACCCGCGCGCCTGGCCCCAATTCGCGTCCCAGCGCCACCGCGCCCGCGACATTGATCCCCGACGACAGTCCCAGGCATAGCCCTTCCTCGGCCAGCAACCGGCGGACCCACTCCATCCCTTCATCGTCGCCGATGCGGAACTGCGTATCGATCGGCGCACCCTCAAGGTTCGCGGTGATCCGCCCCTGCCCGATCCCCTCGGCCACCGACGACCCCTCGGCCTTCAGCTCACC
>CAZWZP010000011.1:0-29247 GCA_964638925.1 uncultured Stakelama sp. | reverse complement strand
AGCGCCGCGCCATGCGGGTCGGACAGCGCAATGCGGACTTTCTCATCCTTTTCCTTGAGGCCCAGTCCCACGCCCGCGATGGTCCCACCGGTCCCCGCAGCACAGGTAAAGCCGTCGATCCGCCCCTCCATCTGGGTCCAGATCTCTTCCGCCGTCCCCACGATATGCGCGCGGCGATTGGCGATATTGTCGAACTGGTTCGCCCAGATCGCGTTCGGCGTCTCCTCCGCGATCCGGCGCGAGGTGTGCACGAAATGCCCCGGGTTCGAGGGCGCAGCCGGCACCAGCACCAGCTCCGCCCCCCGCGCGCGCAGCGTGTCCATCTTCTCGCGGCTCTGCGTCTCGGGCATGACGATGATCGTCTTGTAGCCCTTGGCATTGGCGACCAGCGCAAGGCCAATCCCGGTATTGCCCGCCGTCCCCTCGACGATCGTCCCGCCCGGCGCGATCAGTCCGCGCGCCTCGGCATCCTCGACGATGAACAGCGCCGCGCGATCCTTCACGCTCGCGCCGGGATTGGCGAATTCGCACTTGCCGAAAATGTCGCACCCGGCGGCCTCGCTCGGCCCTTTCAGCCGGACGAGCGGGGTGTTGCCGATCAGCGCGATGGTATCCTGTGCAACGTTCATGGCCGGAACATAGGCACGGCCCCCGCCGCGCCGCAAGCAAGCGAAACTATGCGGGCACCGCTACGGGCTTGCCCGGCACCAACGCTGGCACCCGTAAATGCCTTATGGTAGAAAGAGGCGGGTTGGAGGTAGAAATGGGCGCGCAACTCAACATCAAGGACGCTGCAACCGTCGAACTCGCGCGCGACCTCGCCCGCCAGCTCGGCAAGAGCGTGACCGAGACGATCAAGGAAGCCCTCGAAGAAAAAGCCCGCAAACGCGATGCGGAGATCGAAGAAAAGATCGCTGCGGTACGGGAGATTAGCCGGCAGTTTCGGGCGGAGATGCCGCCCGAATGGCACGGCAAGACGTCCAAGGAGATCATGGATGAAATCTACGATGAGGACGGCCTGCCAAAATGATCGTCGATACGTCGGCGATCATCGCAATCCTGATTGGTGAACCGGATCAGGACGTACTGACACGCATCCTCGCTTTGGCCCCCTCTCGGCAGATGTCAGCGGGCAGCTGGGTCGAACTCGAGGTAGTGCTCTCACGACGCCGCGACCGAAGCCTGCGCCCCCGTCTCGACGCGCTCCTGAAGTTGTTTCCCATCGACATTGCCCCCGTCACCGCCGAACAGGCCGAGATCGGTGCCGTCGCTTACCGAACCTATGGCAAGGGCAACCACCCCGCCCGCCTCAATTTCGGCGACTGTTTCGCCTACGCCCTGGCCAAATCCACCGGCCAGCCGCTGTTGTTCAAGGGCGACGACTTCATCCACACCGACATCACCCCCGCCGCATGAGCCGCAAGGCAAGCTTCCCGCCCGTCACAGACGCCCGCACCCGCGTGCTCGTGTGCGGCAGCCTGCCCGGTGAGCGCAGCCTTGCCGCGCGGCAATATTACGCCCACCCGCAAAACCAGTTCTGGCGCCTGATCGCCGCCGTCATCGACCGCGACGACCTCCCCGACCTTCCCTACGACGTCCGCCTCGCCGCGCTCCGCGAAGCCCGGATCGGCCTGTGGGACGCGGTCGCCAGCGCAACGCGCGCGGGAAGCACCGATGCGGCCATCGCCGCCGTCGAGCCCAACGACCTCGCCACCCTCGCGGCCAGCCTGCCCGACCTCGTCGCCATCGCCTTCAACGGCGCCACCGCCCACCGCCTTGGCCTGCGCCAGCTCGGCACACAGGCATCGCGCTGGACCATCCTACCCCTCCCCTCGTCCAGCCCACTCGACACCATCGGCCTGCCCGCCAAGCTCCCCGCCTGGCACGCCCTGCGCCCCTTCCTCGCCTGACACCCCGGTTGCAAAAGCGCCGCCACCCCAGCAAAGCTGTACCCGGTTCGGGCAGGGGAAACAGATGAGCAGCGACAACCGGGTATCCTTCGCACCCGGAACCGACCGGGCAACGGCGGTCGTTGACGCCGTCGCGATCCTGCGGCGCGACGGCGTGGTGGTGCTCGACGACCTGATCGACCCCACTTTGCTCGCCGCGTGCAGCGCCGAGATCGCCGCGCGCCACCCTGATATGGCACAGCCCGACCGCAGCAAATATTTCGGCCCCTATGTCGGCCGCCACACCATTCCGCTGCTGGTCGATGGCACGCTTGCCGACCCCGCGATCCTCCTGCCCAAGCCGGTCGCGCACATCGCCACCGAGTTGCTGGACGCGGCGTTCAAGGTCGACTCGGTCGGCCTGCTCGTCGCCGTCCCCGGCGCGCCCGATCAGACCGCGCACCGCGACGCCTGGCTCTACCCGCGCGAGGGGCTCGACCGCCTGCTGCCCCCCTTCGCGCTCGCCTTCGCCGTCCCGCTCGTCACCATGGACGAAACCAGTGGCCGCACCGCCTTCTGGCGCGCCAGCCACCGCTCGGGCAGCACCGCCGCTCCCACCACCCCGCACGACCTCGCCCCGACCGTCCATCCGGGCAGCGCGATCCTGTGGGATTACCGCATCTACCATACCGGCCTCGCCAACCACGGCACCGCCCCGCGCCCGGTGATCTTCAGCGCACTGAGCCGCGAGTGGTGGGTCGAGATCGACCCGCCCGAAGCCACCGCTTACCGCAAGCTCAACGTTGCACGCGCGGTATTCAACCGGTGGAAGCCGAGGTGGCAGGCGCGGTTCAGCCGGGCGGATGTGGTGGGGTGACGGGGGCGCTGGGTGGCAGTGCGCCCTGTTGGTGGCCAGCAACCGGGTCGGTCTGCGCCAGAGTCGGTTTCAGTTGGGCGGTACCGGCCACCGAGATATCCGCAGCGATGAAAAAGCCCACTCCATCCAGCGCGCGCCACCACGGGATCGACCTGGCGAAGCGTGACCATTTGCCGATCTTCGCCGCCTCCGCACCCGCTTGCGCGGCGGCAACGGACCTATTCCCCTTCTCTACGGCAAAGGCTGTCCGCTCACGAACCCCTAGCCGCTCGCAGGATTTGTCAGCGAATCGACGATAGCGGGTTCGTCGAAAACCAGGGGATCAACGCGTTCCCGCGGCAATCGTTAGGCGAAATGGCACGATGGGCAGACCGCTGCGTGCGTAGAGGTTGATCGGCGGGCTGCCCTGCCAGGCATAACGGACTTCGGCAGCCGCCCCGCCCGTCTCGAAAACCACAACCCGATCGCCCATGACGGTTGCACGCGCAAAGCGGCACATTCCGGCTGTATCGCACAGTTCAAACCCGCTTGGTTCTGCGGCACCCGCCACGTCGATCCCGCCCCCGGTCGATCGAAACATGATTTCGATACCGCTTGGCGAGCGCGTGGCGCTGATCGGTTGCGGCGGCGCCGGCCGGGCTGCGCCATATGCGACCCGCAGCGCTTCCTGTCCCATACGCTGACCGACGACATCCTTGTGCGCAGGATGGATGTCCCCGGGCACACCAAGGTCGATCGCAATCGCCAGCCCCGTTGCGGCGTCCCCGTCAGCCACCAATCGCTGCGCCTCGCGCAATTGTGCCCAGGGCGCATCGACTGGCCGGATGCTGCGCGGGCCATAGCCGGGCAGCTGGACCAGCACGACCGGCAGCGCCGGGTCAGCGAAATGGGCGCGCCAGGATGTCCGCCATGCCCGCAACGCCTGTGCATAGTCGGCGGCGCGGTTTGTGTTGGATTCCCCCTGATACCAGGCGATTCCGCGCAGCGCGGTGCCGGCGAGCGGGGCGATCATGCCGTTCCACCCCATCGTCAGGCCGCGCGGCATACTCCACGGAATCGCGGGCGGCGCGTCTTTCCAGTCAGCGTCGGCAGTGCCGCGGCGGTAGCGCCAATCGCCCGCCAGCGGCTTGCGCGCGCCGCCGGGCAGCACCAGCGCGAGCGCGTCCGCCGGGCTGCTGAATCCGCCGCCGCCCATCTCGTCGATCACCCGCACGACGATGCTGTTCTCGCCAGCGCGCAGCAATCCGGTCGGAACGCGATAATTGCGCTGTTCGGCGGCGACCAGCTGCGCGCCCACCGGCACGCCGTTGATCCACACCCGGTCGCGCTCGTCGATCCGACCGAGTTGCAGCACCACGTCCTTGCCCTCGCCAAGCTCGGCGGCGGTCAGCGTGACGCCGGTGCGGAACCACATGATCCCGTCATAACCGCCAAGGCCAGCGATGCCCGACCGCTCCCATTGGCCCGGAACCGCGATGCGATCCCAGCCGCTGTCGTCGAAACCGGGCGCGGCCCATGCCGCCCCGGCGGAGCCCGGATCGACCCGCGCGGCCCAGCGGTCGGTCGCGTCCACCGCCGATGCAAGTGCCGTCACCGGGTCGGCCGCATAGCGTTCGAGCCAGTTCAGCTGCTCGGGCGATGCCCCGGAGCCGCGCAACGCGGCGGGGGACATCCAGTCCTCGATCGTCGATCCGCCCCACGCGGCGTGGATCAGTCCGAGCGGGGTCTTCGGGTCGTTGCGCAGGATCTCACGCGCCATGTGCCAGCACGCGGCGGAAAAGCCGCCGAGATTGTCCGGCGCCGCGCGCGTCCAGGCGAGCTCCGGCACGATGTCGCGCGCGGGTTTCGCCTCGGCGACGCGCTTCAACTTGAGCAGCCGGATCGGCAGCCCTGCGCTTTCGCGGGCGGTACGGTCGGGGTTGGCGCTGCCCGATACCGGCAGGTCCATGTTCGACTGGCCCGAGCACAGCCAGACATCGCCGGTAACGACGTCGTCGAGTTGCAGCGCCGCCCCGCTCGCCGCGCGGATCGTGACTGTCCCGCTCAGGCCGCGCGGTAGAGCGGGCAGGGCGATCTGCCAATTGCCCTGTGCATCAGCGCGCCCGCTCGCGGTGGCGGTGCCAAAGCTGACGCGCACCTCCTCCCCCGGCTGTGCGCCACCGCCCCGGAATTGGGCCGGCTTGCCCTGTTGCAGGACCATATGGCTCGCCAGATGCGGCGCGACGGTGAGCGGTCCGGCGAGCGCCGGGGTGGCGGCGGCGAGCGCGATTGCGATCAGGGCGGTTCGGGTCATCGTCGCTCTCGTTCGGTCAGCGCGGATAGGGGACCAGCCAGCCGGAATCGGCAGCAGGCACCTCGGGCGGCATCACGCGTGCGTCGCGGAACCCCCAGGCGGCGAGGGTGAGCATCGTGTCGCTCTCGGCCAATGCCCGCGCCCGGCGGCCGGGATCGGCGAGGTCGATATCCTTGAACGGCCAGGCGTCGAGCTTGGCGCGATAGCCAGCGAGATACTCGACGCCCCGCCGCAGCGGATTGGCTTTCGCATCGCCCTGCCACAGATCGACCCCGACGCATTCGCCCAGCATCGCCATCTGCACCCCGGCGCGCAGCGTGAAGGCCGAATAATGCCAACTGCGCGTCCGTGCGGTTTCGGCCGGCAGGGTGCCGACGGCATCAATCTGCGGGCCGAGGCGGCGCGTCAGGAAATCCTGTGCCAGCCGCTGGGTCACGCTGTCCATCCGCGCGAACAGCGCGAACTGGCCGAGCAGCATGTCGTAATAGACGCCGTGATTGTTCTTCGCCGCGCGCTGCCCCTTGCCATTCGGGCTGGTGGCCAGCCAGGTCGCGAAATCCGCGAACCAGCCTTCGATCGTACGCTGATCCGCCGTGCTGATCGCCTTGCTCGGGCCAAGCACCCCGATCGCCTCGATCACCGGCACCAGCCGCGTCGCTTCGATAATCCCCTCGGGCCGCCCGGCCGAGGCACCCGGTACCGCCTGTGCATAATCGAGATTGGGGTTCATCCGCGTTTCGGCGGTGACGAACCAGGCGCGCAGCAGCTTGGCCGCATGTTCGGCATAGCGCACGTCGCCGGTCGCGTGCCACGCCAGCGCCAGTGTCTCGACATCGCGGCTGAACGCACCGAGCCGCTGGACGTCGAACCGCTCGCCATTGCGTTCCGGATTCACCTCGCCGTCGCGTCGGCGATAGGGTTCGCCGTTGGGCTTTGACGCATCCGGCCACCAATAAGGGCCGATCGACAGATAGTCGCGCTTGTCGCCGCTGCCCGCCGCGTGCGGCTTGTCGGTCACGCTGTATGGACCACGGCGCAGTGCCGCGTCGGCGCTGCGGATCAGCCGCTGGCGCAGGGCCGCGTCGCTGGTCGCGGCGACGCGCTGGGCCGCCAGCCATTCGGGACGCCACAAAAAGGTGCGCTGACCGCTGGCGAGATAGCCGTCGGCGCCCTTGCATTGCGCCAGATCGGGGGCCGCAACGGCGGGGGTTGCCGCCAGCAACACCCCCGCGACCAGGGCGGCCCGCAGTGCCACGCCGCGCATCAGAACTTCACCGTCGCGCTGAGCGCGCCCGTTCGGCCATCGAAATCGGCGACGCGGTTGAGGCGCGGATCGCCTTCATATTCCTCGCGCCGCGAATTGGTGATGTTGTAGATCTCCAGCCGGACTTCGAGCCACTTGCTCGGTTTGAGCGCGCCCGAAAAATCGAGCTGCCCGCGCGGTCGCACGCGGCTGGCGCTGCCGGTGAAGGTCGATCCGCCCGCCAATTCGATGTCCGATGCGTGGTTATAGGCGACGCGCAGCTGGACCGTCCGATCGTCATAATAGCCGATGATGTTATAGGTGTCGTTGGCGACATTGTAGAGCTTGGTGCCATTGGCTCCGCCAGAGCGGACGCGCGTATAGTTGAACACGCCGCCGGTGTGGCGCAAGAAGCCGGGCAGGAAGTCGAACCGCTGCTGAATCTGGAATTCCAGACCATTGACAGTGATCGCGTCGGGATTGTTCACGATCTGGTTGATGATGATCCGCTGGTTGGCGGTCTCGATCGGCTGCCCCTGATTGATCCGGCAGCGTCCCGCTCCGTCGATGAACAGCGGGCCGAACGTCTGCCCTTCGATTGTGAAACTCTGACCCGCCGGGCAGAAATTGTTGAGCGTGAGAATGTCGTTGGTCACCCGCTTGTTGAAATAGCCGAGCGCGATCACGCTGCCCTTGCGGTTGTACCATGACACGCCCAGGTCGAACGCGCGCGAGCTGCGCGGTTGCAACCCGAAACGGTTGACGTCGATCCGCACCGAATTGACCGTATCGCCCGCATCGGGATCGACATCCTCAAGGATGCGGGTCGGTGCCGGGCTGAACTCGACCAGATCGAACGCCTCGAACGTTTCGTAATAGGCGGCGCGCGCCACCAGTTTCGGCGTAATCTCGTAAATCAGGTTGGCCGAGGGCAGCCAGGCGCTGTACTTGCCCGTCGCCGGTTCGGGCGGGAGGAAATAGCCGGGCCGGAAATCGGCCTGGGTAAAGCCGAGCGCGGTGTAGAAATCGAGCGCCTGATCGCGCGTGATGCCCGACAGGTCCGAACGGACATAGCGCAGGCCGATATTGCCGCGCAGCGGCAGTCCCTTCCACTTTTCAAGGTCGAACTTGGTCATCGCGAACAGCTCGATATTGTCGCGTTCGGAATTGAAGTTCTGACCCTCCACGCGGTTCAGCGGGAAGCGTTGGACAAATCCGGTCAGCGAGTTGCGCGGGGCGAGTGCCAGGATGTTGGCATAGGTGATCCGGCTGCGCGCCGCCGGGGTCAGTTCGGGGAAAAATGCTGCAAGCTGTGCGGCGGTCGGCGCGAACGTAACGCCGGGCGGGATCGTGCCGATCACCGGGTAGATCGCGGCTTCGACATTGGGAATATTGAGCGAGTAGAAGTTTCCGAACGCCGCCCCCGGCGCACCGCCGCCGAAAAAGGTGCCGCCCGAGGTGACGGCGTCGTTGAGCTTGAAGATATTGTTGGTCAGGTTGTTGAGCTGCGTACCGAGATTGGCGTTTTCCTGCAGCGTCTGGTCGGCGGTTTCGCGCTGATAATAGCCGCCGATCTTGACGCTGGTGAACGGACCGAACTCGACGAAGCGCTCGACCTTGAAGTCGGCGGCGAGCATGTCGCGCTTGACCCGAACGCCATTGCCGCTGGCGGTGAACACGACATTCTGCGGCCGGGTCGAGTTGCGCGCCTGAATCGCATTGCCCGCGCTGACCGCATAGGTGCCGTTGCCGATATCGAGCAGCGCGGCCGGAACCGTCAGGTCGAACAGGAAGTCGCGATAATTGCCAAGTCCCGTGTTGATGATCGCATAGGCGCCGTTGCCCGCATCATCGATCCCGTCGCCATTGGCGTCGGCGCGGCCCGTATTCGGCTGGATGCGCTGTTCATACAGGAACTCGCGCCGGTCGCCGACCGCCTTGGACCAGGTGCCGACGAAATCGACCGCCCAGTCGTCGTTACGGAAATTGACCTGCGGGTAGATTGCCCAGCTCTGATCAACGGAGGGGAATTTGCGGTTGCCGATCGGGATTGCAAAGTCGCTCGCGGCGATGTTGTTGACGACATAGACATTCTCGACCGATCCGTTGGAGCCGCGATCGAACGTGCCCAGCGCCACCGGGGCCGACAGCGGCGTGACGATGCCGGTCGCATCCTGCGGAAAGGCGATCAGCAGGTCGAGATTGGCGTCGGACAGGTCGCGCTTTGTGTAGATGCCGTCGACACGGACCTTGAGCGCGTCCGAAATCTCCCACTCCATGCCCGCACCGCCGGACAGGCGATAGCCGTCATTGGTCTGTGAAATCTGCCGCACTTCCGACGGAAAGACCACATCGTTGGGCACACCATTGGCGTCGGTTGCGGGAATCGCGAAGGCCGGGTTGGTCGCGGCCAACTGGTTCAACCGGGCTTGCGTGAATGAGGTGTAGGAATTGACCCGGATCGTGTCGCGGCGGAAGCTCTGCTTGGCGTAGGAGCCGGTGGCATAGACCCCGAAATTCGGCGTGATGCGCTTGACGGCGGAGAGGAAGTAACCGGGATTGGCGTCCTCGGTCGTCTCTTCATATTGCAGCTCGGCGCGGGCGACGAACCCCTCCTTGCGCGACAAAGCGGAGCGCAGGCGCAGATTGACGTTCGAGGCAAGGCCACCCGCCGGGATCTCAGCAGTGAACGACTTGATGACGTCCGCGCCGCTGAAGATCGCCGCATCGAAAATGCCGAACGGATTGCCGTTCCCGCGCGTGCCGAAGGTCGGCGTCGCGATGCTCTGCCCCATCACTGTGGTCTTGGTATATTGGCTCGGCAGCCCACGCACGCTGATCGACGCGTCGCGCCGGTCGGCGGAGCGATTGATCTGGACGCCGGGAATGCGCTGCAGCGCTTCACCCAGGTTGAGGTCGGGGGTGCTGCCGATATCGTCGGCGGAAATACCGTCGAGAATGACATCGGCCTTGCGGCGGATATCGAGCGCATCCTCCAGCGACGCGCGGATGCCGGTGACCACGACTTCCTCTTCGGTCGGTGCGTCTGCCGGTGCCCCCTCGGTCTGCTGCGCCCAGGCAGCGGGAACCAGCGCGGTCGAGCCGAGCGCCGCCAGCTTGATCGCAAGAGCCAATTTCTTCATGCCGTCACTCCCCTAGTGTCTGATCCGATTTTGCTACCGGTGTCATCCGCGATTATGTTTTTGCGACCCGCGAACGTCGCTTATTCTCAACTATTTATAAGCCCCCGCGCGCATCCGGCGAGGAAAAGTCTGACCCTTGCCGCTTCGCGTGCTGCACATCGCTTGCGACATAGAACAGGATGGATTGTAGGACAACTTGGTCATCGCGGCGATTGCGACCATAGTCGTAGCCAAGCCACCCATTGCGGGCAAATCGCTGACTGATAAGGTTCGGATGGTCCGGGTCGAACCCGGGAACGGTGGGGACTGACTGTTGGACAGGGTAGAAGGTGGAATGCTGAACCTGGGCGGCTTGCCCCTTTTCCGGATGCGCGCGCCTTGAGCGGCTCGGTCCTTATCGCCGACGATCACCCGCTGTTCCGCCAGGCATTGCGGCTCGCGGTTGAGCGGGTCATGCCGGGTGTCGCTATCCTTGAAGCCGGTACACTGGCCGCCGCCGCCACTGCGGCCGCAGCGGCGCAGCAGCTCCGCTTGATCCTGCTCGACCTCAAAATGCCAGGCGCGGTCGGCTATTCCGGGATCGCGCTGTTGCACGCCGAATGCCCCGCTGTCCCGATCCTGGTCGTGTCGAGCGCTGGGGCGGATGCGGCGGGAGAAGCACGCGCATTCGGCGCGGTCGGCTATCTGCACAAGGGATGCGACCTCGCGACGATTGAGGACGCGATCGCACGCGCGCTCGACCACGTCGTGCCGGTCGAGCAACCGACACCCGACCAGCCAGCGGACAAGGTCCGCAAGACCGTCGCAGGCTTTACCCCGATGCAGCTCAAGGTGCTGCTCGCAGTGCTCGATGGCCAACTGAACAAGCAGATCGCCCACCGCCTCGACATCAGCGAGGCGACGGTGAAGGTTCACATGACCGCGATCATGCGCAAGCTCGACGTGCGCACCCGGACCCAGGCGGCGCTGGTCGCGCGCTCACTCGGGATCGACTCGCGCGACTGACGCGATGCGCAGGAATGCGTCGATTGCCTCGGGCGTGGCGGGCTTGGCGAGCATCTCCACACCCAGTTCGGCAGCCTGTGCGCGCACCGCCGCGCCGGTTTCGGCGGTCACCAGCAGGATCGGAAGTCCGGGTCGCTGTGCGCGCAACCGCGCGATCAACGTCAGGCCGGTCTCTCCGTCGTCGAGCTGGTAGTCGATCAGCGCGGCATCCGCTTGGTCGGCAATCGCCAACGCGTCTTCGGGATTGCCTGCACCCACGCCGCGATGCCCGAGTGCCTTGAGCAGCGCGATGCTAGCCGCGATGATGCGTGCGTCGTCGTCGACCACGAGGACGCAGAGCATCCGCTGCGGGCGTTCAATCTCCGTCGCTGTCGGCGGTGCATCCGCCGGTACGCCGTCATGGGCCGGCAGGGTCAGGCTGAAGCGGCTGCCGCGTCCGGGCTGTGAGCGGACGTCGAGCTGTCCCCCGATCAGTGGCACGATCCGGCGCACCAGAGCGAGGCCAAGCCCCAGCCCCTCGGCTTCGACCGCGCCGAGCCGGGTAAATTCGCCGAAGATCAGCGGAAGCTGCGACGTCTGGATGCCGACGCCGGAATCGACGATGTCGATCCGCCAACTGGTGCCACGCCGCCGCACCCCGACCAGAACCCCGCCTGACTGCGTGTAGCGCAGCGCATTGCTGAGGATATTCTGCAGCACCGACCGCAACAGTCCGGCATCGCACTGCACCGCGCCGCGCAGCGGACCGGCGCGCAGGTCCAGCCCCTGGGCCGCTGCCGTCGGACGGAAACTCTCGATCAGATCCGACACGAACGGCGCGAGGGCAATCGCGACCGGCTCCGGCGTCACGCCGCCCGCGTCGAGCCGGCTGATATCGAGCAGCGAGCGTAGCAGATCTTCGGCCGCCAGCAGCGAATTCTCGATCTGACCGACCAGCACCTGTTGCGGCGGCGCGGCATCGCGCGCAAGCGCCCCGGTGAACAGCCGTGCCGCGTGTAGCGGCTGCAGCAGGTCGTGGCTCGCCGCCGCCAGGAAACGTGTCTTGTCGCGATCGGCCAGCGCAAGCCGGTGGTTGACCTCGCTCAACTCGCTGGTGCGCTGGGCGACGCGGCGCTCCAGCTCCTCCAGCGTCGTGCGCAACTCGGCCCGCATCCGCGCCTCTTCGCTGATGTCGGTGAACGACATGACATAGCCGCCCCCCGGCATCGGGCCGCCAACGGTCTTGATCGTCTTGCCGTCGTGTCGCCGCCGCTCGAAGCTGTGCGGCTGACCGTTACGCAGATGCTCCAGCCGCTTCGCGACATGAAACTCGACCGCGCCCGGCCCGAAATCGCCATGACGGGCATTGTGGCGGATCAGGTCTGCGATCGGCGCGCCGACATAGACCATGTCCGCCGGATAATCGAACAGGTCGAGATAGCGGCTGTTCCACGCGACCAGCTTGAGCTCTGAATCAACAACGCTGATTCCCGCGTCGATGGTCTCAAAGGTCGATGCGAGCAGCTTGCGCGAGAATTGCAGACTGGCACCGCCCTCATCGAGCAGCTTGGCGACGTCCTGCAGGCTGAGCCTGTTGCCCGCCAGCGCCGACGCCACGAGCGCGCGCGCCGATGAGGATCCGACCACCTGGGCGATCAGCGAACGTGCACGGCGTGCCGCGCGCCGGTCCACGGGTGCGGCGGGGTCGATATCGCTGAACGCACGCTCGGCCTGTTCGCGACCGACGAAACTTCCGGTCAACTGGATCAGGTCGCGCTGATTGCTGATCGGCCGTCCGCCACCGAACAGGCGTGGAAGGTATGGTGATCTGAGGCCGCGGGCCGCAATGACGGCGAACACGGTCAGATTGGCGCCGATGCTCCAGATGACGCCATGGGTGAGCGGGGTGGCGGATCCGATACCCAGCAGGTTGGTGGGGTCGGCGAGCCCGCCGGTCAGGGCGGCGAGCCAGCTGGCAGGAAGCACCGGTGGCAACGCCAGCGTATAGAGCCACAGGATCAGGCCCGTAATCAGGCTTGCCCGCGCGGCCAGCCCATCGCGCCCCTTGCCGGTCGCTGCCAGAATGAAGTGCGGGACGAACTGCGCCATGGCGGCAAAGGCGATCAGTCCAATCGACGCCAGTGAATCTTGCGATGAGACCAGCAGCGCCCACGCCAGCCCCAGCGCAATGATGACCAGGATGGTGACTCGACGCAGTACCAGCATCCGCTGTCCCATCGCACCCGATGCGGCCGTCGCGGACAGCGCGCGGCGCCGCATCAGCGTGGGGAACAGCAGATCGTTCGAGACCATCGTGGCCAGTGCCGTGGAATCGACGATCACCATCGACGCAGCCGCGCTGACCCCGCCCAGCAGTGCCGCGGCGAGCACGATCCGGTCACCCTGCGCCGCCGGCAGGTTGAGCACATACACATCGGCTGAAACGCTTGCGTCGAGCAGCATCGTCCCGGCCAGGGCGATCGGCAGGATCACCACGGCCATCACGCCCAGATATCCGGCCAGACCAAAGCGTGCGCGAACGAAATCATCCGGCTGGCGCGCCTCAACCAGCCCCATGTAGAATTGCCGGGGCAACACGATGATCGCAGGCATTGCGATCAGAAAGATGATCGCGACTTCCAGCGATATGCGATCCGCGCGGAAGCTTTGCTGGAACCGCTCGATCCCGCCCTGCAGCGCGATCGTATCGGCATTCGCGATCACGACGATGGCAACACCGGCCACCAACAGCAGCGACAGCAGCTTGATGACGGATTCGAGGGCGATCGCGTAGAGCAACCCTTCGCTGCGTCCGGCCAGCTCAAAGCGGCGCGCGCCGAACAGCGCGGCAAACATTGCAAGCAGCGGCGCGGCGACGAGCATCGCGTGGGTGCTGACGTCAGTGCCGGAAACGATCGACAGCGCTGCGCCGATCGACCGCAGCTGCAACGCGATATAGGGAATGGTGCCGAGCAGCGCGATGGTCGTCACCAGCCGCGCCACGATGATATCATGGCCAAAGCGTGCGGCGATGAAATCCGAAACGGTGGTGGCGCGCTCTTCGGCCACCGCGTCAGCCACGCGCCGCAGAAATCGGGGAGCGCCCAACAGTAACAGGGCCGGTGCGGCGTAGATCGGCAAGTAGCTCCAGCCGTCGCGCACGGCACTGCCGACGGCGCCATAAAAGGTCCAACTGGTGCAATAGACGCCAAGCGCAAGGGTGTATGCCTGGTGCCGCAAACGCGAGTTTGCGCGCGATGCGCCACTTCTCTCGACGGCTGCCGCGATCACGAACATCAGCACAACAAGCGTCAGAGCAACCAGAGACGAGAGGTGGAGGCTCATGGGAATGGGCTTAGCACGATCGGCATCGGCGTCGCCAAGCCTGTCTGCGCGCGACGCCGCAATAACGATCAGCAGCCAGTCGCGTTGTGGCCCGACCTGCTTCCACCGCCCGCCCCCTGGCTACACCCCGCCACCGCGTGACTCCGCATAGATGTTCTGTTATTGTTCTACTATGCTCGACCCGGCGTTCCTCGATCTTCCGCCCCGTCCGCTGCGCTGGCTGTATCTCGATCTCAACAGCTATTTCGCGGCGGTCGAGCAGCAGCTGAACCCGGACCTGCGCGGGAAACCGATCATCGTCGCCCCGGTCGCCAGCGATACGACCGTCGCCATCGCCGCTTCCGTCCAGGCCAAGAGATACGGCATCCGCACCGGCACCCCGGTGTGGGAAGCCAAGCGCCTGTGCCGCGACCTGATCGTCGTCCCGGGAAGCCACGAGAAATATGTCGAGTTTCATGAGGCGATCGTCGCCGAGATCTGGCGGCACATCCCCGTCACCGCGGTCTGCTCGATCGACGAGGTCGCGTGCCGCCTGCTCGACAATGAAAACAGCCCCGAACAGGCGATGGCGCTCGCGCGGCGGATCAAGGCGGGGATCATCGCCAATGTCGGCGAATGCCTGACCAGCTCGGTCGGCATCGCTCCCAACCGGCTGCTGGCCAAGCTGGCCAGCGACATGCAAAAGCCCGATGGGCTGACCGTGCTGAGTCAGGAGATGCTGCCCGACCGCCTGTTCACCCTCAAACTGCGCGACATCGCCGGGATCGGCGCGAAGATGGAGAAGCGCCTGGCGCAACAGGGCATCAACGACATCGGCCAGCTGTGCGAACGCCGTCCGCGCGACGCGGGATCGGCCTGGGGCGGGGTCAATGGCGACCGGCTCTGGTATCTGCTCCACGGCTTCGACCTGCCCGAGAAGCCGACCCAGAACCGCACCATCGGCCACAGCCACGTCCTCTCGCCCCGCAAGCGCGGGCTGGAGTCGGCACGCCTCACCGCCCGCCGCCTCGCACTCAAGGCGGCGAGCCGGCTGCGGCGCAAGGACTATGTCAGCCGGCTGCTCGTGCTCCACGCCCGATTCGAGGATGACAAGTCGGGATGGCGCACTGCGATCAAGCTGCCCGCGACGCAGGACAGCTTCACCGTGCTCGCCGCGCTCGACGCGATCTTCCCCCGGCTGGCCGAGGCCGGGCGGGGTCGCCCCGGTGGCTTCGCGATCCGGATGATCGGCGTGACGCTCGCCGAGATCGCACCGCTGGGCGCGGCGCAGGAATCGCTGTTCGGCGCGCTCGACCCCAACGACCCGCTGGCGCGCGAGACGCGGACGCTGTCGCTCAGCAAGGCGATGGACCGGATCAACGAGAAATTCGGGCGCCACGCGGTGTCGGTCGGGCCGATGGACGGCAGCCGGGCGGACCGGGTCGGGACCAAAATCGCCTTTGGTCGGATCCCGGATCTGGACGAATTCCACGAATGACACATGATATTATAACGATGCGACGCAATATGCGTTGAGCGTCTGTTATCCGTTATATCTTGACCCCCGATGCTGCGTGCGCAAAGGAAAGTTCCGCTATGAACATGCGTCTCCTCCCCGCCGCTGCGGTCGCGCTGCTCGCGCTTTCCGCCTGTAATCAAGAACCCGAAGTGATCAGCGAACGCGCGCCGGATCCGATGGAATCGCAGCTCGCGAACGCCGCGCCGGTCGAATTGCCGCCGTCGATCAAGGCGACCGTGTCGATGCGCTGCCAGCCCGGCAACGCGCTGGTGTTCGTCGAATTCTTCAACCAGGACAAGCTCGTCACCGTCGCGACTGAAAAGGGCGGCCCCAAGACCCGCCTGACCGCGCCGGAAGCGGGCCAGCCCTTCACCGCCGAGGGCGGCTGGAAGCTGACCGGCACGCCGACCGCCGCAACGGTCGAAATCCCGGGCAAGGGCACGCTGACCTGCAAGGGTTGATCGCCGCACCCATTTCACCCTCCACAAAAGGAGCCGGCGCAATCCGGCTCCTTTTTTCATGGCAGCCGCGCCCTGTCGGTTGCACTGCCCCCGCCACTGCGTCACGCTAACGCACAGGGTCGGACAGGAGCAGAAAGCGTGGCGACGATTGCGGTGTACAGTTTGAAGGGCGGCGTCGGCAAAACATCGCTGGCGGTCAATCTCGCCTGGTGCGCCGCGACCCGTTCTGCCCGCCGCACGCTGTTGTGGGACCTCGACCCCCAGGCCGCTTCAACCTTCCTGCTCGGCGGCGGTCAGGGCAAGGCGGCGGCGCAATCGGTGTTCAGCAAGGATGTCGAGCCGGCCAAGCTGATCCAGCCAACCGCAATCGACCGGCTCGATCTGCTCGGTGCCGACGCCTCGCTGCGCGGTCTCGACCTGCTGTTCCACGAACTCGACAAGAAGAAGCGGCTCGCCAAATTGCTCGGCCAGCTCGACGGTGCCTATGACCGGATGATCCTCGATTGCCCGCCGGGCCTCACCGAAACCAGCGAACAGGTGATGCGCGCAGCCGATCTGATCGTGGTGCCGGTCATCCCCTCCCCGCTGTCGCAGCGCGCGCTGGAGGAGGTCGAGCGGCATCTGGGCGGAAAGGCAAAGGTGCCGCTGATGCCGGTCCATTCGATGGTCGATCGCCGCCGCCGCCTTCATGCCGAGGCGCTGGAGCGCAACCCCGACTGGCCAGTGATCCCGATGGCCAGCCTGATCGAATCGATGGCGGTGCGCCGTACCCCGCTCGGCGCGTTCGCGCCGCGCAGCGCGGGCGCGCGGGCCTTTGACACGCTGTGGCAAACGATCGAGAAGCGCCTCGCCAAACCGCGCAAAGGGGCCAAATGACGCGGCACACCGCCCGCGCCAGCGATCTCGACCCCGATCTGGTGCTGCGCGCCTATGCGATGGGGGTGTTCCCGATGTCGGAGCATCGCGACGACCCCAGCGTCTTCTGGGTCGAACCGCGCCAGCGCGCGATCCTGCCGCTCGACGGCTTTCATTTGTCGCGCTCGCTGCGCAAGACGCTGACCGCCGACCGCTTCCGCCTCACCGCCGACACCGCGTTCGAAGCCGTGATCGCACTGTGTGCCGAAAGCGCGCCCGACCGCCCCGACACCTGGATCAACCCGGCGATCGAGCGCGTCTTCATCGCGCTGCACCGGCGCGGCTTTGCCCATTCGATCGAATGCTGGGACGGCGACCGGCTGGTCGGCGGCCTCTACGGCCTCGCGCTCGGCCGCGCCTTTTTCGGCGAGAGCATGGTCAGCCGCGCGCGCGATGCGTCGAAGGTCGCGATCGCCGCATTGGTCGCCCGGCTGCGCGTCGGCGGCTTCACCCTGCTCGACTGCCAGTTCATGACCGACCACCTCGCCTCATTGGGCGCGGTGGAGATCCCGCGCGACCGCTACCTGTCGCTCTTGTCGGATTCGCTCGGCGAAGGCGCGGCGGGGCTGGCTGCGGGCGCAGGAGCGGCATCGGTCTCGGCCGATTTCGGCGCGCTCGATCGCTTGGGCGCGTCCGGGGTGCTACCGCCGACCACCTCGCCGCCCGTATCGGGGAAGGTCATCGCACAGCTCTTGACCCACACGTCATAGATCGGGTGCTGGACCACGTTGAGCGCCGGGCGCTCCTTGTACAGCCAGCCTGAAAAGGCGCGCGTGAACTTGCCATCGGTGCCACGGATATCGACCTGCGCAAACGCCCCGGTCAGTTGATCGGTCTCCCACGGGGCGGTCTTTTCGCACGCGCGCAGTCGGACGATGACATCGCCCGCGCGCACCGCCTGGCCGGGCTTGAGCGTCAGGTCGCGCGCCACGCCATTGCGCTTGTTGAGCAGCCCAAGCACCGCAACCCGCTCGGCCATCGGCGTAACGCCGCTGACCGACGCGGTCGGCCCGGCATCGACCGCGACAACCTCCGCCTCCGGACCCGCGCTATCTGCCTTGGGCTGGACCTCGACCGAATCTGCAGCGTCAGCCGCATTCTCAGCCGGCTTACCCCCGCACGCCACAAGCGCGAGCGGTGCCAGCAGCAGCGCGACGGTCGCGATCCGGCGCATCAGGCGCCGGGAGTCCACGCTTCATAATCGCCGGTCGCACCGACCCGCTGCCCGCCCTTTTCGAGCGCGCCCGGCGGACGATAGGCCAGCGCGCTTCCGGTCAGGTTCGGCAAGGCGGGCTGTTCCCACACGCGCACCGGCGGCAGCGCGCGGTCGGGCACATCGTCGATCTGGTGATGCAGCCAGCTGAACCACTCCGGCGGCACCCGGCTCGAATCATTCGACCCCTTGTAGATCACCCAGCGGCGCGGGCGGCCATGCATGTCGGCCCCGCCCTGATAATAGAGGTTGCCGAGCGCGTCCTCGCCAACCTGATCCTTGCCGCGCAGCCCGACCCAGGTGCCGAAGGTGGAGCCGTTCCACCAGGTGAAGATGTTCGCGAAGATTCCCATGGCCCGCGCTTTACGCCGCACAGCGCGGCTGGGCAACGGGGGATAAAGCGTTATGCGGCAATGTCCGTCAGGGCCGACAGGGCCTTAGTGGCATCGTGCGGCCGTGTCCGAACGCTCATAAATCACGGTGACGCCATCTCGCGCCACAATCTCGAACCGTCCGCCATAGCCTTCTGGAGTGCGCAGGTTCCGGTAGCTGCTTCCAAGTTCGGGGAGCAGCGTCCAAAAATACCCGACGCCTTTCTGCCGAACGAAAGCATACTCCCCTGCGGGGCTTGGCTCCAGGCCCAGCGCCGGTGTCACCGCCAACCGGTACCCAGTCTTGTCCGGCTCGGCTACGTAGTGAAACGTGCGTGCTTCAGGTTCAGCGAGGCGTATTCGGTCCCGTTCGATGACAAGGGGCGGCGCACCCTTTGCGGTGTAGCACCCCATGACTGTCTCCGGCGTTATGGGTTCGGGCTCAAGAAAAACGACACCAAGAATCACCAGCACCACCAGCGGGGCAGCGATGATCCCGGCCCCGATAGCCAAATCCTTGCGACCAATATTGTCGAGAAATCGGCTAGTCGTCGTTCGCATCGTGGAAACCGTCCCTAACCAGTCGGCATCGTCACCACCGCACCTTGTCCCCCGGCGAAATCCCCAGCTCCGCCGCGCGACCGCCATTGATCTCCAGCACCGCCGCGACCGGCTCGCCCGACCGCACCGGGTCTTCCGAAAAGGGCACCGTATTCTCGGCGATCGTCGCGATCGTGCCGTCGGCGCGGATGAAGATGATGTCGAGTGGGCTCGGCGTATCCTTCATCCAGAAGCTCGCCTCACGCGGGCCACCGCCTTCGGGCGGATAGGGCGCGAACAGCATCCCGCCATCGGCGGGAATGCCGGTGCGGAACATCAGCCCCTGTTTCTGTTGTTCGGCGGTGCGGGCGACATCGACCTTGAAAATATGTTTGGCATCGCCTGACTCGATCGTCACCGTGGCCTTTTGGGCCTCGGCCTGCTTCGCTGGATCGCTGTCGCTTGCCGTGCACCCCGGCATCATCAGCGCCGCGCTACAGGCAAGCATCACTGCGCGGTCAGGCCGGCTCCACCATGACGGCAAGCGGCCCCTTGTCGCCTTCGACGATACGGGCACGCAGGGGCTGATCGGGTTCGACGTCATAAATCTCCGCACGGCGCAGGGTTTCCATATGCACGAATATATCGGCTGATTCGCCATCGCGCACCAGAAACCCATAGCCTTTCAGGCGATTAAACCATTTGACGATTACCGGCTCGAACGGCCCGGCCTCTTCGATCAGCTTGATCCGGTCGATCCGGTCGCCGCCACCGTTCCGCATCCGCACCGGCTCGACCGCGTCAGTCAGGTCGAGTTGCAAAATCTCGCGCGCTTGTAATCCGCGATCACGCTGCACCACCGAACATTCGACGCGCGCGCCTTCAGGCAGGCTGCGGCGGCCATGCGGCTGAAGGACCGAGAAATGGATCAGGATATCGCCCGCCTCGGCGTCATCAGCGACGATGAACCCGAACCCGCGGGTCACGTCGAACCATTTGACGGTGCCCCAATGGGTCTCTGCGCCAGGCTCGGTGACAAGCGTCGGCATCGCCGCCTGTACGGCGACCTCTCCCTCCAGGCTCGACACACGCTGCGGGTCGGCTCGCATTACAGTATTTCCCCCTGACCGCAGACATTAACACAGCATTTCCGGAAGGTGCGAATCCTTTGTGGTTATCTTTCGTCGAACAGGTAATCGGGGTCATCCCCCGGATTCATGCGTGCGATCCGCCAGGCAAGCGCCGGCGCGTGCCCGGCGCGCACCATCGCCGCCACATGCTTGGCGACCCGCTCGCGGTCGGCGGGCTCGGCGGCAAAGGGGCCGATTCGCTTGCGCCGGGCAAAGTCGATCGCGCTCTGACCCGTGCGTGCGTCGATCTGCGGCGCGACGGCCTCGGCATCGTCCGCCTGCACTCCGGCATGGCGCAGCGCCTCCCCCACCCGGCGCGCGCCCAGTCCCCGCCGCGCCATCGCCGCCGCCTTGCTTTCGGCATAAAGCCGGTCGTTGACATAGCCGAGTTCGGCAAAGCGTTCGGCAATTTCGGCGGGGTCCGGCGGGTCGCCATCATAGCCCCGCTCGCGGATCTTGCGGATCAGATAAGCGGCCAATTTGCCGCGCGTCGTGGCGAACCGCTCGACATAACGCAGCGCCAGTCGGTCGAGCGCAGCGCGGTCTAAAGGCGGGACAGGGCGGCGGGCGGGTCGCATACGCCTTGTTTGTGCCACACTGGCAACCGAATTTGAACGACAGTGCGTAGCAGAGCCGCCCGCATTTCTGATGTGGGGCCTATCGTCGAAGACGGGCGGGTGGCCTGACACGATCAGGGGCACGGAAATTTAGGATATGGCTTTGAACGTCAAGGATCAGGTCGAAGTAACCGGCGCCACGCTGCAGCCGACCCCGACCGACTGCACCCTCCCGCGCCGACTGGCGGAGTTTGAAACGCTCGGCGACGCGCTGGATTATGCCGCGCAGGGCAGCCGCGGACTCAATTTCCACGATGCGCGCGGCACGCTGACCCGCGCCTATCGCTATAGCGAGATGCGCGACGACGCGCTCGCCCAAGCCCGCCGCCTGATCGCCGCAGGTGTGAAGCCGCAGGACCGGATCGCACTGATCGCCGAAACCGGCACCGATTTCGCGTCGCTGTTCTTCGGCGTCATCTATGCCGGCGCGTGGCCGGTGCCGCTTCCGCTGCCGACCAGCTTCGGCGGCAGCCAACATTATATCGACCAGCTCTCGGTCCAGCTCGAAAGCTGCGACCCCTCGATGCTGTTCTACCCAGCCGAACTGTCGGCGATGGCGGGCGAAGCCGCGCGGCTGAAGGGCGTTGAAGGCATCGACTGGGAAAGCTTCGCCACCCGCGAAGCTCCCGAGGTCGAGCTGCCAAAGGCCAGCACCGACGACATCGCCTATCTGCAATATAGCAGCGGCTCGACCCGCTTTCCGCATGGCGTCGCGATCACCCACCATGCGCTGCTCAACAATCTGTCGGCCCACAGCCATGGCATGAAGCTGCAGGACAGCGACCGCTGCGTCTCCTGGCTGCCCTGGTATCACGACATGGGCCTGGTCGGCTGCTTCCTCTCGGTCGTCGCCAATCAGGTCTCGACCGACTATCTCAAGACCGAGGATTTCGCCCGGCGTCCGCTCGCCTGGCTCGACCTCATCTCGCGCAATCAGGGCACGACCCTCTCCTATTCGCCGACCTTCGGCTACGACATCTGCGCGCGCCGCATGTCGAGCCAGACCAAGGCGTCCGACCGCTTCGACCTCAACCGCTGGCGCGTCGCGGGCAATGGCGCGGACATGATCCGCCCCGATGTGATGCAGGCGTTCGACGCCTTTGCCGATGCCGGGTTCAAGGCCAGCGCCTTCCTGCCCAGCTACGGCCTTGCCGAAGCGACGCTCGCCGTCTCGATCATGCCCCCGGGCGAAGGGATCGTGGTCGAGCTGGTCGAGGAAACCCAGCTGTCGGGCGGCGTCAATGGCGGCGATCGTCCCCAGCGGTTCCGCGCGATCGTCAACTGCGGCAAGGCGGTCAAGGACATGGAAATCCAGATCCGCGAGGAGGACGGCACCCCGCTGCCCGACCGCGCGATCGGCAAGGTGTGGTGCCGTGGCCCCAGCGTCATGGTCGGCTATTTCCGTGACCCTGAATCGACCGATGCCTGCATGAAGGACGGTTGGCTCGATACCGGCGACATGGGCTATATGTCCGACGGCTATATCTACATCGTCGGTCGGGCGAAGGACATGATCATCGTCAACGGCCGCAACCACTGGCCGCAGGACATTGAATGGGCGGTGGAACAGCTCCCCGCCTTCAAGCAGGGCGATGTCGCGGCGTTCGCGATCACCACGCCGGGCGGTGAGGAAACCCCCGCCGTGCTCGTTCAGTGCCGCACCAGCGACGATGACGAGCGCCAGAAGCTGCGCGAGGAAATCCGCGAACGCGTTCGCGCGGTCACCGGCATGAACTGCGTGATCGAACTGATCCCGCCGCGCACCCTACCCCGCACCAGCTCGGGCAAGCTCAGCCGCGCCAAGGCGCGCAACCAATATCTCAACGGCGAGATCAAGCCCTACAGCATCGCCGCCTGAAGCCTTTGGGATCGTGGGGGGCGGCGGAAAAAATTTCCGCCGCCCCCCGATCTCTAACGGATCGCTAACCTCCACCCCGGTAATCTGCCCGGGTGACGAGCCAGACCACCTCCCAGTTCGCGCGGCCGCGTATCGACATGCGCGCGCTGCTCGGTCTTTATGACCCGGCGGATACGACCGACTGGGGGCCGATCCGCGCGGCCCAGATGAATGCGGGCAGCCAGCTCGCTTTGTTCATGCTTGCCGCAAATGTGTTCGGCGCGGCGCTGATCTTCCTCAACTTCGCCAGCCTCGTGCCGCTGTGGAAGCTCGCCAGCTGGGGCGCGCTGGTCGCGGCGGTCGGCGTCGCGGTTGCATTCCGCCGTCTGGCCGTGCGCCATCGCACCGAACGCACCGCCACCCTGCGCGACGTGCGCGACACGATGCTCGACGGGATCGCGCTCGGCGCGGTCTGGTCGATCGCGCCTTTGCTGTTCGGCTCCTATGCGAATGCCGAAGCAGCGACCGGCATGTGGATCGTGCTGTCGATCCTGATGGTCGCGTCCTCGGTTGCAATGGCCGCGCTCCCGCTGGCGACGATCAGCTTCCTCGTCGTGCTTGGCGGCGCCAACGCGACCGCCCTTGCCCTCACCCAGTCTCCGGCCCTTGGCGCGGCCGCGCTGCTGTTCACCCTGCTGCTCGTCATCGCCTGTTTCGCGCGCGGCAAGGCGCTGGTGGTGATCCGCGCCAACGAGATCGCGCTCGCCGAACGCGACGAGACCGTCAGCCTGTTGCTGCGCGAGTTTGAGGACAATAGCGCCGACTGGCTGTGGGAGACCGACGCCCAGCGCCGCGTGGTCCGCGCCAATCCGCGCTTTGCCGTCTCATTGGGCGTCGATCCCAAGGCGATCAACGGGATGCCCTTCCTCCAGGTGCTCGCCGGTTCGGCCTGGGAAAGCGGCAATTTCTCACAGGGGCTGCGCGACCTTGCCGAAACGCTCAAGAAGCGTGAGCCGTTTCGCGACATCCTGTTCCCCGTGATCGTCGATGGCGAGGAACGCTGGTGGGAGCTGACCGGCTCGCCGCGCCTCAACGAAGAGGGCGCATTTGTCGGCTTTCGCGGGGTCGGCTCCGACGTCACCGAGGCGCGCGAATCGGCGAACAAGATCAGCAAGATGGCGCGCTACGACACGCTCACCGGCCTGCCCAACCGCCTGCTCATCAACGAAGCGCTCGCCACCGCGATGGCCGAGGCGGACAAGTGGAACGCGCGCTGCGCCTTCATGATGATCGACCTTGACCGGTTCAAGGCGGTCAATGACACGCTCGGCCACCCGGTCGGCGACCGGCTGCTGATGCGCGTGTCCGAACGCCTCAAAAAGCTGATGACCCCCAATGAGATGATCGGGCGGCTGGGCGGCGACGAGTTCGCCGTGGTGGTGCGCGACGCCAATGACGCAATGGCGGTCGAGCAGCTCGCCCGCACCATCATCGACGTCCTCTCCGCTCCCTATGACGTCGATCACCACACGCTCTATATCGGCGCCAGCGTCGGCCTCGCCTTCGGCCCGCGCGACGGTCGCACGGCCGAGATGCTGATCCGCTCCGCCGATCTCGCACTCTATCGCTCGAAGGACGCCGGCGGCGGCAAGTTCCACTCCTACGAACCCCAGCTGCATGTCGAGGCCGAGGAACGCCGCGTTCTCGAAATCGCCCTGCGTGCCGCGATCGAAAACGACCAGCTTCACCTCCTCTATCAGCCGGTCGTTCAGGCCGGCACCGGCGCGCTGATGGGGTTTGAGGCGCTGCTGCGCTGGACCCATCCCGAGCTTGGCCCGATCTCCCCGGTCAAGTTCATCCCGCTGGCCGAGGACGCCCGCCTGATCGCCCCGATCGGCGAATGGGTGCTGCGCGCCGCGTGTATCGAGGCGGCGAAGTGGGACGACCCGATCCGCGTCGCGGTCAATGTCAGCCCCGAACAGCTCCACAATGCCGGCTTCGCGTCCTTCGTCAGCCGCGCGCTCACGGAAAGCGGCCTCCACCCCAGCCGCCTCGAACTCGAAGTCACCGAAAGCGTGTTCATGCGCGAAGGCACCGCCGCGGTGCAGACGCTCGAAGCGATCCTCGACATGGGCGTGCGCCTCAGCCTCGACGATTTCGGCACCGGCTATTCCTCGCTCGGCTACCTGTCCCGCACGCGCTTCAGTTCGATCAAGATCGACCGCAGCTTCGTCCAGGGCGCGTCCAAGGGCCAGAAAGAGGCAATCGCGATCATCCGCGCCGTTGTCGCCCTTGCCCAGAGCCTCGGCATGGCCACGACTGCGGAAGGCGTCGAGACCGAGGACGAACACCGCCTGATCCAGGCGCTCGGCCGCACCAAGGTCCAGGGCTATTATTTCGGCCGCCCCCTCCCGGTAGGCGAGGCCCGCGCGCTGGCAACCCGCGACAGCGAGCAGGAGGCGGTGCGGGTGGCGTGACCTATCTCCCCTCTCCCCATTAGGGGAGAGGGTGGCCGAGCGAAGCAAGGCCGGGAGAGGGGCAGTAGGATAGGCAAAAGCCACCCCCTTAAAGCCCCCTCTCCCCAACCCTCTCCCCGCAAGCGGAGAGAGGGACAAGAAGCGCCCCCCACTACCCCCTTGCAATGTTGGATTTGGTTTCGGAACACTCACCGGTGACCGGACCCCGCCCCTTCACCCGCGCACAGGCGCTGCAGAACCGCGCCTTCCTCGCCGCGCTCCGCCGCAGCGGCAATGCGCGGGAGGCAGCGCGCAGCCTCGGCTTCCACCGCTCGACCATGACCAAGCGCCGCGCCCGCGACCCCGCCTTCGCCGCCGAATGGGACGCCGCACTCGCCTTCGCCCATGCGCACCTCAACGGCCCGGACGCCACGCCGGACCAACCCGACACCACCGAGCCCCGCGCGATCCGCACCGCCTCGGGCCGCATGCAGCTGCGCGCCCTCCCCGCCCGCGCGCTCGACCGCGCCGCCGAGCAGGCGTTCCTCGCCGCGCTCAGCGCCACCGCCAATGTCCGCCTCTCCGCCGCAGCCGCCGGCTTCAGCCACTCCGCCTTCTACGCCCGCCGCCGCCAAAGCCCCGCCTTCGCCCGCGAAATGCAACTCGCGCTCGAAACCGGCTATGAGCGCGTCGAAATGGCGCTGATGGAGGCCGCGCTCGCGTCCAGCTATCGCGACGACGCCTGGCGCCACAATGATCCCCCCGCGATCCCATCGATGTCCGTGGACGAAGCAATGATGCTGCTCCGCCTCCACCACCAGAGCGTCCGCCTCCAGGAAGAACCCCCGCACATCAAGCGCCGCCGTGGCGAAAGCCGCGAAGCGCACAGCTACCGCCTCTCCGCCATGTATGAAGCCCGCCTCCAACGCGCCCGCGACGCCTTCGACATCGCCGAAGCGGAGCGGCGCTCGGCGACGGCGGCGACGAGCGAAAGCCCGTATGAGGAGCCCTTCCCGACGCTACCGGCGCTCGATCAGGTCAAGGGGTGGCGGAAGGGGAAGGGGTGAAGGGGCGCCTGCTTTGGGCAGCGTGAGAATCGCGGTGGAAATGGTCATCGCGATGATCGGCATCACTGAATACTGGCAATGTTCCCAGGGACGAATATGGCGTACTTGGCAGACGGGCATCCCCTACCATGTTGTTAAAATGACAACCACCATCTACCTCGACGAGTCCGGGTTTACAGGCAACGACTTGTACAACCCTGACCAACGCTTCTTCACAATTGCCTCAACCATCATTGAGGAACAGGAAGCGAAGGATATTTTGGATCGTTGCTTCCCAAGATATCAGGGGGATGAGTACAAATTCACAAATATCTGGAAGCGTGAGAGGTCACGAGACGGCCTTCGCGCCTTGGCGGCAGAAATCCCCACGTTTTCCGATCGCGCATTCGTATGGATTATCGACAAGCGATTCTGCCTTCTTACCAAGTTGGTCGATTATCTCGTCGAACCCGGCGCGTACGAAGCTGGATTTGATTGGTACGCTGACGGTTGGGGTATGAGGTATCTCAACACGATCCATCGGGACCTAATGACACATGGTGCTGATGAAATTTATGACGCTATGACCCTCAGTTGGGATGCATTTGCACGCGATCCGACCGGTGACAAACTGGATTCACTCAAAGAAATTTTGGAGCACGGCCAAGCGACGACGACATCTCCGTTACCCAGCCTGTTCGGCCTGATCCTGAAGGGGCTTGAGCATTTTCGGACACGCAATCCCAACTTGGCGGACTTTGCGGATTCGAACGAGATTCAGGTCACATCTGTATTCTCTTCCATTACCTGGTGGCGTCAACACAGGAGCGAAGACTTCGCGCTCGTTCATGACGAGTCCAGCTCTTTCCTGAAGCAACGCGACCTTTGGAGCACGATGCTTCGTGATGACTTCGTTGCACCACCCTTCCAGATCGCTAACGGGACCGAAGTAGAGCTTCCACTACGTGTCAGGTCCACAACCGCCGTGCGCTCCCACGACTCCCATTCGGTGCAACTTTGCGACGTTCTCGCCGGGCTTCTGGCTAAGGCGGGACCGGGACTTGTCGGTGGACCACTTGATCCTTTTATTGTCGAATTGGTTTTAACTGGAGCTGGAGAACTGAATTATAGCGGGGTCATGCCACATGAGCTGTTTACAGAGGGTCCCCCCAACCGCCGAGATGGGCCAGATATGGTTGATCGCATGATAGGGCTGCTTCAGCCCTATCTTGATAAGAAAGCGGCGGCGCGAGATTCCAATGGTTAGCCACTAAGAAATAAGGGGCTTGCTGCTTTCGCGTGTCAACGTGAGGGCAAACCCTCGAAACATTTGAATGGTTTGAAACCTAATCTAACGCGCAATAAAAAAGCCGGGGCTCTCACCCCGGCTTTCCCGTAACCCACTAAAGCATCGAAGCCTTACTTCGACCGCTCCACCTGATCGAAGTCCAGCTCGACCGGCGTCGCACGCCCAAAGATCGACACCGACACCTTGACCTTCGACTTGTCGAAATCCAGTTCCTCGACCACGCCGTTGAAGCTCGCGAACGGGCCGTCCAGCACCTTGACCGAATCGCCGATCTCGTAATCGACCTTGATCTGCTGCTTGGGCGCGGCGGCAGCTTCTTCCTTGGTGTTCAGGATGCGCGCGGCTTCGGCTTCGCTGATCGGCTGCGGCTTGCCCGACGAACCCAGGAACCCCGTCACCTTCGGCGTATTCTTGACCAGGTGATAGACGTCGTCGTTCATCGCCAGCTTGGCGAGGACGTAGCCGGGGAAGAATTTCCGCTCCGACTGCACCTTCTTGCCGCGGCGCACTTCGGTCACCGTCTCGACCGGCACCTCGACCGATTCGACCAGCGCGTCGAGGCCAAGCCGCGTCGCATCGGCCAGGATCTGGTCCCGAACCTTGTTCTCAAAGCCCGAATAGGCGTGAATGATGTACCAGCGCGCCGCCATGGATGTTCCCGTTATCTGGCCGCTCAGCCCGCAAGGCCGAGGAGGAAGTTGACGATCGCGCCGAACAGGCGATCGATGCCGAAGAAGAAGAGGCCGAGCAGCGTCGCCATGATGAACACCATGACCGCGGTCATGATCGTTTCCTTGCGGGTCGGCCACACGACCTTCTTGGTCTCGGCCTGCACCTGGCGCATGAATTCCAGCGGATTGGTCTTGGCCACGGTCTGCCTCACGAATAATTTGCCCGACTTCGGAACAGGTTTCTCCGCCCGGCTCCTTCCTTAAGGAACCCGGCGAACCCCATCACGCTGTCGGATTGGGGACGCTATCTAGCGACTTGGGCAGAGGGGGGCAAGGGGCGTTGCACGGAGCAGAGGCAACTTGGCTCCCCTCCCTGAAAGGGAGGGGTTGGGGGTGGGTGCGCGCGTCCGCGCGCTTCAACGGACTCAAGCCCAGCTTCGACAGCGGGTGGCGGGGCGTCGAGCCCCGCCACCCGCTAAACCCACCCCTTGCGCCTCCCTTTCAGGGAGGGGAACTGAATGTTGAACGCCCCCTCACCGCAAATCCACGATCTCCACCACCGGCAGCGTCACGCTAGCCCCCTGCTCATCCCAATGGGCGTAGTTAAACACCGACCCCTCAGCCCGCACCCGCGCAACCTTCGCCGGGTCGATCTCCCCGAACACCCAGCCTGGCGCATCGACCGCGCCCTGCGCCACCACACCATCTTCGGGAAAGCCGAGATCGGGCGGCCCGTAAATCCCCGCCGCGCCATGGCTGGTGCCGAGCGAGGGGGTCCATTCGGCATCCCCCACAACGGGAGCCTGCACGACGTAACACTGGTTCTCCAGCGCCCGCGCCTGCGCCCCCACACGGACCCGGTAATATCCGTGCATCGTATCGGTCGCCGACGGCGCGAGGATCAGGGTCGCCCCCGCCTCCACCTGCGCGCGGACCAGCAACGGGAATTCGACATCGTAGCAAATCGCGATCCCGATCCGCCCGAGATCGGTGTCGAACACGTTGAGCGGCGATCCCGCGCCAATGTCCCAGATCTCACGCTCGAACCGCGTCATCACGATCTTGCGCTGCGTGCCCATCTTCCCGCTCGGCGCGAACAGCCGGGCATGGTTGCGAAACACCCCGTCTGCGTCCCGCACCGGCAGGCTGCCCGCGCAGATATGGATGCCATACCGCACCGAAAGGTCAGCGTGCAGCGCATCGACCCGCTCCACCAGCGCCCCCATCGCCGCGATCGACCCGTGCAGATCCTCAACGGTCGCCGAGTCCTGCGCGGTCAGCTCCATCCCGGCATATTCGGGGAACACCGCGAGTTTCGCCCCGCCCTCCGCCGCCTCCGCCGCGCGGCGCGCGAGCTTGGCGGCATAGTCATCCCACTCGGTCAGCTGCTCGACCGGATAGGCGGCGGT
>CAZWZP010000010.1:29483-34271 GCA_964638925.1 uncultured Stakelama sp. | reverse complement strand
GCCGACATTGTCGAGGTCATTATGCTTGCCACCCGCGCGCACGCACTTCTGGCTCGACGCCGCGGTGGTGTAGGGCCGCGTTTCCAGGCCGGTGAACACATTCTTGAACGGCACCATGCCCGCATTAACGAACATCAGCGTCGGATCGTTATGCGGCACCAGCGGCGCGGACTGGACGCGGGCATGGCCCTGGCCCTCGAAATAGTCGAGGAAGCTGCGGCGGATATCATTGGTCGAGGTCATTTTCGCGACTTAAGCGCGCCGGGGCGTTCGCTCAAGCGAAACGGTTCGATCAGGGTGATTGTATGATCGGAGTCTGATCGAGCGGGCCGAACAGCTTTTCAAGCACTGCATCCAGCGAATTCAAAACCGCAAACGAACCTCGCGGGATGATCCGATGGTTCGGCCGCTCCGTCTTTACGCCGTCTGCGTTTCCCTTGCTATGCTTGGTAACCGCAAAACCGCTCAGACCGGGGAGCAGCGCGCCGGGTGCTCCGCCAAACCATAGGAACTGTTTCAGCGAAAGGTCTGGCGTCACGACCAACCAGATCACGCAGCCGCTCGGCTTGTCGGCTAGCTTCAGGCTCACGCTCGTTCGCGCCGCCTTACCATCCTCCATCACCGACTTGAACTGTATGTGGCGAATGGTGCTTCCTCGACTCATCACGAGATCATAGCCGCCCGCGTCGAACTCCGAGCGAAGCACTTCGACATCAAAGATGCCAAGCTGCCATAGCCGCTTCAGCGCTTCACCTACGAAGACATGCTCGACAATGCGTTCTCGCAGGGTCGAATGAATGAAGTGATGATCCAGGGCGGCACTCACCCAATCGGCTCCTCAATCGACACCGGCGGCACACTAAACCATTTCGGCCCCGCCTCGGTCATGTGGAAGCAATCCTCCAGCCGCACGCCGAACTTGCCCGGCAAATACAGGCCGGGTTCGTTCGAGAAGCACATGCCCGGCGCGAGCTTCGTCATCTCGCCGCGCACCAGGTTGATCGGTTCATGCCCGTCCATGCCGATGCCGTGACCGGTGCGATGCGACAGGCCGGGGAGCTTGTAGTCGGGACCATAGCCCAGCGTCGCATACCAGCCGCGCACCGCGTCATCGACGCGACCCGCCGGAACGCCAAGCTGCGCGGCGGAAAACGCGCGTTGCTGCCCGGCGGCGACATGGTCCCACACCTTGCGCTGCTCCGTCGTCGCTTCGCCATGGACGAAGGTACGGCTGATATCGCTTTCATAGCCATGGACCCGCGCGCCGCAGTCCATCAGCACGACTTCGCCCTTCACCACCCGCTGCGGCTTGCCCGTGCCGTGCGGATAGGCCGACGCCTCGCCCAGCAGGATCAGGTTGAACGCCACCTGCCCGCCCAGCTTCACCGTCGCCGCGGTCATCAGCGCGGCGATGTCGGCGGGGGTCATCCCCGCCTCGATTCGGGGGTAGGTCCAGCGATAGGCGGCGAGCGTCACGTCCGCCGCCTTCTGCATCAGCGCGATTTCGGCCGACGTCTTGAACATCCGGCACCCGCGCACGACCGGGTTGGCCGACACGATCTTCACGCCCGCCAGCGCACGCCACATGCCGTCGACCGCAAAGAAGCGCGCGGTTTCCTCGATCCCCAGCGGGCGGCCGAGCAGCTTTTTCTCGCGCAGGAAGCCCGCGACCACCGCGAACGGATCCTCATGCTCCTGCCACACCCGGATTTCCGCCGCGATGCCGAGCGATTCGCGGACCGATGGCTCTTCGAAGAACGGCGTAACGATGATCGGATCGCCCTCGACCGGAATTACCGCGGCGGTCAGCCGCTCGCTCCGCCCCCAGCGCACCCCGGTGAAATAGAGCAGGCTCGCGCCCGGCTCGATCAACACCGCGCCGATCCCGTTCGCCTTCATCAGTGCCTGTGCGCGGGTGAGGCGCGCGGCACGCTCCTCGCGCCCGATCGGCACCGCGTCGCCGGTGATAGGTTGCAGGGCCGTCAGGTCGATCTGCGCCGCCCGCGCGACGCTGGAGAACCCGATCGGCGCCAGCGCACCCGTCGCGATCAACCCGCGCCGGGTCAGCCTCATGCCGCCGGCTCCGGCGTCTCCTTCTCACCCGCCGCCACGATGGTCGCGAGCACGAGGTCGCCGATGACATTGAGCACGGTGCGGCACATATCGAGGAAGCGGTCGACGCCCAGCACCAGTCCGATCCCTGCCGGCGGGACCCCGACCATGCCCAGGATTAGCGCAATCACTGGCAGCGACCCCGCCGGAACGCCCGCCGTGCCGATCCCGCCCAGGATGCACACCAGCATCACCGTGATCTGCTGTCCCAGCGTCAGGTCGACGCCGAAGAATTGCGCGAGGAAGATCACCGTCACCCCCTCGAACATTGCGGTGCCGTTCTGGTTGGCGGTCGCGCCGATCGTCAGGACGAAGCGCGAGACCTTGGGCGGCAGCTTGAGCTTGGTCTCGGCGACGCGCAACGCGGTCGGCAGCGTCGCGTTGGACGATGCGGTGGAGAAGGCCATCACCGCCGCTTCCTGCGTCTCGCGGAAAAAGGCGAGCGGGCTCTTGCGCGCGAGCAGGAGCAGCAAGATCGGGAAGACGATGAACATCTGCGTGCCCAGCGCCGCCAGCACCACGCCGACAAAGGCGAGCAGCCGCACCAGCAACTCCCAGCCGAACAAAGCGGCGAGGTTGAACATGAAACAGAACACCGCGATCGGCGCGAGCCGGATGACGAGGCCGATCAGCCGCATCGAAACCTCGAACACGCCCTCGATCCCGCGCTTGAGCGTCTGGACGTGCGGGCGGTCGGCGGTGAGCAGGATGCCGATGCCGAAGAACAGCGCGAAGAACATGATCGCAAGGATGTCGTTGGCGTTCATCGCCGCGACGACGTTGATCGGCACAATGTTCAGGATCGCGTCGATTCCGGTGGGGGTCGCCGCCGTGCGATCGAGGATCGCGCCAGCGCTGTCGCCCGATGCAGCAAGCAATGCCTGTGCCTCCATCCGATCGACGCCAGCACCCGGCTGCAGGAAATTCACGAGCAGCAGGCTGATGATCACCGCAATCGTCGAGACGCAGACCGTCAGGACCAGCGTGCGAAGCCCCACTCGTTTCAGCGCGGCGATCTCGCCCATCTCGGCAATGCCGACGACGAGCGCGGAAAACAGCAGCGGAATCACCAGCATGAACAACAGGCGCAGGAACACCTGACCGATCGGCCCGGTGACATAGGTCGTCACGGTCTTCACCCATGCCGCATCGGCCGAGGTGAAGTGCACGAACAGGCCCAGCGCCAGACCCAGAACAAAGCCGCCCAGCATCTGCCATTGCAGCGTCGATTCGCGCCGCACCTCCGTGATCGCCTCTGCCCCCGACATGCTCACCCCTTAGATTGTTGCGCGGTCAGGCATAGGCATAGGGACCGCCTTTGGCGAGTGCCGTCTGATAGGCGGGCCGTGCATGGATTTTGGTAAGCCACGCGATCGTCGCCGGGCGCGACGCGTCAAGCCCGCCGCGCGACCGGGCCGCTTCCAGCGGAAAGCTCATCATCACATCGGCGGCGGTCATTTCATCGCCCGCGAACCAGGGTCGGCTGGCCAGCTCGCTTTCAACGAAGTCGAGGTGCACGTCGATCATCGGCTGGATCTTCTTCTGCGCCGCCTTGCCGAAGATCGGCACCCTCATCAGCACCAGCTTCACCAGCAGCGGCGGCATCAGCGAGCCTTCGGCATAGTGCATGAAATGGCGGTAGCGCAGCGCCGATTCGCGATGCGCGGGCGGGCCGAGTTTGCCGTCGGCCTTCTCGACCAGATATTCGATGATCGCGCCGGTCTCCGCCACCGTGCGCGGTGTGTCGCTGGCCGAATCCCCATCCACGATCACCGGCGACTTACCCAGCGGATGCACCGCGCGCAGCTCGGGCGGCGCGAGCATCGTCTTGGGGTTCCGTGCATAGCGACGGATTTCATAAGGAAGATCGAGTTCCTCAAGCAGCCACAGCACACGCTGCGACCGCGAATTTTCGAGATGGTGGACAGTAATCATCGCGGGTCGCTCCCTTGCCGGTCCCGAACGGGTTCGTGCGTTTTGCGCGGATGCAGCAAAAATGGAAAGAGGCACCAATGCCACGCGAGCACGACGCAAACGTGCCGCGCCACACGCCAAACAGCGTGTTCCCGAGAGATTTTCCAAACAACCCGAAAACAGGAAAGGCCCGGCGCACGCCACGCCGGGCCTTCCAATGGGAGACTGGTCCCTTGACCGCCACCGACCTGTCGATCCGGCACGGCCCGCACGGACATTGCTGCCCGAAACTGGTTAACGACGGCTTTTCCGCCACTATTGTGGAATCAGAGGTCGTCCTCGGCATCGGGGCCGGCCATCATCTCCTCGGCGACCTGCTCGGTGCGATTGCGGATCGCCGCTTCCAACCGCGCGCAGACATCGGGGTTTTCCTTGAGGAAAGTCTTGGCGTTCTCACGCCCCTGACCGATGCGGATACTGTCATAGCTGAACCAGGCACCGGCCTTCTCAACGAGTCCCGCCTTGACGCCAAGGTCGAGAATCTCGCCGATCTTGGAAATGCCCTGACCGTACATGATGTCGAACTCGACCTGCTTGAACGGGGGCGCGACCTTGTTCTTCACCACCTTCACCCGGGTGGTGTTGCCGATAATCTCGTCGCGATCCTTGATCTGACCAGTGCGGCGGATGTCGAGCCGGACCGAAGCGTAGAATTTGAGCGCATTGCCGCCGGTCGTCGTTTCCGGATTGCCGAACATGACG
>CAZWZP010000010.1:26872-29473 GCA_964638925.1 uncultured Stakelama sp. | reverse complement strand
TCTTCATGCGCAGCTGGTTGATGAAGATCACCATGCAGCGCGAGCGGCTGATCGAACCGGTCAGCTTGCGCAGCGACTGCGACATCAGGCGTGCCTGAAGGCCGACATGGCTGTCGCCCATCTCACCCTCGATCTCGGCGCGCGGCACCAGCGCCGCAACCGAATCGACCACCAGCACGTCGATCGCGTTCGAGCGGACCAACGTGTCGACAATCTCCAGCGCCTGCTCGCCGGTATCGGGCTGCGACACGATCAGCTCATCGATATTGACGCCCAATTTCTTGGCATAGACCGGGTCGAGCGCGTGTTCGGCATCGACGAATGCCGCGACGCCGCCATTCTTCTGCGCCTCGGCGATCACATGCAGCGCCAGCGTGGTCTTGCCCGAGCTTTCCGGGCCATAGACTTCGATCACGCGACCGCGCGGCAGTCCGCCAACGCCAAGCGCAATGTCGAGCCCCAGCGATCCGGTCGAGATCGCTTCAACCTGCATCGTCTCCTTCGAGCCGAGCTTCATCGCGCTGCCCTTGCCGAAGGCGCGGTCGATCTGTGCCAGCGCTGCGTCGAGCGCCTTCTGCTTGTCGGGAGAAATGCCCATCTTTCCTTCGATCACCTTGAGGGAAGCTGCCATGAGAAGTCTCCGTCGCTAAAGGCTTTGCTGCCTGCGTTCAACCATTGCCTGAAGCGCGTCGTACAGCATATGTTCCACAGGAACAAGTGCGGAACGATCTTTTTTTGTTCTCGTCTGGCGTAGCGCGTTCCAGACGTCTTGCCCTCCCCGCACATTCGCGCAATCCTGACGTTATGATTGCTGCTCCCGATTTCATTGCCGGCCTGCCCAAGGCTGAACTCCATCTGCATATTGAGGGGAGCCTTGAGCCCGACCTGATGTTCACGCTCGCGAAGCGCAACAAGGTCGCGATCCCGTTTGACAGTGTCGAGGCGGTGCGCGCCGCATACAGCTTTTCCAACCTTCAGGATTTCCTCGACATTTATTATGCCGGGGCCGACGTGCTGCGCGTCGAGCAGGATTTCTACGACCTCGCCGACGCCTATTTCGCACGCGCTGCGGCGGACGGGGTGGTCCATGCCGAAATCTTCTTCGATCCGCAGACGCATACCGACCGCGGCATCCCGTTTCAGGTGGTCGCCGACGGGTTGCTCGCGGCGATGAACGATGCGGAGACGCGGCATGGCGTCAGTTCCAAGCTGATTCTCTGCTTTCTGCGCCATCTGGACGAGGATGCGGCATTATCGACGCTAAGATCCGCCGAACCGTGGCTCGACCGCATCGCCGGAGTCGGACTCGATTCGTCCGAACTTGGTCACCCGCCCGAGAAATTCGCGCGTGTCTTTGCGGTGGCGGGCGACATGGGGCTGAAGCGCGTTGCTCATGCCGGAGAGGAAGGGCCGCCCGATTATGTCTGGCAGGCGCTCGACCTGCTCAGCATCGACCGGCTCGACCATGGCAATCGCAGCCTGGAGGATCCGGCGCTGGTCCGGCGACTTTCCGAGTCGGGAATGACGCTCACGGTCTGCCCGCTCTCCAACCTCAAGCTCTGCGTCGTCGATGACCTGGCGAACCACCCGCTCGACCAGATGCTGGCACACGGGCTCCATGCCACGGTCAATTCCGACGATCCGGCCTATTTTGGCGGCTATGTCGCGGACAATTACCGCGCGATCGCTGCCGCCCGTGGGCTCGACAACACACAACTCGCCCAGCTGGCGCGCAACAGCTTTACCGGATCGTTTCTGGATGACGCGGAAAAGGCGGCGCACCTGTCACGGCTCGATGCTTATCTGGCTGCCAACTAATGCCGGTCTTTGCCCCGATTTCGCATGAGCAATTCGTCGCCGACGTACTGGCGTTGGCAGATGCGGTGCGGGCGGATGCCATGTGGCAGCCAGACTATCTGATCGGCATCGGTCGCGGCGGGCTGATCCCGGCGGTGTATCTCAGCCATGCGATCACCGGCCCGATGCTGTCGGTCGACTACAGCGCGCGTAACGAAGACCTGGCTGCCCCGGCAGTGGCCCGGCTGGCGCTGCGAACGCGCGAGGGTGCGCGATTGTTGTTCATCGACGACATCAACGACAGCGGCGCGACGATCGGCCGGCTGCGCGACGGGCTGGCGGCTGCGGGTGCGGACACCGCGAACGTGCGCTTCGCGACGCTGCTCGACAATGTCACGTCCAGTCAGCGGGTCGATTACGCCGCGCGCACGATTGACCGCTCAGTGACGAAAGACTGGTTTGTCTTCCCTTGGGAAGCGGTGGCACCCGATGCGGCGATCGAAGCAGACGCGGCCGAGTTACCCAACCGGATCGCCTGAACAATCAGAGCGCTGCGAGCGCCTGCTCGACCGAGTCCATCGTGAACGGCTTGGCCAGCACGGGACGGTCGCGATACGCATCGGCCACCATGTCGCCGCTGCCGCCGGTTGCGAGGATGAAGGGCACGCCCGCTGCCGCCAGCGCGTCCGCGATTGGCCAGCTTTGCTCGCCGCCCGCCAGATTGACGTCGAGGATCGCGGCATCGACCCCGCCTCCGGCGATGATCGCAAGCGCGGCGGCCACGCTGTCGGCGGTGCCGGCATG
>CAZWZP010000010.1:0-26817 GCA_964638925.1 uncultured Stakelama sp. | reverse complement strand
TTCGTCCTCGACGATCAGGATGCGGTGCGGTGCGCTCATTGCGCCAGCATGTGCCGCACAATCACCCTTCGGTCGAGCGCTATTTTGCGGTCATTACCGATCGCGCAAGTTCCGCAAGTTGCTGGACTGAAAAGGGTTTCGGCAGGAATGCGACATTGTCGAGGTCGATCGACTTGCGCAGTTGCTCCTCGGCATAGCCCGACATGAAGATGATCTTGAGGTCGGGATATTTCTTGCGCGCCTGGCGGACCATGGTCGGGCCATCCATCGTCGGCATCACCACGTCGCTGATCAGCAAATCGGGCTTGCCGCTTTTCTCCAGCAATTCCAGCGCCGCCTCGCCATTTTCCGCCGTCAGCACCGTATAGCCCTGCCGCGCCAGCGCGCGTTCAGCCACGGCGCGGACCATCGCCTCGTCTTCGACCAGCAGGATCGTCCCGCTACCCCACAGATCGCCTTGCACTGCTTTGGGCGTGGGCAGCTGCGCGGCCGGCTCGGGCGCGTTGTGGACGGGGAGGTAGATGGTGAACACTGCGCCCTTACCCGGCTCGCTCTCCGCGAAGATGAACCCGCCCGATTGCTTGATGATGCCATAGACGGTGGACAGGCCCAGGCCCGTCCCCTTCCCCACTTCCTTGGTGGTGAAGAACGGCTCCCAGATATGCGCGAGCACATCGTCGGGTATGCCCGATCCGGTGTCGGAAATGCGCAGCGCGGTATAATCGCCGACGGGCAGGACGTCATCGTCCATCGCGCGCACCTCATGCGCCGCGACGCTCAGCGTCTCGATCGTCAGCGTGCCGCCGCCATTGGGGTTCTTGGCCAGCATCGCGTCGCGCGCATTGACCGCGAGGTTGACGACGACCTGCTCCAGCTGCCCCGGGTCGGCGCGCACCGGGCCCAGGTTGCGGCCGTGATTGACCACCAGCTCGACCGTCTCGCCCAGCAGGCGCTTGAGCAGGTTCGACACCTCCGAAATGATGTCGGGCAGCTGCAACAGCTGTGGCCGCAGCGTCTGCTGCCGCGAAAAGGCGAGCAGCTGCCGGGTCAGCGCGGCTGCGCGGTTCGAGTTGAGCAATATCTGCTGGATGTCGTCATAGTCGCTGTCGCCGGGCGCATGGCGCATCAGCATCAGGTCGCAATGGCCGATAATCGCGGTCAGGATGTTGTTGAAATCATGCGCAACACCGCCAGCGAGTTGGCCAACCGCCTGCATCTTGGTCGCCTGCGCCACCTGCCGTTTGAGCTGCCCTTCCTCGCCCGCATCGCGCAGGCTGAGCAGAACGGCGGCATCGCCGAGGCCACGCGCCGACGCGATCGACAGCGAGACAGCTTCGTCCGGTGCCTGCGCGAAGCGGACGGTCAGGTCCATCGCATGTGCCGCGCCCGCCGCAAAGCGCCGCACGGCGTCCGCGAGCGTGCTCTTGTCCTCACGCACCACCAGATCGCCGGGGTAGAGCGGCGGCGCATCGGTGTTGACATGCGCCGCGCGGACAAAGGCGTCGTTCATGAAGGCGAAGCGACCGTCTGCTCCAACCAGTGCGATCCCCGTGGGCAGCAGCGCAATCAGCGACCGGACATGCGCGGTCGATTCCGCGCCCATCTCCTGCGCCGGCGCATATTCCTCGTCGAGCAGCGCCACCAGCATCGGGGTCGCATCGCCATCGAGGAACGGGATTTCCAGCACCCGGATCGGCGTCCCCGACAGCCCCTCGCGCTCGAAGCGCACGGTGCCGCGATTGTCGGTGATCAGGAAACGGGTGATGTCCCGTCCCTCGATCATCGCCTGTTCGTCACCCGCTGCGCGCAGTCGCAGCACGCGATTGGCGGCGCGCACCCGGCCATCGGCACCGATCAGCGCCATCATGATCCCGGCCTGACCCAGCCGGTCGCCCGATTTGCCCGCGACCAGCGCCTGCGCCTGTTTGGTCAGATCGACCGCATCGGCACCGGCAAAGCGCCACACCAGCAACGAATCGCCGGCGCGGCTGACATGCGCGGTCAGTTTGGTCCCGGCGGCGTCAAACGACCCGCTCGACGCCTGCCCGTCGCGCCACGCCGCGCGGCCCGCGCTGCCCAGCTGCGACGCAGCCCAGTCGCCAATCACCACCGCCGGGGGCGCGGGATAGCCGGGGAACAGCGTCCCGAACCGCTCATTGGCGCAGACCAGCCGCCCTGCGCGGTCGGTGACCGCAATGGCATCGTTGCTCATCGACGCCAGCATATTGGCCAGCGACCAGTCGATCGCCGTCCCTTCGGCCTCCGCGTCCGCGATCGCCGCAGGCCGCCGCAGCAACGTCACCGCCAGTGCGATCAGGACCGCCGCCGCGAAGAACCCCGCCGCCACCGGCAGCGAGTCGATCGCCCACAGCACTGCCCCACCGGCCATCGCTCCTGCCGCAATCGCGACGATCAGCGGACCGGTGATGCCGGGGGAGTCGTCAGTCGGGGCGGAAGTTGCGGGCATGGCCCCCTTTCCCGCCCCGCTGGCATAGCGTCAAGCGCTCACCAGACGCGAACGCGCTTTGCCGGGTCCAGATACAGCTTCTCGCCCGGCTTCGCGCCAAATGCGCTGTACCAGGGGTCGAGGTTGCGGACGACCCAGGCGCGCTGGATCGACGGGCTGTGCGGATCGGTCAGCAGCCGCTGGCGCAGGTTGGCCTCGCGATAGTTGCGCCGCCACACCTGCGCCCAGCCGAGGTAAAAGCGCTGGTCGCCGGTAAAGCCGTCGATCACCGGCGCGTCCTTGCCGCCGAGCGAATGCTTATAGGCGTCGTACGCAATGGTGAGACCAGCCAGGTCGCCGATATTCTCGCCCAGCGTGAACTCACCCTTCACATGCTCGCCGGGCAGAGGCTCATAGGCGTCATATTGCGCGATCAGCGCCTTGCCCGCCGCCTCGAACGCCTTGACGTCTTCCGGCGTCCACCAGTCGGCCAGCTCGCCCTTTTCGTTATATTTCGCACCCTGATCGTCGAAATGGTGGCTGATCTCATGCCCGATCACCGCGCCGATGCCGCCATAGTTGATCGCGGGATCGGCCTTCGGGTCGAAAAAGGGCGGCTGCAGGATCGCGGCGGGGAAGACGACTTCCATCATGCCGAAATTGGCATAGGCGTTGACCGTCTGGGGCAGCATCCCCCATTCCCATTTGCGCACCGGCCCGCCGAGCTTGTCGAGCATATAGGCATAGTCGAAACGGTTGGAGCGGACGGCGTTGCCGAACAGATCGTCGGCCTTGACCTCAAGGCCCGCATAGCTGCGCCACTGGTCGGGATAGCCGACCTTGACGGTGAAGTTCTTGAGCTTCGCCTTCGCGCGCGCCTTGGTCTGTGGCTGCATCCAGTCGAGTGCGTCGATCCGGCGACCCATCGCGTCGAGGACGTTGGCGACGAGCTTGTTCATCTCCGTCTTGTATTCGGCGGGGAAGTAACGTGCGGCATATTCCTTGCCCAGTTCCTCGCCCAGCGCGCCTTCGGTGAAGCTCACGCCGCGCTTCCAGCGCTCCTCGCGCTGCGGCGTGCCCTGTAGTGTGGTGCCGTAAAAGGCGAACTGGGTGTCCGACACGGTATCGGGCAGATAGTCGGACAGCGCGCCAAGGCTGCGCACCAGCATCTGATCCTTCACCACCGCCAGCGGGGCATCGTTGAGGATGCCGGAAATGCTCTTGAACGCGCTCGGCTGGGCGATCAGCACTTCGGTGATCTTCGGGCTCAACCCGCGCAGGATCGCGGGCAGGTCGACCATCGCCGAACCGAACTGCGCGGTCTCCGCCAGCGTGTATTTATTATAGGTTTTGGCCGCGTCGCCCGATTCCTCGCGGGTCCACTGGACCTTCGCGATCTTCGTCTCCAGCTCAAGGATCGCCTTGGCACGCGCCTCGGCATCGCCCTCGCCCGCCAGCGTCAGCATCTTGGCAAGATAGCCGAGATAGGCGGTGCGGTTCGCCACCATCTTGGGCGTGTCGAGCAGATACATGTCGCGGTCGGGCAAGCCGGTGCCGCCCTGGTACATGCTGAAGATGTACTGCGTGGGAATCTTGTCGTCCTGGCCGACATAGCCGCCGAACGGCCCCGGCACGCCCATCTTGGCGCCCTCGACCACCAACGCCGCATAGCCCGCCTTGCTGTCGAGCGCCTTGATCTTGCCCAGCCAGGGCTGGATCGGTGCCAGCCCGCGCGCCTCGACCGTCGCGGTGTCGAGATAGCTGGTATAGGCGCGACCGACCATGCTGGCCTTGTCGTCCTTCACCTCGTCGAGGATGCCGCGTACCCGCTGCTTCGACAAATCGTCGAGTGCAGTAAACATGCCATAGTTGGACTTGTCGGCGGGGATCGGTGTGTTCTTGGCCCAAACACCGTTTGAAAAGGCGTAGAAATCCTCACCCGGCGCAACGCTGCGGTCCATCCCGGCAACGTCGAAGCCGAAGCTGCCGAGCTGCGGCTTGGCAGCGGACGCGGCGGCAGGCGCATCAGTGCTGGTGGACGGAGCGCAGCCACTCGCCAGCGCGGTTCCGGCAAGCAGGACGGGGATCAGGAGGAAACGCATCGGGCACCCTTCGGGACATTGGAAAACGCCCGTGTCTTACGCCGATGATACGCCCGATCAAGTCTCCGACGAAACTTTATTGCGGAGTGCGACACGCTTGCGCCATTTGCGCGCGACCCAGCCGCGCCAGATCAGAATGGAAAGACCATAGCCGGCGGCGGCGCAGATGACCGAAATGACGAGCAGCCCGATCAGCAACGCCGGAGCCGCCTGTGAAAACAGCCAGTTCATCCATTCGGCGACCCCGGCTTGATGTTCGATCAGCGCCATGAAGCCCGACACATCGGCGCTCCGCCCCAGCATCGCGTTGCCGGTATAGACCGATCCATAGAGAATGAACGGCGTCGTCGCCGGATTGCTGAGGAACGTCATCGCGGCAGCGATCGGCACATTGGCACGGAACGGCAGCGCCAGCATCGCGGCGCCCGCGATCTGAAGCCCCGGGATCAGCAAAAAGATACCGACCAGCAGCCCCAGCGCCACGCCACGCGGCACTGACCGGCGGGTAAAACGCCACAATTCCGGGGCGAGCACGCGATGGGCGACGGGACGCAGCCAGCGGATCTGCTCGATCGACTCGCGGGTCGGCATATTGCGATGCCACCATGCGCTGAGGCGATTCGGTTTCATGTCACCCGCGATCGCGGAGGATCCGCCCCTGTTCACGCTTCCAGTCCCGTTCCTTGATCGACCCGCGCTTGTCGGGAGTCTTCTTGCCCTGCGCCAGCGCCAGCTCGACCGTCGCCCGGCCGCGACCGTTGAAGTAGATCGACATCGGGATCAGCGTCATGCCCTCCCGCGCGACCGCGCCCTGCAGCTTTTCTACCTGGCGTTGATGAAGGAGCAATTTACGGGGACGCTTCGGTTCGTGATTGAAGCGGTTTCCGTGCGAAAATTCGGGGATATTGGCGTTTACCAGCCACGCCTGCCCATCGCGCACCTCGGCATAGCTCTCCGCGATCGACCCTTCGCCAAAGCGCAGCGACTTCACCTCGGTCCCCTGCAGCGCGATCCCCGCCTCGAAAAACTCCTCGAGGAAATATTCAAAGCGCGCCTTGCGGTTCTCCGCGACGATCTTCTTCTTGTCGAATTCTAGGGGACGAGGGCGTGCCATGGGACGCGCGATGTAGGGGTGCGCAGAGAGAAAGGGAAGCCGATCCCGCCAGTTCTTTATCGTCACCCCGGGCTTGACCCGGGGCCCAGCTGCCTTAGCCGGTCGAAGAAGCCGGGCCCCGGCTTAAGGCCGGGGTGACGGAAGAGTTCAGATCAACCCCGCCGCCGCCATTGCCGCATCTACTGCAGCCCGGCTGGCCTCGCTCGGCGCGACCATCGGGAGGCGCAGTTCTGCGGAAATCTCGGGGCGCAGCTTGTTGACGGCATATTTCACCGGCCCCGGCGAGGCGTCGGTGAACAATGCGAGGTGCAGCGCGAACAGCCGGTCGTGCAGCGCCAGCGCGATCGCGGTGTTGCCCTCCGCCCAGGCCGTCTGAAACTGCGCGCACAGCTTGGGCGCGACATTCGCCGCGACCGAGATGCACCCGACCCCGCCCATCGCGTTGAACGCGAGCGCGGTCTCGTCATTGCCCGACAGCTGCGCGAACCCGGCGCGCAATGCGGCGCGGTGCTTCGACACGCGGGTCAGGTCGCCGGTCGCGTCCTTGATCGCGACGAACTTGTCGGGGAACGCCTGAACGATCCGGATCACCGTTTCCGGCTGGATATCGGTCACGGTGCGGCCGGGGACGTTGTAGAGGATGATCGGCAACTCGCATTCCGCCGCGACCGCCGCGAAATGCTGGAAGATGCCTTCCTGGCTCGGGCGGTTGTAATAGGGCGGAACCATCAGCACCGCGTCGGCGCCGGCGTCCTTGGCCGCCTGAACGTTGCCGATCGCGACGCGCGTGTCGTTCGACCCCGCGCCCGCGATCACGGGCACGCGCCCGCGCACCTGATCGGCGCACACGCGCACCACCTCGAAATGCTCGTCCTTGGACAGCGTCGCCGCCTCGCCGGTCGTGCCGACGGGGACCAAGGCCGACGATCCTTCGCTGATCTGCCACTCGACGAAATCGCGAAAAACATCCTCCGCAAAACTGCCGTTACGGAAAGGTGTGATGAGCGCGGGGATCGAGCCGGAAAACATATGCGTCAAAATGCCCCAATCGTCTGAAATTCGGGGTGGCCAATAGGGGGCGATCGCGTATCATGTCCAGTATGCTTGCCTCTGTGTTCAAGAGCGGGCTTCTGCTCGCCGGCGTATCGGGTGTCGCGGTCTCCTCGCAGGTCGTGCAGGATGCAGCCCATTGGTATCGGGCGCAGTTCGCTGCGATCGCGACGCAGGTGCTGCCTGCCGCCCCGCCCCCGTCGGCGTCCAGCCTGCAATATACGATCGACCAGTGGAAGCGGCTGCAACAGTCGGATCGCTGGCCGTTCAGCGACTATGCCAATTTCATGCTCGCCCACCCCGGCTGGCCAGGCGAGACCAGCCGCCGCGCGGCCGCCGAAGCGTCGCTGGGCGCAGGTACCGACGCGCCGTCGCTCGCGATCCGCTTCTTCGAACGCTTTCCGCCGCTGACCGCTGCGGGACGCATCCGCTTTGCCGAGGCGTTGGCGATCTCGGGTCGCCGCGCCGAAGCGGACGAGCAGGCCCGCCGCGCATGGCGCAGCGGCGTGCTTCGCCCCGCCGATGAAACCGCGTTGCTCGGTGCGTTCTCTGCCGCACTCTCCCCTGCCGACCATGATGCGCGGATGGACGCATTGCTCTGGCAGGATTCACGCACCGCAGCGGCGCGCCAGATCGGTTATACCTCGCCGCAGAAACGCGCGCTGTTCGAGGCGCGGCTCGCGCTCCGCTCAAACGCCCCCGATGCGCAGGACCGCGCCGCTGCAGTCGAAGCACTGGGCGCGCGCGATCCCGGCTTCATCGCCGACCGGGCAAGCTGGTATCGCAACAATGGCGCGAGCGGATCGGCCCGCTCGCTGCTCGCCCGCCCCCGCACCCTCGACAGCCGCCCCGGCAATGTCGAGAAATGGTATGAAGTGCTGCTGACCAACGCGCGCGCCGCCGAGGCTGACCGGCAATATGCACTGGCCTATGCCATCGCGAGCCAGGTCGACGATGCGGTTGCGCCCGGCACCGACGTCTCCGATCTCAGCCTCGGCATCCGCGACGATTATACCAGCCTTGTCTGGCTGGCCGGCACCGTGGCGATGCAGAAGCTCAACCGCCCTGCCGACGCGATGGGCATGTTCGACCGCTACTCACGCGGCTCGCGCACGCCCACTACCCAGTCAAAGGGCATCTACTGGGCCGCCCGCGCCGCCGAGGCCGCCGGTCAAAGCGCCGCGTCCCGCGCTTATTATGAGCGCGCCGCTGGCTATTCAGACCTGTTCTACGGGCAGCTCGCCGCCGAGCGGCTGGGCCGCGAGCTCAAGGCACCGCCGCCGGTCGATTTCCGGCAGGTGACCCCTGCCGGGCGCACCGCCTTCTACAATCGCGAAGTGGTCCGCGCCGCGCAGATGCTCGGCACCCTGGGTCGCGCCGAGGATCAAGGGCTGTTCCTGCGCCAGATCGCCGCCGATGCGACGAGCGCGGAGGATCATGTCCTCGCGACCGAGCTCTCGCGCACAATCGGTCGCCCGGACCTCGGCGTCATGGTCGGGCGCAGCGCGCTGCTCAACGGGCTAAACGACTATACCGTCGCAGGCTATCCGTCTGTTCCTGTTCCCCCGGGACAGGAAGCCCAGTTCACGATCATCCACGCCATTGCGCGCCAGGAAAGCCAGTTCGACAAGGCGGCGGTCAGCCATGCCGGCGCGCGCGGGATCATGCAACTGATGCCCGGCACGGCGCGTGAGGTCGCAGGGCAGCTCGGCATGAGCTACAATCGCGACGCGCTGACCGTGGACACCGATTACAATATCCGTCTCGGCTCCAGCTACATCCAGCGGATGCTCAACTATTATGGCGGCAGCTACCCGCTCGCGGTCGCCGCCTATAATGCCGGGCCGGGCAATGTGAACAAGTGGATCCGCGCCAATGGCGACCCCCGCACGCCGGGCGTCGACATGCTCGAATGGATCGAGAATATCCCGATCTTCGAGACCAAGAACTATGTCCACCGCGTGCTGGAAAATGCGGTGGTTTACGACCTGCTCCACCCGGAACGCTCGCGTTCGCGCGGGCCGTACCGCATGAGCTGGTATCTGGGAAAGAACCGCCCGGGGTGACGCGGACGCCGCCATCGCGCTAAGGGCGGGGGATGGATCGCCCCAACTATATCACGCCGGCGGGTTATTCGGCGCTCAAGGCCGAATATGACGCGCTGTTCGGGACCGAGCGGCCCGCTCTGGTAGAAACGATCGCCTGGGCCGCAGGCAATGGCGACCGCACGGAAAACGGCGACTACATCTATGGTCGCAAGCGATTGCGCGAGATCGACCGGAGACTCGGCTGGTTGGCCAAGCGGATGAAGGCGGCCAAGGTCATCGACCCCGCAAAGCAGGAGGATCAGTCGAAAATCTGGTTCGGCGCCACCGTCACCATCGCGGACGAGGATGACAACCACCGCACCCTGACCCTGTCAGGCGATGATGAGGCGGATGCGGGCGCGGGCCGGATCGGGTGGAACTCCCCCCTCGCCCGCGCCCTGAGAGGCGCGGCGGTCGGCGATCTGCGCAAGGTGACGCTGCCGGCGGGAGAGAAGGACTATGAGGTCGTCGAAATCCGCTACCCCGCCCAAACTTAAAGCCGGCTTTTGGTCAGCCGATCGACCGGCACTGATTGAAGGACCCGCCAACGTGCTTCGACCAGGCTGAACACGCCAAATCCGAACAGGCCGAGCGCGACGATGACATCTATCGGGCTTTCAAGCCATGCAAGTGCCGCATCCATGCCGCCGACCCCGCTCGACGTAGTATCCAATCCCGCCGTGACAAGAAAATAGCCGATGATCAGAAACACCACGCCGCGCGCCGCATAACCCGCACGCCCGCTCCACTCCACCCATGCCTGGCGCGCCATCTCAGGCTCAAGGTGACGCAGGAACGATCCCTTCCCGGCTCTGACCAGCTGAACGATGCCGACCACCAGCACGACCGCGCCGGCCAGCAAGATCGCAATGTCGCCACCGGGAACGCTCAACGCGGTCCGCGCGCTGTCCTGAACGCCGTTGCCGCTGGATGACACGCCCTGGATCAACTGGATCGCCTGCCAGGTCAGTAACAGATGGGCTAGTCCGCTAAGCGTGGCACCCACCCGTTCCATCACGCCTTCTTTATCCGCGTCATGACGTTCGATGTTGAGCGCAGCATCCGCCAATCGCCATATGCCATAGGCCAGCAGCCCCGCAGCCATGACGGCGAGCAGAAACTTTCCGGACCCCTCGCTCAAATACTTCAGCGCGCCCGCTGGATCCTCGGCGCGACCGGCGCGGATGACCAGATACGCGATAACGCTGTAGAGCACGCCGCGCGTTGCAAATCCGATCCGTGTCAGTGTCCTAAGGCGTGTGCTGGCAGTCATCGAACCTCTCCCGATCGCGTGCAAACGGATCGGGCGCGTTCGCGTTCCTGACTGCCGCTAATCGCATGAAGTCGCTTGGTCAGGCGTCCGCACTCAGCACGCCACCACATTGACCGCCAGCCCGCCCTGCGCGGTCTCCTTGTATTTCGAGCGCATGTCCTCGCCCGTCTGACGCATCGTTTCGATCACCGCGTCGAGGCTGACGATGTGGCTGCCATCGCCATGCATCGCGAGATAAGCGGCGTTGATCGCCTTGATCGCGCCCATCGTGTTGCGCTCGATGCACGGGATCTGCACCAGCCCGCCGATCGGATCGCAGGTCAGGCCCAGATTATGCTCCATCCCGATCTCGGCGGCGTTCTCGATCTGCGCATTGGTTGCGCCCAGCGCCGCCGCCAGCCCCGCCGCCGCCATCGAACAGGCAACCCCGACCTCGCCCTGGCAACCCATTTCAGCCGCGCTGATCGACGCGCGCTTCTTGTACAGGAACCCGATCGCCGCCGCTGTCAGCAGAAACGTCCGCGACCCCGCCGGGGTCGGGCTGGCGCAGAAGGTTTCGTAATAGCGCAGCACCGCCGGGATCACCCCCGCCGCACCATTGGTCGGCGCGGTGACGACGCGGCCCCCGGCGGCATTCTCCTCATTCACCGCCAGCGCCCACAGGCTGACCCAGTCGAACACCAAAGATGGATCGCTACGCGGCCCGCGCGCCATCAGCCGGGCGTGCAGGTCGCGCGCGCGCCGTTTCACCTTCAACCCGCCGGGCAGTTCGCCCTCGCCGCGCATCCCCCGCTCGATGCACGCCGACATTGCGCCGCGCAGACTGTCGAGGAACGCGTCGGTTTCCGCATCGTCGCGCCATGCCGCCTCGTTGGCGCGGACGATATCGGCGATGCTCTTGCCCTCGGCCTCGCCCACCGCGAGCAGTTCCGCGCCGGACGAGAAGGCGAAGGGCAGCTTCACATTGGCCTGGGGCAGCTCGCACCCACCCTCGACCACCGCGCCGCCACCGATCGAATACCAGAAGGTCTCATAGGGCTCGCCATCGGAATAATGGGCCACGAAGCGCATCCCATTGGGGTGCGCGGGAAGAAAGCGGTCGCCGCGAAAGACGAGGTGCGTGCCCTCGATAAACGGCACCGGCACATGCCCGCCGAGCATGAGCTGCGCCTCGGCGCGGGCCGTGGCAATGATCGTCGGCACCGCATCGGGATCAACGCTTTCGGGCTGATGGCCTGCAAGCCCCAACATCACCGCGACATCGGTCGCATGTCCCCTGCCTGTCAGCGCCAGCGACCCGAACAGCTCGCATGACACCGACACCGGCACGCCGCGATCCAGCGCAGCCTCGGCAAAGGCGAACCCCGCCCGCATCGGCCCGACGGTGTGCGAACTCGACGGCCCGATGCCAATCGTGAACAGGTCCGCGATGCCGATATTGGCCTGAGCTCGGTCGAGGGCTGGCGCGGTTTGGGACTCTGGCATCGCTCTCGAACTCGTATCGTTTGATACGGCCTAGGCCCGCAATGCCGCGACGTCCACGACTTCAGTCGATCACACCCGCATCGCGCGCCGCCGCCGCTACCGCCGGGTCGAGCGCCGGCGGGTCCATAGGCACCCGGGCCTCCATCGCATCGGCAATTGCGGTCAGCGCGGCGATCCGCCCCGCCTTCTTGTCATTGCCGTCGATCACGATCCATGGCGCGGTCTTGGTACTCGTCCGCGCAAACATCTCATGCATCGCATCGAGATAGTCGGCACGCCGCGCACGGTTGCGATAATCGTCGAGACCGGTCTTCCACCGCTTCCACGGGCTTTCGATCCGCTCGCGCAGGCGCTTGTCCTGCGTCTCCTGAGTCACATGGACGAAGAGCTTGATCAGCGTCGCGCCAGTCTGCGCCTGCTGCGCCTCGAAATCGTTGATCTCGTCATAGCTGCGGCGCCACTCGGCCTCGCTGGCATAGCCCTCGACCCGCTCGACCAGCACACGCCCATACCAGCTGCGATCGAACACCGCGATATTGTGCTGCGCGGGCAGCCGCCGCCAGAAGCGCCACAGGAAATGGTGCGACAATTCCTCGGGCGTCGGCGCGGAGATCGGCCAGACCTCGAAATAACGCGGGTCCCATTCGGCGGTCAGCCGCTTGATGATCCCGCCCTTCCCCGCCGCGTCCCACCCCTCGAACACGATGATCGCGCGGCGCTTGTGGATGATGTGCGCGGTCTGGATGTGCCCCAGCCGCTCCTGCAGCGCGGTCAGGCGGTCGGCATAGTCGCCGACCTTTCCGCCCTTTTCAAAGTCGGAAAGGTCGATCGACTTGGTCATGGATCAGCCCTTGTTGTCCAGCGCCTGCGGCGCCAGCCGGATATGCAGCTCCTTCAGCTGCTTCTCGCTGACCGGCGACGGCGCCTGCATCATCAGGTCCTCGGCCTTCTGGTTCATCGGGAAGACGATGACCTCACGGATGTTCGGCTGGTCGGCGAGCAGCATGACGATGCGGTCGACCCCGGGAGCCGAACCACCATGCGGCGGCGCGCCGCATTTGAAGGCGTTGATCATGCCCGCGAAATTGCTGTCCACGTCCTGCTGGCTGTACCCGGCGATCTCGAACGCCTTGTACATAATCTCCGGACGATGGTTCCGGATCGCGCCCGACGACAGCTCGATGCCGTTGCACACGATGTCATATTGCCAGGCAAGGATATCGAGCGGGTCCTTGGTCTCCAGCGCCTCCAGCTCGCCCTGCGGCATACTGAACGGGTTGTGGCTGAAGTCGATCTTCTTCGCGTCCTCATCATATTCGAACATCGGGAAATCGACGATCCAGCAGAACTCAAACCGGCTCTTGTCGATCAGGTCGAGCTGCTCGCCAACGCGGGTGCGCGCGAGACCGGCGAGCTTGGCGGCCTGCGCCTCCTTGCCAGCGGCGAAGAAGATGCCGTCATTCGGGCCGAGGCCGAGCGCATCGGCGATCGCCTTCATGCCCTCCTGCCCATGGTTGTTGGCGATCGGGCCGCCGAACACGCCATCCTTCTGCGTCGCATAGCCCAGACCGGGGAAGCCCTCGCCCTGTGCCCATGCGTTCATGTCGTCGAAGAACTTCCGGCTCTTTTCGGCCGTATTGGGCGCGGGGATCGCGCGCACCACATCGCCCGCCGCGACCATCGACGCAAAGCGCCCGAAACCAGAGCCTTCAAAGTGGTTGCTGACATCGGAAATAAGGATCGGGTTGCGCAGGTCCGGCTTGTCATTGCCGTATTTCAGCATCGATTCGCGGTATGGAATGCGCTTGAACGGCAGCGGGCTGACCGTGCGGCCCTTGCCCTGCCAGTTGGCGAATTCCTCGAACACGCCATGCAGCACCGGCTCGATCGCCGCGAAAACATCGTCCTGCGTGACATAGCTCATTTCGAAATCGAGCTGGTAGAATTCACCCGGCGAGCGGTCGGCGCGCGCATCCTCATCGCGGAAGCACGGCGCGATCTGGAAATAGCGGTCGAAGCCCGCGACCATCAGCAGCTGCTTGAACATCTGCGGCGCCTGCGGGAGCGCGTAAAACTTGCCCGGATGCACGCGGCTCGGCACCAGATAGTCGCGCGCGCCCTCCGGCGACGACGCGGTCAGGATCGGCGTCTGGAACTCGGTAAAGCCCTGATCGATCATCCGCTTGCGCAGGCTCGCGATGACATGGCTGCGCAGCATGATGTTGGCGTGCAGCCCTTCGCGGCGCAGGTCGAGGAAGCGGTAGCGCAGCCGCGTCTCTTCAGGATAATCCGCCTCACCGAACACCGGCATCGGCAGTTCCTGCGCATGGCTCTGGACCGTCACGCCCTTGGCGAACACCTCGATCGCGCCGGTCGCGAGGTTGGCGTTGACCGTCGCCTCGCTGCGCGCCTTGACCACGCCGTCAATCGTCACGACCGATTCGACGCGCAGCCCCTCAAGGATGGGCAGTGCGGGCGAGTCGCTGTCGGCGACAATCTGGGTCACGCCATAATGGTCGCGCAGATCGACGAACAACACGCCGCCATGGTCGCGCTTGCGATGAATCCAGCCCGACAGACGGACGGTCTCACCGACCTGTTCGGCGGTCAGCTGGCCGCATGTGTGCGTGCGATAGGCGTGCATCGGTTGGTCTCTTCTCAAATGGTCGGCGCGCGGTTGGCGCGCAAAAATATCAGGCCGCGCGCATCCTTCTCACACGCCCCTTTGTCAACCCGCGCGGGCGCGGCTATGGGCCTGCGATGCATATTCACGGCCTGATTCAAGACTCGGCGACGCTCGCCAACCTCTGCACCCGCCTCGCGCAGCAACCGTTCATCACGGTGGATACCGAGTTCATGCGGGAAAACACCTTCTACCCCGAGCTGTGTCTGATCCAGATCGCCGACACCAACGAAGCGGCTGCGATTGATCCGATGGCCCCGGGACTCGACCTCACGCCCCTGCTCGACCTGCTGGTCAACAATGAGGATGTGCTGAAGGTCTTCCACGCCGGCGGGCAGGACCTCGAGATTGTCTACAACCTCACCGGCAAGACCCCCCACCCGCTGTTCGACACACAAATCGCGGCGATGGCGCTGGGTCAGGGCGAGCAGATCGGTTACTCGAACCTCGTCGAAACCTATCTCGGCATCACCGTGGACAAGGGCGCGCGCTTCACCGACTGGTCGCGCCGCCCACTCGACAAGCGCCAGATCGATTACGCGATCTGCGACGTCACCTATCTCTCCGAAATCTTCCCCAAGATGCTGTCGAAGCTGAAGAAGACCGGCCGAGGCGACTGGCTGGACGAGGAGATGGAGCGGATCGGCGATCCCGAAAACTATCGCAGCGATCCGGACAAGGCGTGGCAGCGCATCCGCATTTCCAGCCGCAAGCCCGAGGTGCTGGGGCGGTTGAAGGCGCTCGCCGCATGGCGCGAGCGCGAGGCACAGGGCAAGGACCTGCCGCGCGGCCGCATCGTCAAGGACGAGACGATCGCCGACCTCGCCGGCAATCCCCCGCGCAAACAGGCCGATCTGGCCAAGGTGCGCGGCCTCTCCGCCACCTGGGCCGGTAACGATATCGGCGGTCGCCTGATGGCCGCACTCGAAAATGCCGAGCCGATGTCCGCTGATGAAATGCCTCCGCGCGACGACCGCAAGCTTCCGCTGGGCAAGGAGGGCGCGCTGGTCGCTGACCTGCTCAAGCTGCTGCTCAAGATTCGCGCGCGCGACATCAACGTCGCCGCGCGCCTGCTCGCCCGCTCCGACGATCTTGAAGCGCTGGCTGCGGGCCAGCGCGAAGGGCTGTCGATCCTGCGCGGCTGGCGCTTCGAACAATTCGGTCGCGATGCGCTCGCGCTGGTCGAGGGTCAGCTTGGGTTCACCGTGCGGAACGGAAAGCTCAAGATGACGCGTACCGAGGAGCCGAACCCATGAAAGCAGCCATTCTGATTGCCGTGCCGCTAAGCCTCGCCGCCTGCAGCTATGAGCGCCCCGCACCGGTCGACCCGATCCGCGAATGCAATGCCGACCGCGTCCAGCCGCTTGTCGGCCGCGAAGCCAAGCCGCAGGTGATCGAACGCGCCAAGCAGCGCTCGGGTGCGCGCACCGTCCGGGTCATCAAGCCGGGGATGGCGGTGACGATGGACTATCGGTCCGACCGGCTGAACGTCGAACTGGACGATGTGAACACGATCAAGGCGCTGCGCTGCGGGTGAGGCCCATTCCTCCCCGGCTCCGCAGGGGAGGAATAAAAATCTCAGCCCACCTCGACGCTCGCCGTCAGCCCCAGCGCACCGGCGAGCGCACGGTGGCGCTTCTCGACCGCCTCGCCATACAAAGCGGCATCGTCCTCGTTGAGGTGGAGCCGCAGCAACTCGCCTTCGATCGCGACGCGCGACCGGCGCAGCGGCCCAGCCACACCGCCCGACAGTCGCTGGCCAAGCCGCATCGCCAGCCCCCACAGCCGCGCCCGCTCCAGCGCATCGGGCGGGGCCAACTGTCCCACCGGCGCAGGCGATTCCAGCCCGCCGCCCAGCGAGGTAAACAGCGCCTGGGCAAGCAAGGCCCGCCCGCGTGCGTCGATCCCGACCCAATTGCCGTGCAGCGCTATCTCCATCCCGCGCTCGGCGCGAAATTCGGGGTTTGCGCGCCAGCCGACATCGGCGAGCAAGCACGCGGCATGGCGCAACCGGGTCAGCGACTCCCCCTCATCGCCAAATAACGGCGCGACCCAGCTGTCGAGCAGATCGCCATGCTCGGGGAAGCGGCCCGATCGTCGCGCCTCGTCGCGCGTTGCGACGATCAGCGGATCGGCGCGCCGTTCTTCGATCGACAACTCGCCATACAACAGCCCCTCACGCAGGCCGAATGCGGACGCGACGGTCTCGCTGCTCCTCAGCTGCTTGATCAACGCGCCAAGCAGTGCGGCGGCATGTTCCAGCGTAGCAACACGTCCCGACGACAAATTGGGTACCGAGCGGATCCGGCTCTTGCCCATTTGCGCGATTGTCCGCTGCAGCCGCGTCACCGTCGCCGCTGGCATCGCATATTCATGGATGACCGGCAGCGGATAGCCGGTCAGATGCATGTCAAGCCGCGCTAGCGCGCGCCACGATCCGCCAACAAGGTAAAAGGGCAGCCCCTCGCCACGCCCGCTCCATCCGGCTTGATCCAGTAGCCGCGTGACCGTCTTGTCGAGCATTCCCTTGCCCTGCGCGCGGATTGCCTCAAGCCGCAGCACGCCGAGTGGGAAGGACACGCGGTCGGTCACCGTACCCGCAACGACCCGGACCAGTTCGAGCGAACCGCCGCCCAGATCGCCGACAATGCCGTCCGCTTCCGGAATGCCCGACAGCACCCCATAACCGGCTGCCAGCGCCTCGGCCTCACCCGACAGCAATTCAACCTTCAGGCCCAGCGCGCGGGCAATGTCGAGCAGCCGGTCGCCATTGCTCGCATCGCGTACCGCCGCCGTCGCCACGGTGCGCAGCGAATCGACCTCCATCTCGCGCACCAGGCTCGAAAACCGGGCCAGCGCCGTGGTGGCCAGCACCAGCGCATCTTCGGCAATCGTCCCGGTCTCGGTCAGCGACCGCCCGAGCCCGGCCATCACCTTCTCATTGAACAGGATTGCGGGCAGTCGCGCCGAGCCATCATAGACGACGAGGCGAACCGAGTTCGACCCGATGTCGATGATCGCGCTGCGCCGGGTCTGGGGGACAGCATCGACGCGCGGCTTGCGCTGCAACAGCGAGGATACGCTCAACCCCCGCGCTCCGCGCGCCAGCGGCGCAGCGACAGCTTGGGCACCGCCCCGCCGCTCGCCTCAAGCGCCGCGCCGCGACCGGACAGTGACGGGTTGGTCATGAAATAACGGTGCAGGTTGAACGGTTTAGCGCCAGGATCGTCGCGGACATAGCGGCCATCGGCCTGCAACTCCCAGCTTTGTTCGGAGTCGATCAAATTGGCGACCATCACCTGGTCCAGCACCTGATCGTGCACCGTCGTGTTGATGATCGGAAGCATGAACTCAACACGGCGGTCGAAGTTGCGCGGCATCCAGTCGGCCGAGGAGATATAGACCAGTGCACCGTCGTTCGGCAGTGCCTTGCCATTGCCGAACGCCCAGATCCGGCTGTGCTCCAGAAACCGCCCGACAACCGACTTGACGCGAATATTTTCCGACATGCCGGGCATACCCGGGCGCAGGCAGCAAATGCCGCGAATAATCAGGTCGATCTCGACCCCCGCATTGCTTGCCTCGTAAAGCTTCTCGATCATCACCGGATCGACCAGGCTGTTCATCTTCGCCCAGATTGCCGCAGGCTTGCCGGCCAGCGCGTTGGCGATCTCCTGATCGGTCAGCTCGATCAACCGCTCGCGCAAGTGGCGGGGCGATACCGACAGCAGCTCCAGCCCCTGCGGTTCGACATAGCCGGTGACGTAATTGAAGATCTTCGCCGCATCGCGACCGACTCGCGGATCGGCGGTAAAGAAGCTCAAATCGGTGTAAATGCGCGCGGTGACCGGGTGATAATTGCCGGTGCCGAAATGGCAGTAGGTGCGGAACTCGTCCCCCTCGCGCCGCACCACCATCGACACTTTGGCGTGGGTTTTCCAGTTGGTGAAGCCATAGATCACCTGCACGCCCGCGCGTTCGAGCGCGCTTGCCCAGAGCAGATTCTGCTCCTCATCGAACCGCGCCTTGATCTCGACCACCGCTGTCACCGACTTGCCGGCTTCGGCGGCGGCGATCAGCGCCTGGATCACCGCCGACTGTTTGCCTGCGCGATATAAAGTCTGCTTGATCGCGATCACATCGGGATCGCTCGCGGCCTGTTTGAGGAAGGCCAGCACCACGTCGAAGGATTCATATGGGTGGTGGACGACGATGTCCTTGGCCTTGATCGCCGCGAAGCAGTCGCCATCATATTCGCGGATCCGCTCGGGAAAACGCGCGACGAAGGGCGGGAATTTAAGGTCGGGGCGATCCTCATCGACGATCAGCGCCAGGTCGCCATTGCCCAGGAACCCGCCGGTCTCGGTCAGCAGCGCCTCGCTGCCGCCCAGCTCTTCCTTCAACACGGCTTCCAGACCGGGGTCGATCCCCTGCTCCATCTCAAGCCGGATTACCCGGCCACGCCGGCGGCGCTTGATCGCGGTGCGGAAGTAAAGGACCAGATCTTCGGCTTCTTCCTCCAGCTCGATGTCGCTGTCGCGCAGCACGCGGAACGTGGCCGACTTGCGGATCTCGAATCCCGGAAACAGGATCGGCGCGAAGCGCTTCACCAGCGTCTCGACCGCAATGTAGCGCGCGGTCTCACCCGGAACACGCACGAAGCGCGGGGTTGCTGCGGGCAATAGCACCAACTCGCGCACCGCCTCGCTATCGCTGATGCGCACGAGGTCGAAAATGACGCTCAGCCCCTTGTTCGGGATGAACGGGAACGGGTGCGACGGATCGAGCGCCTGGGGGGTCAGGATCGGAAAGATCTGAAGGCGAAAATGCTCCTCCAGCCAGGTTGCGGTGTCACCCGTCACCTCATCCGAGTCGAGCACCTCGATCCCGCGCCCGGCCAGCTCGGCGCGGATGTCTTGCCACACCGACTGCTGGCTATCGACCAGATCAGCCGCATCGGCGACGATCGCTGCCAGCTGCTGTGCGGGGGTCAGGCCATCGGTGGAATGCGCCTCCACCTCCTGCATCTGCTGACCCTTGAGGCCGGCGACGCGGACCATGAAGAACTCGTCGAGATTTGAGCCGGAGATCGACAGGAAGCGCAGCCGTTCCAGCAGCGGATGCGCGGTGTTGCGCGCCTCCTCCATCACCCGGCGGTTGAACGCCAGCCAGGACAGCTCGCGGTTGAAATAGCGCGCTTCGGACGACGTGACTGTGGTGGGAGCCTCACCGCTCTCCATACGGGGCAAATCGGCAGTGGCGTGCGCGCGGGTCATCGGGTCTCGTTTCCGGGTTGGGCGGCAGGTTCGCGAAGCAACCCCGCGGCAGTCAATGTGGCGCGCGCTGTCGGAATCGACAAGCGCCGGTTGCCCCGACGGCTTGCATCTTCCTCCAACGCTTCGGCGGTGCGCAGGATCGCCAGGTGCGTCCGCTCGATCCGCCGCAGGATCCACGCCACTATATCCGGCTGCGCGACAAGTTCGTGACGGTCGATCAATTGCGTCAGCAGGTCATGCGCCAGCACGTCATCGGGCGGCCCGATTTGCGCGATTACGCTCGCCCCCAGCCGCGACCGCAAATCGGGCAGCCGCACCCCCCATCCCGGCGGCGCGCGCTCGGCGACCAAAAATAACGGCTTGTGCTCCGCCTGCGCCGCGTTCCAGGCGTGGAACAGGCTCACCTCGTCCGCGCGGTCGGCATCGTCGACCATGGTGCCGCCGCTGCGCCTGACCATGGTCCGCGCGAGCAGGCTGCGGCCCGATTTTCGTGGGCCGGTAATAATCCCGGTCATCACCGGCCAGGTCGCCCAGCGTTCGAGCAACTGCACCGCTTGGGCATTCGACTCGCCGATCAGAAACCTGGTCTCGCGCGCGCCGGTAGGCCGGGCGAGCGGCAGGGAAAGCTGGCTCATTCGCTGACGCTATTCCCCGCTTCGGGGATCGGCGTGGACGGCTGGGCAGGCGCAGGCGATCCACCGCCGCGACGGATGCGCAGCACGCCCGCCCCTTCCTGCACCTGCCACCCGCGCGCCTCCAGCGCCGCACGCAGCGATGCCTGGCTACCGTCATAAGTGACGCGCATCAGCGACACGCCGCCCAGCGCCGTGCTGGTGGTGATTGCGGAACTGACCCCCGGTACGACGCGCAGCGCGGCTTCGCCACCGGTCAACGCGCCGACGGTCGGCGTATCGAACTGGATCGTGATGACCGCCCCGGTCGCGACCGCAGGCGTGTCGCCGGTGTCGATCAGCTCTTCCTCGCCGGTTTCCTCGACCGGCACTGCTGGGCGTGGCGGTTCGGTAACAAGCAGCCGGTCAGGCTTGAGGATGCCGGCGCGCAGCGCGTCCTGATACGCCTGGTCGATCCGCGCGATACCGGCGTCGATCAGCGCGGGTAGCGCATTGCCGTCATTCACGCGCAACACGAATTGCGCGAGTTGACGGTTGTCCGGCCCATGGCCCGCAGTGAAGATGCCGGTGATCGGTCCACCGGGATAGCTGCGCCGCAGCTCGACGGTTGGGACCAATATATCGGTGGCGCCATATTGATCGAGGATCGCGCGCCACCAGCCACGCCCGCGCCGCGCCACCTGGCCTGCGTTCATCAGCAACCGGTCGGGGCCAGACCCATTGGGCCGAACATAGTCGATACTGCTGTTGCCGCTGCGGAACCGCGCCCAGCCCTCGGCAAAGGCGCTGGTCCCCTCAAAAACCCGATGCGTGCCACCCGATATCTGGACCGGAACCACCAGCATGGGCGGCGAGCGCATCAGCGTGCCGCCGACCCCGAGGATCGAAGCGGCGCGGTTGCGGTCGAACAACACGCCCAGCCGCGCGACATAGCGGTTGGGGCCGATCTGCTCATTCTCGACGACGATCCCGGTGACCAGCCCGTCGAGCGCCGAATCGGACAGGGTCGAGGGCGATCCGGTCAACTGCTTGGCCAGCATCGACCAACCGCGCCGCTGCGCCAGCCGCCAGCCGCCAAGCCGCGCCGCCTCGGCACTTTTGCCGCGCACATCGACATCGACGCCGCTGACCTCGAAACTGCCCGAACTACTGCCCGCGTCCCGACTGTCATCGGTCTTGACCGCGCCCTTGCCGGACTGTGCGACCGCGAATCCGGCCGACGCAAGCAGGGCTGCAATGCCGATTACGGCGATGGCGGGGTAAGGACGGACTGACATTCCGCGCCCTTTTGGCGAAGAGGGCGTGGAAATCCAAGCGCGATGTGGCTACGCGCCTCTCATGACCGATCCCGAGTCCTACACCTACGCCCAGGCAGGCGTTTCGATCGACGCCGGCAATGCGCTGGTCCGTGCCATCGCCCCGCTCGCTCGTTCCACGCGCCGTCCGGGCGCCGACGCCGATCTTGGCGGGTTCGGCGGCCTGTTCGACCTGAAGGCGGCGGGGTTCAACGATCCGCTGCTGGTCGCGGCGAATGACGGCGTCGGGACCAAGCTCAAGCTGGCGATCGACCATGATTCGCATGACGGCGTCGGGATCGATCTGGTCGCGATGTGCGCCAACGACCTGATCGTGCAAGGTGCCGAACCGCTGTTCTTCCTCGACTATTTTGCGACCGGCAAGCTGGTGAACGGCGTCGCCGAGCGGGTGATCGCGGGGATTGCGGAGGGCTGCAAGCAGGCCGGCTGCGCGCTGATCGGGGGCGAAACGGCTGAAATGCCCGGCATGTACGCCGATGGTGATTACGATCTCGCCGGTTTCTGCGTCGGCGCGGTCGAGCGCGACCAGCTGCTCGACGGCAGGAAGATTGCACCGGGCGACGTCATCCTCGGCCTCGCCTCGACCGGTGTCCACAGCAACGGCTATTCGCTCGTCCGCCGCCTTGCCGCTGACAAGGGGTGGAAGCTGAACCGCCCTGCGCTGTTCGATCCCGAAGTGATCCTGCTCGACGCGCTGATGGCACCGACGCGCATCTACGTGCGGAGTCTGCTTCCGCAACTTCGCAACGGCACGATTCACGGCCTCGCGCACATCACCGGTGGCGGCTTGCTCGAAAACATTCCCCGCGTCCTCCCCGAAGGCTGCCACGCCCGTATCGATGCCGACAGCTGGGTACAGCCGCGCCTGATGGCGTTCCTGCAGGCGCAGGGAAATATCGAGCCGCAGGAAATGGCGCGCACCTTCAACTGCGGCATCGGCATGGTTGCGGTGGTCGCGGCCGATCAGGCCGATACGGTCGCGGCCGAGCTGGAAGCGACAGGCGAGACCGTCCACCGCATCGGCACGATCGAAGCAGGTCCGCGCGGCTGCACCGTGTCGGGGAGCGCCGAAACGTGGAGCGCGCGCGCCGACTGGGAAGCGACGCATAATGCCTGACCCGATCAGTGCTCCTGCGAAGGCAGGAGCCCAGGGTCACATAGCGATGACCGCGAGGCTCCTGGGCTCCTGCCTTCGCAGGAGCGCAAAAAGGTGAAGCGCAAGCTAGGCATCCTCATCTCGGGCCGTGGTTCGAACATGCAGGCGCTGGTCGAAGCCGCGCGCCTGCCCGACAGCACCTACAGCGTCGCCCTTGTCGCCTCCGACAAGCCCGACGCCGCCGGTCTGGCCTGGGCAGCCGAGCAGGGCATCCCCACCTTCGCCCAATCCCCAAAGGGCATGGCCAAAGCGGATTATGAGGCAGCGATCGACACCGCCCTTCGCAACGCCAGCGTCGAAGCCATCGCGCTCGCCGGTTACATGCGCCTGCTCTCCGACGATTTCGTCGCGCGCTGGCGGGGCCGGATCGTCAACATCCACCCTTCGCTGCTCCCGCTCTACAAGGGGCTCGACACGCACCAGCGCGCGATCGAGGCGGGAGACAGCCATGGCGGCTGCTCGGTCCATATCGTGACCGAGGAACTCGACGGCGGCGAAGTGCTGGGCCAGGCCCGCGTTCCGATCTTCCCCGGAGACACGCCCGCGATCCTCGCCGAACGGGTGCTGGCCGAGGAACACAAACTCTACCCCCGCATTGTCGCCGAATGGCTGAGTCGATGACTCCTCAGGCGAGCGTCGCGCTGGACAAGCTCCGCGCGATCGCGCTCGCGCTTCCCGAAGCGAACGAAAAGCTCTCACACGGAATGCCCGCCTTTTTTATCACCAAGGGCAAGATGTTCGCCTATTTCTGGCACGCGCATCATGGCGACTCCGTCACCGCCGCCATCGTCAAGACCAGCGGACCTGAGGAACAGGCGATGCTGATCGAGATGGAGCCCGACCTCTACTACCGCCCGCCCTATTTCGGCCCGTCGGGCTGGGTCGGGATCCATCTCGACCGCCCCGAAACCGACTGGGACCGGGTGGGCGACCGCGTCGCGATCAGCTGGGAACTCGTCGCACCGCGCCGCCTGCTCAAAGCCGGCGGGCGCTGATTCGGAATGCGACAAAAAGCTCTGTAAAATCGGGATATATTGCAGACACGGCGCGTTTTCCGCGATTACCACTTCAACAGGGAAAGTCGGGGCGATGCACGGTCAGGGACGCGAACCACATCACAAGTCGGGCGTAGCCAGCGCGGAAGCGGGTCTCGTCCTGCTCGACGGACCCGATGGCGTCGCAATCGCCATGACCCCCGATGCCGCCGAAGCGACCGCCCGCAGCCTGCAGGAAGCAGCGGCCGAAGCACGCACCCAGCCGCCGATGCAGGTTCCGTCCGTTACACGCTGATCCCGCCCTTGCCTCGCGTCGCCGTGCCGCCCAAACAGGGCCGATGCTGAAAGTAGCCAGCTATAATATGCGCAAGGCGATCGGGACCGATCGGCGACGCCGGCCCGAGCGCACGCTGGAGGTGCTGCGCGAGATCGATGCCGATGTCATCGCATTGCAGGAATGCGACCGCCGGTTCGGCCAGCGCCAGGGGGTCATTTCACCGCACATGCTCGACGAGCACAGCCCGTGGAAGGCGGTGTCGTTCGGCGTTCGCTCCGGATCAATGGGCTGGCATGGCAATGCCATTCTTGTGCGCAAGGAGGCGCAGGTGCTCGATTGCGAGATCATCCACCTCCCCGCGCTCGAACCGCGTGGCGCGGTGATGGCGGATCTGCGCATCGGCGGTGAGATGCTGCGCGTCGTCGGGATGCACCTCGACCTGTCCGGGCTGTGGCGGCGGCGACAGGCGCGTGCAATCCTGACCCACCTCTCGGCCAGCGAGCGCGTGATGCCGACGGTGATGATGGGCGACCTCAACGACTGGAGCGCCCAATCGGGCTGCCTGCGCGACTTTGGGAAGGATTTCGCCTTTGCCCCAACCGGCCGGTCCTTCCACGCGCGCCGTCCGGTAGCGCGGCTCGACCGGATCATGGTGTCGGGCGACCTCAGCATTGCCGACTGTGGCGTCAATGACAGCGCCGCCGCGCGCACTGCATCCGATCACCTGCCCGTCTGGGCGCAAGTCAGGCGCAGCTGATGCAGGACAAGGAGCTCCGCCTCGCCCTCGTCTGCTATGGCGGGATCAGCCTTGCCATCTACATGCACGGCATCACCAAGGAGATCTGGCACCTCGCCCGGGCCAGCCGTGCGCATCGCGATTTCGAACCGGCGTCTGGAGCGAGTGAGCGCGTCTATCACGCGCTGCTCGACGAGATTGGCGACGCGTCGCACGTCAACCTGCGCGTCATGGTCGACATCGTCGCCGGGGCCAGCGCGGGCGGGATAAACGGCGTGTTTCTGGCGCAAGCGGTGACCAGTGGGCAGTCGCTGGATCCGCTCACCGACCTATGGCTCGAAATCGCGGATGTCGAGGCGCTGCTCAACCCCGAGCACGGCCCGTCACACCGCTTTGCCAAAATCTGGGCGATACCGCTCGCGTGGATGCTTGCCGGGCGCGACTCGGCGATCGACTCGACGGTCGAACCTGCCGCGCAAGCCGAGGTTCGCGCCAAGCTCGAACGATTCGTCCGATCGCGCTGGTTCGAACCGCCGTTCGGCGGCAAGCAGCTGATGAACATGCTGCTCGACGCACTGGAAACGATGGAAAAGGCACCCGCCGGCCCGCGCCTGCTGCCCGAAGGGCAGCCGCTCGACCTGTTCGTCACCGTCACCGATTTCCGCGGCCATCCGGAACGCTTACGTCTGAACTCCCCGCCCGAGGTGGTCGAGACCGAACATCGGCTGGTTTTTTCATTTAGCGATCATGGCCAGGATGGCGGCGTGCTTGGGCATCCGGCGGAGCTGGCCTTCGCGGCACGCGCCACATCGAGCTTCCCCGGCGCCTTCCCGCCTGCCACAGTCGCCGAGGTCGATGCTGTGCTGGCCGAGCGTGGCAGCGACTGGCCAGGCCGCACATCCTTTCTCGAACACGCACTGCCCCGCCAATTCGCTGCTGGAGTCGCCGATAGCGCGCCGCTGATCGACGGGTCGGTGCTTGCCAACGCGCCCTTCCGCCCCGCGATCGACGCGCTGCGCGAACGCCCCGCACGTCGCCAGATCGACCGCCGTTTCGTGTTCATCGACCCGACCCCAGGCCACCGCATTGCCGTCCCCGGCACCCCTGCACAGGAAAGCCCCGGCTTTTTCCGCACGATCATCGGTGCGCTCTCCGAACTGCCCCGCCAACAGCCGATCCGCGACAATCTCGAGGCGCTCGACCAGCGCTCGGCGCAGATCGAGCGGATGTTGACCATCATCGAACGCATCCGGGCGGAGGTGGAGGGTCAGGTCGAATCCTTGTTCGGCTATACATTGTTTCTCGACTATCCCACGCCCAAGCGCCTCGCTGCCTGGCGCGCCCGCGCGCAACAGGCGGCAGCGGCGCGCGCTGGCTATGGCCATGCCGCCTATGGCCTGCTCAAGGTTGCGGGCGTCGCGGACCGGATTGCGACCCATCTGAACCAGATCGCCGACCTGCACGGCTCCGAGCGCTGGCGGCGGATGCGTGCTGCGATCGGGGCCGAGATCGACCGGCGGGGTGCCGACGATTTCAGCGTCGAGCACAATGCCGCGGCCAGTCCCGCCACACTCGAGCTGCTGCGTGCGCACGACCTGGGCTTCCGCATCCGCCGCCTGCGCCTGCTCGCCCGACGTGCAACCGAGCTGGACCAGGACAATAATCGGGCCGAACTCGCCCCGATCCGCTCGGCAATCTACGAATCGCTTGCCGGCTATCTGGAATGTCAGCGCACCGAGCCGTTCCTTGGTATGCGCGAGTCGATCCGCGCGACCGATTGCGATGCCGCTGCGCTGATGGACGCGCTGGCCGCGCGCATGGACCTGCGCACGCTCGACGACGATACCGACGCGCGGCTGTCCGAAGGACTGAGCCAGCTGCCCCGTGACCTACGCCGTCCGATGCTGCTCGCTTATCTCGGCTTTCCCTTTTTCGACATCGCGACGCTGCCGATGCTGCGGGGCGAGGGGCTGAACGAGTTCGATCCCATCCGGGTCGATCGCATCTCGCCCGATGACGCCACCGCGATCCGCAGCGGCGGTGCGCAGGCGACGCTCAAGGGTATTCAGTTCAACAATTTCGGCGCGTTTTTCAGCCGCGCCTATCGCGAGAATGACTATCTCTGGGGTCGCCTGCATGGGGCGGCGCGCATGATCGACATCTTGCTGTCGACGATCGGCGACGTCGCG
>CAZWZP010000009.1:0-34924 GCA_964638925.1 uncultured Stakelama sp. | reverse complement strand
GTCCAGATCGCATCAATGCGCCTGTGGCTCCGCGCTTATGAGTCTACGGCCTAATGCGGAACCGGCGCTGGACGGGACACAACCGCAAACATCTTGAAGAAGCGCTGGCGAAGGGCATCAGCGGTGTCGCGACCTATGATCCGGCACATGGCTGGGCAATCACCCCGCCGACGCAATCGGACAACTAATAGCGTGCATGGGCACCTGATTGGCCAGCTATCAGACGGCGATTTTCGGTGTGAAAGGGAATAAAGCTCACCCAGCTCAGAATGATCGCGCGGTGCGCGCGATCGCAGGATCCTTGGACCCGTTGCGATCGCGCGCGCCACACCTGTCTTTTGGCACGACCATTATGAAGCGTCCTCAGTCCGGCATGCGCCGACGCTTTCTCCACAAAGACGATAGAACACCGAGCAACAGTTGCCCGGTATTCCGCTCCCGGTCGGGTGGGGGACGGTCGCCGGGACCCGGCGGATCATAGAGATGCGAGGACTTCCGAGCTGGATGCGTCATTGCGCGCTCTAGCCTCGCCGGTGGACCAGCCGATACAACGCCGGCAGCACCAGTAGCGTCAGGATGGTCGACGAGATGATTCCGCCGATCACCACCGTAGCGAGCGGGCGCTGGACTTCAGACCCGGCGCCCACGTTCAGCGCCATCGGCACGAAGCCGAGCGAGGCGACCAATGCGGTCATCAGCACCGGCCGTAACCGGGTGAGCGCGCCTTCCCGGATCGCTGCATCCAGCGCCATGCCGCGTTCCCGCAAGTCCCGGATGAACGACAGCATCACCACACCGTTGAGCACCGCGACGCCCGACAATGCGATGAAGCCGACCCCGGCTGAAATAGACAGCGGAATGTCGCGGAGCGCCAGTGCGGCGATCCCCCCGGTAAGCGCGAGCGGGACACCGGAGAACACGACCGCCGAATCCCGCGCCGACCCGAACAGGGTGAACAACAGCCCAAAGATCAGCAGCAGCGCGAGCGGCACCACGATCTGCAAGCGGAGCGCAGCGGACTGGAGCTGTTCGAACGTCCCGCCATATTTGACATAATAGCCTTCCGGCATCGCAACCTCGGCCGCGATCTTCTCACGCACCTCGGCGATGAACGAGCCCAGGTCGCGGCCGCGCACATTGACCGTGATGACCGCGCGGCGTTTGCCATTTTCGCGGCTGATCTGGTTGGGGCCGGTCGACAGTTCGATCGTCGCCACCTCGCCCAGCGGAACATAGGCCGGGCCGCTGCTTTCAGCATGAACCGGGACCGGAAGGTTGTTCAGCGCATCGAGATTGGTGCGCGTCGCTTCGGGCAGGCGCACGACGATGTCGAAACGGCGATCGCCCTCGAAGACCTGACCCGCCGTGCGGCCGCCGATCGCGGCGGACACGGTATCCTGAACATCGGCAACATTGATCCCATATCGCGCGAGCTGTTCGCGGCGCGGGGTCACCGACAGGACTGGCAGGCCAGTGACCTGCTCGATCTTCACATCCTGCGCCCCGTTGACGTTGCCGATCAATTCTTCGATCGCGCCGCCGGTCTCCAGCAGCTGGTCGAGATCGTCGCCGAACAATTTGACTGCGACATCGGAACGCACCCCGGCGATCAACTCGTTCATCCGCATCTGAACCGGTTGGGTGAACTCGTAATTATTGCCGGGCACCTTTTGCACGATGGTGTTCAGCTCGGCGATCAGCTGGTCGCGCGGTTTGCGCGGGTCGGGCCAAAGTGCGCGGTCCTTGAGCATGATGAACGTGTCGGCGACCGACGGCGGCATCGGATCGCTGGCGATGTCCGCAGTGCCGATCTTGCCGAACACCCGCTCGACCTCTGGGGCGTTCTTGATCTCGGCCTCAAGCGCGGACTGCATCGCGACTGCCTGACTGAGACTGGTGCCGGGTATGCGTAGCGCGTGGAGCGCGATGTCACCCTCGTCGAGGTTCGGGATGAACTCAGAGCCGAGCCGCGTCGCCAGCATGCCGCTGGCCGCGACCAGCATCAGCGCCACGGCGATCGTCAGCTTGCTCCGCGCCATGACCCAGTCGAGCATCGGCGCATAGCGGCCCTTGGCCGCGCGCATGACGCGGTTTTCCTTTTCGTCGACTTTCCCCGTCACGAACAGCGCGATGGCGGCCGGGACGAAGGTCAGCGACAGGAGCAGCGCTGCGGTCAGCGCCAGCACGACGGTGATCGCCATCGGGTGGAACGTCTTCCCCTCAATTCCCTGCAACGCGAAGATCGGAAGATAGACGACCGTGATGATCACGATACCGAAGATGCTTGGGCGGATCACCTCGGCACTGGCGGAAGCGACCAGGCCGAACCGCTCTTGCTTGTCGAGCAATCGACCAAGCCGGTGTTGCGCCTCGCCGAGCCGTCGCAGGCAGTTTTCGACGATGATCACCGCGCCGTCGACGATCAGTCCGAAATCGAGCGCGCCGAGGCTCATCAAATTGCCCGACACACCGCCCTGCAACATGCCGGTGAGCGTCATCAGCATCGAGATCGGGATCACCGCCGCCGTAATCAGCGCCGCCCGGATATTGCCGAGCAACAGGAACAGGACGACGATGACCAGCAACGCGCCTTCGAGCAAATTGGTCTGGACGGTCTTGATCGTGCGATCGACCAGCGCGGTGCGATCATACATCGGATGCGCGATCACCCCCGGTGGCAGTGCCTTCGATGCCTCTTTCAGCCGTTCGGAAACCGCGTTGGCGACGATGGCCGGGTTCTGGCCGGTAAGCATGAAGATGGTGCCGAGCACGATCTCCTTGCCATTTTCAGTGGCCGCGCCGTTGCGCAGCTCGCTGCCGATGACGACGTTGGCGACATCGGCGACGCGGATCGGCACGCCGCCGCGTGTGGCGACGATGACCTGCAACAGATCGGATTCGTTCGCTGCCTGGCCCGGCACGCGGATTAGCACCTGCTCACCAGCACGCTCGACATAGCCCGCGCCGACATTAGAATTGTTGCGTTCGAGCGCCGCGACGACATCGCTGATCGACAGGCGCAGCGCTGCGAGGCGTTCTGGATTGGGGGTGACGTGGAACTGGCGGATATAGCCGCCGATCGTGTTGACTTCTGCCACCCCCGACACCGTGCGTAGTTGCGGGCGGATCACCCAGTCGCTGAGCGTGCGAAGGTCGGTCGGCGTATATTCTGTGCCGTCTGCCTTCCGCGCGCCGGGCTTGGGTTCGATCGCGAACATGAAGATTTCGCCGAGCCCGGTGGCGATCGGCCCCAATTGCGGCTCGATGCCGGGCGGCAATTGCGACTTTGCCGTCTGGAGCCGTTCATTGACCAGCTGTCGCGCGAAATAGATGTCGGTCCCGTCCTTGAACACTACGGTCACCTGGCTGAGGCCATAGCGCGAGATCGATCGCGTATAATCCAGCCCTGGCAATCCGGCGATGGCGGTTTCCACGGCGTAGGTGATGCGCTGTTCTGACTCGAGCGGCGAGAAGCCCTCAGCCTCCGTGTTGATCTGCACCTGCACGTTGGTGATGTCGGGCACCGCGTCGATTGGAAGCCGGGTCGCACTCCACGCGCCGAGCGCGCAAAGCGCCAGCACGATCGCGAGCACGAACCAACGCTGGCGGATTGAAACGCCGATGATGCGGGCGAGGATCCCGGCGCTGCCGCTGCCATCAATGGTCATGGCTTGCCCCCGACTTTTCGACATCGGCGCGGACAAGGAAGGCACCCTTGGCGACGTAGGGCGTGCCGGGTGCGATGCCGGACTTCACCTCGGTCCATTCCGGCGTCTGTCGCCCGAGTTGTAGCATCCGCACCTCATAGTCCTCACCAAAATTGGCGAAGACGACGGTGAAATCGCGGAACCGTTGCAGCGCTTCGGTGCGCACGGCCAACGGCACTTCGACCGCGTTGACCGTCACCTTTCCGCGCAACGCCATGCCTGCGCGCCACTGGCCGGTCGGGTTGGGCAATGTTGCCCGCATCAGCGCGGTGCCGGCCTGAGCATTCCCCTCGGGCAGATAGTCGCCGAGCTTCACCGTGGCGACCGGATTTCCCTCCAGCGTCTCGATCGAGACGGTCTGCCCCGGACGCACCGAATCGAGGTCGCGTGGGAAGATGTTGAACACCACGGTGGTCTGGGCCGGGTCGGTAATAACGAACATCGGGCCGTCATAGGCGACGTCGCCGACATTGGTGTTGCGTTCGGCGATCACCCCGCTGACCGGGGCAGTAACCGAATAGATTTGCAGGCTTTCGTTCGATTCGACGCGCGCGATCACCTCGCCTGCACGGACCCGATCGCCGACCTTCTTGGTCACCGCCATCACCTTGCCGGGGAAGCGCGCGCGCACTTCCGACCGCGCGGTGGTAGCGAGCTGAACGGTGCCGACCAGTTCGCGGATTTCACCGATCATCTGCGAGCCGACCCGTTCGATCGTGATTCCGCCGCTCTTGGCCGCTGCCGCAGCGATGCAGGTGCGCCCTTCTGGGCTTGCGTAGGCCCAACGGTGCCGCTTGCCATTCTCGGTCGCGACTACCTCGACATCGAAGCTGTGCGGCTCCTCGACCACGCCCTGACCGGCGAGATAATCGGCCTCGGGCTTGAACGCGAACCGGTCGACTTGCCCGCCCAGCCGTTTGAGCGTGATGGCCAGATTGACCGTCTTCGGATCGACGGGCTTGCCGTTCCGCGTCGGATAGACGCGATACTGCGGTTCCTGTCCACTTTCGAAGATCGTCACTTCGATTGCAAAATCGCCATCGGTGAGCAGGCGTCCGCCATGCGGGCCCTTGGCGGCCTCGTCGCCTTCGGCATGCTCTTCGGCATTGGGGGCTTCACCGCAGGCGGCAAGCGGCAGGGCGAGCGTCAGGGCCAGCGCAATGGCGCGGCCTGATAGGATGCGATCAATCATTGCGGCTACTCCGCTGAAGGGGTGGTGGCGAACCGGCCGGTCAGGCGGTCCAGCTGAGCCTGCGCGCCGCGCAGCGTGGCGAGCGCGTCGAGATAGTCGGCCTGCGCCTCGAATATGGCGTCGGCGGCGTCCTCCATGTCGCGGAAGGTGAAGCCGCCGCGCGCATAGCCGGCCTGGACCTGTGCCATCGCCCGCGTGACGCGCGGATAGACTTCGGCGCGGTTGGCAGCGGCGCGCGCTTGGGCGTCCTCAACGGTGCGGCGCAGCTGAGCGAGCGCGCGCGACCGCTCCTGACGCTGGGCCGCCGCCTGATACTCCAGACGCCGCTGTTCCGCTTCGGCGCGTGCAATGTTGCCCTGGTTGCGATCGCGCCGACCGAGCGGGATCGTCACGCTTCCGACCAACGCGACATTGTTGGTTTCGCGCAGGAAGCGCGCGCCGCCGCTGATCGTATAGTCTTGCACCGCGCGGGTGCGTTCGACCTCGACCTGACGTCCGGCGCGGGCAATCCCCGCTTCGGCAAGGGCAGTGTCGGCATCGGCAAGGCGGTCGGACGCGGTAATCGAACCGGCGATAGCGACCGGGTCGCCCGCTACCTCTAGCCCCGCGCCGGTCGCACCCCAGAAAGAGGCAAGATAATCCCGCGCCGACGCCTGACGCCGTCTCGCCTGATCTATCGCGATCCTGGCAGCGGCAAGGCGCGCCTCGGCATTGGTGCCGACGAACAGCGGATCCTTGGCATAGGCGACGCGCTTTGCCGCTTCATGTTGCAGGCCGCGTGCGATGACGAAGCTCCGTTCGGCAATGTCGCGCGCCTGATCCGCCATCAGCACGTCGAGAAACGCGCGCTGCACTTGAGATGCCAGTTCGAGCCGGGCGACGGCGGCTGCGGCCTCGGCGACGGCGATGTCGCTATCGCCGAGCGCGACGCGCGCCGCGCGCTTCCCGCCGCGTTCGAGCGTGCGGTTATAGGACGCCGTGACTTCGGCCTGCTGGAAAACGCTATAGGCACCGGTCCCGACGAAGTTCTCGGTTTCAACGGTGATGCTGTCGTTCGGCTTCAATTCGGCTTGCAGCCGTGCGGCACGCGCGGCGTCGATCGCCGCGCGATCGGCGGCGAGTGAAGGTGCGGCGGCGACCGCCTTCTCGATAGCCTGCTGGACCGTGATCGGTCCGGCGCTGGCCGGAGCCGACGCCAGGAACGATGTAGCTGCCGCCAGGGCGGCGAGCAGATAGATGCGCATAGGAATGCTCCTGATCGATACCAAAGCGCGGATGCCGTGGCGGCATCGGCGCGGACGGATCGATCAGGCGGCGGGCGGTTCCGTCAGCGGTGCCAGTGCCCGCGAGTCGAGTCGCGCGCTGGGCGCCGGATGGGGCGTGTCGCGACAGGGCAACAAACGACCGCTCATGCCGGGGGCGAGCGCCGTCATTCCCGCGGGGCAATGATGATGATGCGGCGCGACGCCATCATTGCCGCCATCGTCCTGTGGGTCGTTGGCCGGGACATCGTGGTGATGGCTGTGGTCGGTTGCCGCGTGCATATCGATATGTTCGATCGCCGCCGACGCGCCATGCGCATGTGCAGCGACCGGCGCGGCCAGGCCCGCGCACAGCATCGCGGCAAGGATCAGGAGATGAACGAGCGCGGACCTCACGCGCCCTCCGCTACCAGTTGCCCCCAGCATCATCAAGCAGCTTGCCGCTATCACGCCGCGACCGTCCCGCCCAGTTCCCGCCGGGCCTGGTCAATGACCTGCCAGCCGCCACGGATCGCCAGCACGGACATGATCCCAGCCACGACCAGGTCGGGCCAACCGTGCTGCGTGCCGAACACGCCCAGCGCCGCGATCATCACTGCGACATTGCCGATCGCATCATTGCGTGAGCAGATCCAAACCGACCGCATATTCGCGTCGCCGGTGCGATAACGGAAGAGCAGGAGCGCCACCCCGACATTGACGATCAGCGCAGCCATGCCGACGACGCCCATGGTCGATGGCTCGGGCACCGCGCCGGAAAACCAACCGTTGAGCGCGGATGCGCCGACCCACAGCCCAAAGCCGAGCATCGTCACGCCCTTGGCCAGCGCGGCGCGTGCGCGCCAGGCCAGCGCCATCCCAGCGACGCCCAGGCTGATCGCGTAGTTGGCGGCGTCGCCCAGAAAGTCCAGCGCATCGGCTTGCAGCGCATGCGAGCGGGCAGCGAGTCCAGCCCCGATCTCGATCGCGAACATCGCGGCGTTGAGCGCGAGCGCGACCCACAGGATGCGCCGCCAGGTCGGATCATTCATCGCGGTGTTGCCGGCCGCACCGGCACAACATTGATCGGCCATCAGCTCTCGACTCCTTAGTCCGATCGCGCTTATGAACCCTGTAGTCACTACAGGGTCAAGCACGCATGCTCTACTTTGTCCTCAAGGCGCTGCTGTCCGGCGTCATCATCGCGGCGGTGTCCGAAATCGCGCGGCGCAGCCCCGGCGTCGGGGCGCTGGTCGCGTCGCTGCCGCTCATCTCGATCCTGGGCATGATGTGGCTGTGGCGTGACACGCATGACATCGACCGGATGGCCGACCATGCCGGGGCGACATTCTGGTATGTGCTGCCGTCGCTGCCTATGTTTCTGCTGATCCCCGCGATGCTTAAACGGGGCATCGGTTTCTGGCCGGCGATGCTGATCGGGTGCGTAGTGACGGTCGTGCTCTATACGGCGATGACAGTTGTTGCGCCGCGCATGGGCATCCGGCTGTGAAGATCGGCGAGCTCGGGCGGCTGACCGGGACCAAGGTGGAAACGGTCCGCTTTTACGAGCGCTCGGGGTTGCTACCTGCACCGGGGCGCACCGACGCCAATTATCGCGCCTATGGCATGGACCATCTAGCGCGGCTGTCGTTCGTGCGGCGCGCACGCGATCTCGGCTTCACATTGGATCAGGTGCGCGAGCTGCTCGACCTGTCGGACGACAAGGGGCGATCCTGTGCCGGGGTCGATGCGATCGCCAGCGCGCATCTGGCCGGTATCGACCGCAAGATCGCCGACCTGACTGCATTGCGTGCGGAGCTGGACCGTGTGCTGAGCAGTTGCCGTCACGGCACCGTGGGCGATTGCCGAATCATCGAAGCGCTGGCACCACATGGTCGGTAGCAGGCTTGGCTGGGCAGACGGGGGGGTCATGCTACCTGTTGTGACCGCGTTAAAGTTACACGCTCCATGGCGCGACTCTTATTGTCATCGCGGGCGCGCAATTTTCTGCAATACATCGGGCTCCGTGAAAAACGGCGGAAATCCGGCGCAAATGCCCGGTCGGCACGCATCGCCCCGGTTGATGATTCAACCGGGCGTTTGCCCATCGGCGCTCGCGAAAAGGCGTTGAAAATGCTATCATAGGCGATGCAGCCAGACATCGCCCAAACCCGTCCATCGCGCCTCTCCGAAGCCCAGCGTGCCGAGGCAGCCGTCCTCTATGAACTGGGCCTTTCCAACGGCGTGCAGCTCGCCCGGCAATATGGTGTTCATCCCAACGTGATCCACCGCCATCTCAAAGCCGTAGGTGCTGTAAAGGGGCGGCGCATGGCCGCGCGCATTGATCAACTCAATGCCAGGATCGACGCACGCCAGGGAGCTAGGCGGGAAACGCGGCGTGAGGCGGAAGCGCTGCGTCGCGAGGCGGTGAAGAGCAACCTGGCGTTCCTCGACAGGTTCATGGAGGCGCTGCTCGAGGCGGACCGGGAGGGGAGGTTGGCAGAGTTCGGCGCTCGGCTGCCGAAGGTCTGACGGTGAGCGCGTAGCCACCACCAAACAGCTTGCCCTGAAACGGTAATACGGTTCATGCTTGTCTCGAAACGGGTTACCGGGTGGGATCAAGCTGTTGGGCGGGGCCGACATTCAAACGCATCAGGCTGTGCGACGGTGACGCCGGAGCAACGCGCTCGCCAGCTGATCGACCAGCAGCTGATCGCGGCTGGCTGGGTTATTCAAGACCGTGGCCAAATGGAGCGGCGAGCGTCGTTGGGCGTAGCAGTGCGCGAGTATCCGCTGGCAGCAGGCCCCGCCGACTATCTGCTCCTGGTCGATGGTAAGGCATGCGGTGTGGTCGAGGCCAAGCCTGAAGGCTTTACGCTCTCCGGCGTTACCGATCAGGCGGTGGGCTACAACGCTGGTGGTTCTGACGCATTGGCCACCTGGGGAACGCCCCTCCGCTTCGACTATGAAGCCAGCGGGTCGGAGATTATCTTTTCGGACCGGCTGGACCCCGACCAGCGGTCGAGACCGATATTTGCGTTTCATCGGCCTGAGACCCTGTTCGAGTGGCTCAAAAGCGGGTCGACTATCCGCCGGCGCCTGACTGAGCTACCGGACCTCATCAAGGACGGCCTGCGCGACTGCCAGATCGATGCGATTGAGGGCATCGAGCATTCGCTCGCCCAGGGTCAGCCGCGCTCACTCGTCCAGATGGCGACTGGTGCCGGGAAGACCTTCACGGCGGCCACGCTTTGCTATCGCCTACTGGCACACGCCGATGCGAAGCGAATCCTTTTCCTGGTTGATCGCAACAACCTCGGCAAGCAGACGCTCAAGGAGTTCCAGACCTATCGCCCGCCCGGCACCGGCAGGCTGTTCACCGAGCTCTATAACGTCCAGCGCCTCGGGTCCGCTGGTCTCGACGCGCCCAACAAAGTGGTCATCTCGACGATCCAGCGTGTTTTCGCGCAGCTCGCTGGCATTGACCTGAGCGAGGAGGATGAGGAGCGCAGTGAGTTCGAGGGGGCTCACGTCCCGACCCGCTCGATCGCATACAGCGCCGCGCTTTCTCCAGAGACATTCGACTTCATCATCGTGGATGAATGCCATCGCTCGATCTACGGGAGCTGGCGGCAGGTGCTCGACTATTTCGACGCGCAGATCATCGGCCTCACCGCCACGCCGTCGCCGATCACGATGGGCTTCTTCAATCGCAATCTCGTCGCCGAATACCCCTATGAAAAATCGGTCGCCGACGGGGTCAACGTCCCGTTCGAGATCTACCGCATCCGCACGCAGATCGGCGAGCATGGTGGGCGCGTGCCGGCGGGCTACAGCGTGCCACGGCGCGATCGCAACACCCGGCGGCAGCGTTATGAGCAGCTCGATGACGACCTCGTCTATGCGGGCAGCGATCTCGACCGATCGGTGCTCGTGCCGAACCAGATTCGCACCGTGCTCGAAACTTATCGCGATACGTTACCCACCGAGCTGTTTCCCGGCCGGACAGAGGTGCCCAAGACGCTGATTTTCGCAAAGGACGATCACCACGCCGAGGAGATCGTGATGATCGCGCGTGAGGTGTTCGCCAAGGGCAACGACTTTGCCAAGAAGATCACTCACAAGGCGACCGAGCCGGAGAAGGTGCTTGCGCAGTTCCGCACGGAATATCAGCCGCGGATTGCCGTCACGGTGGACATGATCGCGACCGGCACGGACGTGAAGCCGATCGAGGCGCTGATCTTCCTGCGCGATGTGAAGTCCGCCATCTATTTCGAACAGATGCGCGGGCGCGGCGTGCGGTCGATCAACCCCGTCGATCTGTCGCGCGTCACGCCGGATGCGCCAGCCAAGGACCGTTTCGTCCTGATCGACGCGGTGGGCGTGACCGAGAGTGACAAGACGATCGTCCAGCCACTTGAGCGTCAGCGCAGCGTCTCGTTCGAAAAGTTGCTCGAGAATGTCGCATCGGGGGCGAGTGACGAAGACACTGTCTCGACGCTTGCACACCGTCTCTCAGCGCTCGATCGCAGGTTGACCGACGATGATCGCGCGAAGGTGCTCGAAGCGTCGCAGGGGCTGTCTTTGAGCGATCTGGCCGGTGCACTGGTTGATGCGCTCGACATCGACCGGCTGGAGCGGGCCGACGACCCGGTTGCGGAGGGGCGACGCCTGCGTGAGGCGGCTTTGCTCCCATTCGACAAACCCGGACTGCGCAACCTGCTGGTCGATCTGAAACGCGCCAGCGAGATCGTGATCGACGATCTGTCGAGCGATGTGGTCATTTCATCGGCATTCGATCCGGCAGCGGCGGAGCGTGTGACTACCAGCTTCCGCACCTTCATCGATCAGCGGCAGGATGAGATCACCGCGCTTCAGATCCTGCTGGGCCGACCGGCGGTGCAGGCCAAGCTGACCTATGCCAGCCTCGAGGAGCTGCGCGCGGCAATGCTTCAGCCCCCATGGCTTTTGCAGCCGCTGGAGCTATGGAGCGCCTATCGTCGGCTTCAGGGGGAACAGGTGCGCGGCAATCCTGCCAAGACGTTGACCGACATCGTTGCGCTGGTTCGTTTTGCGACCGGCCAAGTGCAGACGCTCGCGCCGCTGTCGAGCGACATGGCGGGACGGTTCAATCTGTGGCTGGGCCGCGAGAAGCAGGCGGGGCGTGCGTATAGTCAGACGCAGCTTGGCTGGCTGGAGGCGATCCGCGACCACATTGCCGCGAACATCGAGCTGCCGCTCCGCGACTTGCAGGACCTGCCGCAGTTCGAACGGCGTGGTGGCATCATCGCCGCGCGGGCGGCGTTTCCGGGGCGGTTGGATGTCGTGGTGGATGAGCTGACGACGGCGTTGGTCGCATAATAGTGTCATCCCCCTTGGGAACTGAAAGCTTCGAGCTGCCAGATGGCTGGCGCTGGGAACGTCTGTCTGACGTATGTGAAAAGCCGCAGCGAGGCGCGCCATCGTCACGCTTTGATCAGGTATTCCGTTACACCGATGTGGGAGGCGTGGCAGAGGGGCTTGCCTCGCGGGAAATGGCTGTCGTGGAAGCGCCGTCGCGGGCTCGCCAGTTCGTCGAGCCGGGAGACACATTGTATTCTTGCGTCCGAGTCAGTCTTCGGCGCGTGCTCTTTGTCTCGGTCGATGAAACCGACGTGGCATCTACGGCGTTCGCCGTATTGCGGCCGAACGCAAAAGTCGTTGATCCCCGCTTCCTGTATCATTGGGTGACCACAGACGAATTTGTGAGGGCACTCGAGCCTCTTCAGAGAGGGAACCAACCGCCATCAGTCGTCGATGACGACGTTCGGGCTCAACTGATCCCGGTTCCGCCGCTCGAAACTCAGCATCGCATCGTTGCCCGCATGGACGAGCTATTCTCTGATCTAGACGATGGCGAAGAAGCGATGGCGCGCGCGCGCACGGATATCGAAACCTATCGGAAGGCGCTGCTCAGGGCTGCCGTCACAGGAGAGTTGACGGCGGGCTGGCGTAAGCGGTCTCGCGCCAACCAGACTGCACGCGAGTTGCTGGAAGGGCTGAGGCCACCACCCTGCTCAAGCAATTCAGCAATGAAGCGTCAGAATGATCTTGGCAACGATGATCCGGTAGACCCGACGGGCCTACCAAGGCTGCCGGATAGCTGGGTCTGGACAACTGTTGGGCGACTGGGTTCGGTCACAGGCGGTGTTACCAAGAGTGCGAAACGAGCGGGCTTGCCCGTCACTTTGCCCTATCTGCGCGTTGCGAATGTGGGTGCTGGTAAGCTGGACTTGGAGCGCGTTGAAAGCATTGGCCTGAAGGAATCCGAGGTGCATCGGGTGCTGCTCAAGATCGGCGACCTCCTCATCGTCGAAGGTAACGGAAGTATCGATCAGATCGGAAGGTCCGCGATCTGGGGTGGCCAGATAGATCCCTGCGTGCATCAGAATCATCTGATCAAGGTGCGAATTGGCGATGAGCGCGTAACTAGGTGGTTGCAGTTGTGGTTGCGATCGCCGCATGGGCGGAGAGAGTTGGAAGAGCGGGCGAACTCTACGTCCGGCCTGCACACGCTGAGCATCAGTAAGATTCGTTCTGTCAGGTGTCCGATGCCGCCTTTGGCGGAGTTGTCATTGCTGCTTGAACAAGCAGAGGATGCAATCACTGCGGCGGAAGCCGGTGACCGCGAAGCGAACGAGATGCAGCAGTCTGGCAAACTCGTCCGCCAATCGATTCTTGCCGCCGCGTTCCGGGGAAAACTGATATGATCGATCTCTTGGAAGCAGAGCCGGATCAGACCGACGTCCCCGCTCGTTCCTCCCGCCGTCGCCTAGTCTGGCTTACTGCGCTAGTTTTGATCCTCGCCATTGCCTGTGCCGGCATCTGGGCATGGAATGCCACGATCTCACGCCCCGTCGCCGCCGCTCTGTCCGGTGAGGAGAACGTGACGATGTCCGTTCACCGCAAAGGCTATGTGTCCGCCGACGCAATCGTGATCGACCTGCGACAGGTCTCGGGCACGGCGAGTATGGCGGACGTCGACCGCAACTTCTTCAAGACGGCAGAGGCGCTGAAGGATCGGCGGTTCGAGACCGTAGTCCTGGCGTATCGCGGAACGCCCAAATGGCTGTTCGACGGCGCGGCGTTCCAGACGATTGGTCGTGAGCGGGCCTTTCAGAACCCGGTCTATGTGATGCGGACGATGCAGCGGGACGTGAAGAACCTCGACGGAACGCCGGCGTTTCCACCTCTTTACGGCGGCTGGCTGGGCGTGCTCGGCCAGGAACTTGAGCAGCATAAGAGCTTCCACGATGGGTGGTGGCTTGGAGACGCCATGAGCGCGATCGACGGAGCCGCGCAGTGAACGAACAGGTTCTTGTCTCGAAGGTCTGGAACTACGCGCATGTGCTGCGCGACGAGGGCGTCTCTTACGGTGACTATCTCGGCCAGATCAGCTTCCTGCTGTTCCTCAAGATGGACAAGGAGCGTAGCGAGGCGCTCGGCGAGCCATCGGCGATCCCGTCGGACTGTAATTGGGATAGTCTGCGCATACTATCCGGCACTGCGCTCGATGAGCACTACAAGGAGGTGCTCGCCAAGCTCTCCAAGCGCAGCGACATTGTCGGCACCCTCTTCCTCAAGGCCGAGAGCAAGATCGGCGACCCGGCCCGGCTTCAGCGATTGATCCAGCTGATCGACGCAGAAACCTGGATGGGCCTGAACGTCGATGTGAAGGGCACGATCTACGAGGGGCTACTCGAGCGCAACGCCGGCGAAGTGCGTTCGGGCGCGGGCCAGTATTTCACGCCACGTCCCCTGATCGACGCGATCGTCGAGGTGATGGATCCCGAGGCTGACGAGAGCGTGCACGACCCGGCCTGCGGCACCGGCGGCTTCCTGCTGTCCGCCTATGAGCACATGCGGGTCAAACCGCTGGCCGCCGACCGTGCCGCTGCGCGTCGCCTGCGCGAGGAGATGCTGTCGGGCACGGACATCGTGGCCGAGGTGGTCCGACTATGCGCAATGAACCTGTATCTGCATGGTATCGGGGGTGCCAAATCCCCGGTGCGCCAAGGCGATGCGCTGATCGCCGACGATGGGGGTCGCTATGACGTGATTCTGTCGAACCCACCGTTCGGGAAGCGGCAGTCCTTCAGGATTGTGAACTCCGAAGGCGCGATCGAGACCGAGCGGCAGGACTATGTCCGCGACGATTTCACCGTCACGACGGGCAACAAGCAGCTCAACTTCCTCCAGCACATCATGACGATCACCAAGTCGTCTGCTGCCGTGGTGCTGCCTGACAACGTGCTGTTTGAAGGCGGGGCGGGGGAGACGCTGCGCCGCAAGCTGCTGCACCAGTTCGATTTCCACACGCTGCTGCGACTGCCCACCGGGATCTTCTACAGCCAGGGGGTGAAAGCGAACGTCCTGTTCTTTGATCGCGCACCGACCGGAGAGAAGGTGGCGACAGAGGAGCTGTGGGTTTACGACTTCCGCACCAACCAGCGCTTCACGCTGCGCGAGCGACCGCTCAAGCGCAGCGATCTCGACGATTTCGTCCAAGCCTATGGTGCCAAGCACAAACGTCATGAGCGGGTCGAGAGCGATCGGTTCCGCCGGTTCAGCTATGAGGAGCTGGCAAAGCGCGACAAGCTGAACCTCGACATCTTCTGGCTGAAAGACGCGAGCGCCACCGACCCCGACAGTCTGCCGCCCCCCGACGAAGTCGCCGCCGAGATTGTCGCGAGCCTCGAACTCGCGCTGGAAAAATTCCGGGGCGTCGCCGCGAAGCTCGGTGCGGTCACGACCGAATAGCGCGGTCACCGGGATACGTCGGGATATGGCTGCGATGCCATACTAGGGCGCGGCGGGGGCCCACCGACTAGAGAGAAGTCCTACGATTTTCCGAGCTGCCTGATCCGGGTGGAGGCGATTCGCCGCTCCCTGAGGATGTATGCCATCCACCGGCGCGGCGAACCGTCTTTCGATGCTGATAGCGACTACCGGCAGTAGTTATCGATGATCTGCTGGCCCCAGCTCCGATATGCGGTCTTGTCCTCGTCCGGCGACATTCCTTCCCAGACGTGGACCTCGTTTTGAATTGTGATCATCACCGCGTGCGGTGTGTAGCCGACATAGGCTCCATAGGCATTCTTTGCGTTGAGCGTGTAGCATGCCAGCTCACCCGTCCATTCCTTCTTGCCCAAGAGCCCGCGTTTCAGCGTCACGGTCGTCCCGAAGGGGTTCTTGGTCCGGCGCCAGTTAGCACTGTCTGGATCTCGCAGCGTCTTGAACTGCCAAGCAACAAATGCGCGATCATGCTCGGTCTGCGGCTCACTACCGCTTTGTCCGAGCGACGCCGCCAATCCCGGCATCATCAGAATAGAGGCTGCTACTACTGCGTGAAACAAATGTGATCTCCCAACCGAACCCACCGGCGTGCAGCCGCTGGGGCGCTGTAAGATACATATTATAGTTGATAATCAATAGGTCGGCGCTGCGTCACTGTCCCCGGATGGACGTCCGTCTGCTCGTTGGTCTCAATTTTCGTAAGCTGCGGACGATGCGCGGTCTGACGCAGGAGCAGGCTGCGGAGCGGACAGGGATGTCGCAGCAGTATATCAGTGGGTTAGAGCGCGGGCACCGTAACCCGACCGTCCTCACACTGCATGAGCTGGGAAGCCCACTCGGCGTGGAGCCGTTGGAACTATTGCGTCCGGTCGATGAGGCGGAATAGTGTCGGCCACGTCGGCTTTCCGGTGCTTGAGTGGCTGCTCAACGTGCCTGATTAATCGGCTATGCTGGCCCTCATCCGATGGGACGGATAGGATTATTTCCCGTATCGCGGGCGTATCGCAAATAGCTTGATTTGGGTCTCGTATGGGTAGGAAAACTAAAGGAAATCGACGCTTTTCTGCGCTTTTTGCGCCCCCTCTCTGCAATCGCACTGCAGAGGTCAGGGGTTCGATTCCCCTCAGCTCCACCAATCGCCCTAGATTTCTTCTTCGTTTCCTGACCGATCCTTGGTATCCTTGAAGAATGGCGGGGAAACTCGATGCTCCCGAAAGACGGCATCGCCAGGGGCTTTTGGCGACCTATACGACTGCGTGGATGAGCGTGGTCGTTGCAATCGTCATTGGGATTACGGACCCTCAACCTCCGCCAACGCTGCCGCCTCCCACCCCACCTTCAATCTGCGACCTGGCGCGGGATGTGGTAACGGATGCCGATCCCAACCCGCATTTGAGTGAGGCGGTCCAGCGCGGTCTGGCCGATCAGGCGGCCAGCACATTGCTTGATTGCTTTGCGAAAAAGTCCGGCAAGGATGAGCCGTCTCGCGTCGCGCCGGAACCGGCGGAGAATAGGCGATGAACCCATATCTGCTTTATTTTGCACTCGCTGCGGCTATGATCGGGTTTGGCATCGGCCTGTATCTCTGGCTAGAGGTGGAGCGGCTGCAGCGGGCGCTGGAGGATGCGCAGACGGAGCGCGACGAACTGCTTGCGCTACAAAAGGCACAGAGCGCATCCGCCTCGACGGTGAGCCGCGACCAAACTTATGACGACTGACGCGCAGCAGCTCACTCCAAAGCCTCGAACCGGAAATCTCTGAACTTCGCCGTCCCCGCACCCGCGGAATAGAGGCCGGGACGGAGCATCAGGAAGCCGCCGCGGACATTGTGGTGGTAGCCCGACACCTCCATCCCGCGGTCGAAGCGGTGCCACGTCTTTCCGCCATCGTCGCTGGTGTCATAGGTGACGATGTGCCGGTCGTTGGTCACGCGCATCCGCATTTTTCGCCCATGCGGGTTGGCGGGGCGGCCGCGTTCGATGCCGTACTGGTGCGTGACGAAGCGCTTCTCGTCAAAGCCGAGGCCGCAATAGAGCTTGTCGTCGTAGAACAGGATGAGGCCGGCGGTGCCGCCGGGTGCGATCTCGATATCGCATTCGAAGCGATAGGCGGGGTCGCCCGCGATCAGCAGCAGCGGCGAGGAGCTGGACGGCGCGGTGCCGCGTGCGTCGAGGTGGAGAATGTTGTTCGCCACCCGCGCGCGATTGCGCTCATCGGCGGCGGGGCGGAAGAAATTCCATTTGGTGCCGATGGCGAGGGTCGAGAAATCGTCCGACAGCTTCATGCCGTGCGGGCCGGTCTTTTCGCCGCCTTTGGGCTTGGATAGCGGCTGCGACAGGTCGCCGCCCTTCATGCGGAACCAGCCGTCGTCGGTCCATTCGATCGGATCGAGCAGCGCCTGACGCCCGAGCGTCCAATAGCCGTTTTCATAGCCGTGATAGACGCTCCACCAGTCGCCCGTCGGCCCCTCGACCAATGTGGCGTGGCCGCGGGACCACCATTTTTCCTGCAGCGACGTGGTGCGGACCAGCGGGTTGTGCGGGCAATTCTCCCACGGGCCATGGATCGATTTGGAGCGCGCGGCGATGACCATATGGCCGGTGGGCGGACCGGCGGTGCCGCCGACGGCGGTGATCATGTAGAACCAGCCATTGTGGCGCGTGATCTTAGGCCCCTCCGGCGCGAAGCCCTCGACGATCCAGTCTTTCGGATAGCGCCATGGGTCATAGACATGTTCGGGCTCGCCCATGCGGCTGAGGCCGTCGTCGGACAGGCGCACGCGGTCGCCGCCGGACAGGAACAGCCAGCGCGATCCATCCTCACCCACCGCGTGGCCGGGGTCGATATGGTTGGGGAGCTTCAAGTCGATCGGATCGCTCCACGGCCCCTCGATCCTGTCGGCCCAGATCACCCAGCTGGTGTTTGGCCCCTTGGTCGGAATGTAGAGGAAATAGCGGCCATTGTGCTTGCACAGCTCCGGCGCCCAGACCGATCCGATATTCTTGGTCAGCGCCGCGCCGACCGGCTGCCAGTTGATCAGGTCACGGGAGTGCCAGATGACGAGGCCGGGATAGGAATCGAAGGTCGAGAAGGTCATGTAATAGTCCTTCCCGTCCTTGAGGATTGTCGGATCGGGATGGTCGCCCGCCATTAGCGGGTTGAGGAAGCGGCCGTCGCCGAGGTCGGGGATGCGCTGATTGTCAAAGCCGCGTTTCCAGTCGGGGGCGGGCTTGGGCTGCCTGCGCGATCCGGCCATGGCGGGCGGTGCCAGCGTGATGGCGCTGCCGAGCGTGGCGGCACCGATCAGGTTGCGGCGGTTCATTCGCATACCAACTTCCCTATTGCTCAGACGAGGATGCCGCCGGCCCAGGCAAGGAACAGGTCGGGCCAGGCGGCGACGGGCTTGCCCAAGGTCTTGCGCAGGCCAAAGCCATGGCCGCCATGGGCGAAGAGGTGGGTTTCGACCGGAACGCCCTTCGCCCGCAGTGCGGCGCGGAGCAGCAGCGCGTTCTCGACCGGTACGACATTGTCGTCCTCGGCATGGAGCAGGAAGACCGGCGGGGCGTTGGCGGGGACGTTGCGGTCGGGCGAGTGCGCTGCCTCTCGCGCGGCATCGGCATCGGCTCCGATCAGCAGTGTGCGTGATCCGGCATGGGCGTGCGGCGCGGTCATGGTGATGACGGGGTAGATCGGGGCGGCGGCGTCGGGCCGGGCGCTGTGGCGGTCGGCGGCGTCGATGGGGTCGTAGACGCGCGCGTCGAAGCGGGTGAGCAGATCGGCGCACAGATGCCCGCCGGCGGAAAAGCCCATTGCGGCCACACGCTGCGGATCGACGCCATAGTCGCGGGCGCGGTGGCGGACGAGGCGCATCGCGCGCTGCGCATCGGCGAGCGCGACATTGGGTCCTGCGGCCCAGCCTTCGCCGGGCAGACGGTAGAAGAGGACGAACACGGTAAAGCCGCGCGCCGACAGCCAGCGGCCGAGCTCATAGCCTTCTTTGTCGATGACGATATGGCGATAGCCGCCGCCGGGCGTGATCATCACCGCCGCGCCATTGGGGCGGTGCGGGCGGAACACGACGAGGCGCGGGCGGGTGATGCCGAGCACCGCGCGGTCGGACAGGTCGCGATCGGTGCTGCGTTCGGTGACGGTTTCGACCGGGGGCGTGGCGGGCAGTCCGGGCGCGCCCTTTGGCCACAGGTCGATCGTCTCGGTCGGGTCGGGAAGCCCCGCCGGCCCCGGCGTTCCGGTGGCCGGCGGTGCAGTCTGGCCATGCGCGGCGGCGGACGCGATCAGCGCCGCCCCCGCTCCGGCGGTTACGAGAAATGCACGGCGGTCGGGTCGAAGGGGAGTTCCGTTCCGATCCGCCATGCCCCCTCTCTCGGTCACATCTTGATCCGCGCGCCCACCAGGATCGTGCGGCCGAAATGGTTGTTTTCGTAATTGCGACGCGCGGTGATGTCGGTCCAGCGCTCGCGATAGGCGTCGGTCAGGTTGGTGCCCTCGACCGACACTTCGAGATAGTCGGTGATCTTGTAGCGGACGGATGCATCGACATTGGTGATCGCCGAATAGCCCTCGAACACATTACCGGTGCCCGAACCGGCATCGGTGAAGCCATCACGATAGCTGACCGATGCGCGCGCGCTGAACTTGCTGTCTTCATAATAGAGCGTGCCGTTGAACTGCTTCTTCGACAGGCCGTAGAGCGTGTTCTCGATCGAAACCGGCGGCAGCGATCCGCCTGGCGTCGTAGCCGGACCCTGCTGGGTATAGGTCGCCGAGCTATCGACGAAGGTGGCGTTCACGATGCCGCCGAAGTTCGACAGGAAGCCGGGCAGGAACTTGAACGGGGCCTGCAGCGCGATTTCGACGCCTTCGAGCGATGCGCCGCTGCCGTTCCCTGTGGTCGCGATCGTCCAGATCGGCAGCGTCTGCTGGATCGGGTTGAGCGCGGCGGGCGAGGATGGGACGAGCACCGAGGGCGACAGGCCGGTTTCGGTGAAGGTGCCGGTGCGGGTGATGGCAACCGGGAAGCTCGCAACATCCTTTTTGAACAACGCGACCGAGAAGATCGACTGCGGCGCGAAATACCATTCGAACGCCAGATCGAAATTGGTCGCGCGGAACGGCAGCAGGAACGGGTTGCCGCTGGTGACGCGATAGTTGAAGCCATCGGCCGAGCCGCCCGGCGTCAGGTTGCCGAGCGAGGGACGGGTCATCACCTTGGCGATCGCGCCGCGGATGATGACATTCTCCGCCGGATACAGCGCGAGGTTGAACGAAGGCAGCCAGTCCTCATAATCGCGCTCGACCGTCACCACGACACCGCTGTTGATGCCGTAGGATGACTGGTCGGTGCGGACATAGCGGATGCCGGCGTTCAGCGCATAATCGAGCCCGAACATCGCGCCCTTGGCATCGAACTGGAGATAGCCGCCGGTCGTTTCCTCGACCACGCCGCGATTGTTGCCCGCATCCAGCCGCGCAGTGCGGTTGTAGAGGTTGGTATAAGCGGTCGCCGCTTCGAGATTTGGAATCAGCCACTGGGTCGTCGTGCCTGAAGGTGCATTGGACCCCGTCAGCGTGAACAGCTCTGACAGCGCACTTGTGACAGGAAAACCATATACGGCGGTCGGGCCGAACAGGCTGGTCGGCGAGCAGGTCAACGTACCCAGCACCAGATCGACACCGCCATTGCCGCACACCGCGGTGTCGCGGGTAAAGGCGACGATGTCGTAATTATAGCGCCGCCACACTGCGCCCGCCTTGACCGTGAAGCCCTCGGTCACGTCCCATTCGGTGCGCAGCTGCGCGTTGCGGAACTGGTTAAGCACGTTCGACGGACGATCGCGGATTTCGGCGAGCTGGAAGTTGCCCGGGGTGGTCACGCTGGTGCCGAAGGTCAGCGTCGGCGCCTGCATGTTACGATAGTCGTAGCTATAGCCCTGGGCATCGCGATCGTCGAACACGATCGTGGTTTCGACCGGCACGTCGGCGTTCGAGCGCGAATAGCCGCCGATCAGGGTGAAGCGGAACTTGTCCGTCACGTTCTGATCCCAGCGGGCACCGATCTGGTAGAATTCGGTTTCGGTCTGCTTCAGGAAATGCTCGGTCCGCACCCAGGCGTCGTTGAGCGTGGCAGCAATCATGTTGTTGTTGCTGTCATAGACCGGGTTGAGGACGTTGATCGACCGCTCGTTCGAGCGCAGCAGCACCTCGCCCCATTTCTCGCGGCGGTCCGCCTTGAAGTTGGAATAAAGTGCGTCGATCGAAACCTTGGTCGCGTCGCTGGGCGACCACTGGATGCTGCCGGTCAGGCCGAGGCGTTCGCGATCATGGGTGATCTCGCCATAGCGCGGGATGCGCGGGTGGAACGACAGCGCGGCACGATCGCACGCGGCGCTTGGCACATAAGTGCCGCCACTGTTGGCGGTGGTGAAGCAGTTGGTACCATCGACCGAATCGAAGCGCGCCTGCGCCCAGCGCACGGTGTTGTTGCCGATCTCCTTGGTCGTCGTCTTCTGATAGGCGGCGGAGATCGACGCACCCAGCGTACCGTCGGGCGACTTCCAGCCGATCAGGCCGGCGACGCGCGGACCCCAGGTGTCGGACAGGTCATTATAGCTGCCCTGCGCCGACGCAGCGAAGGTCAGGCCGTATTTGCCCTTGAGCGGGTTGCCGGTGTTGAGGTCGACCACAGCGCCGAGTGAACCTTCGTCAAGCTCCGCCGATGCGGTCTTGTGCACGACGATCGAGCTGAACAGCTCTGACGCGAACACATTGAAGTCGAATGCGCGGTCGCGGTTGGACGATGCGCCGTCATGGCTGGTCGTAATCGTCTCCAGCCCGTTGACGCGGACGCGGGTGAATTGCGAGCCAAGGCCGCGCACGGTGATCGCACGCCCTTCGCCGCCGTCGCGCTGGATCGCGATACCGGGGATGCGCTGGAGCGATTCGGCCAGATTCTGGTCGGGGAATTTGGCGATGTCTTCGGCGACGATCGCATCGACCGCAGCGACCGACTCGCGCTTCACGTTGAGGGCGGCGTCGAGCGAGGCGCGGAAGCCGGTGACGACGATTTCCTCGTCTTCAGCGGCTGCGGGCTCGGCCGGCGCGTCCTGCGCCTGGGCGGCGGTAGCGATAACAAGGGCGGAAGTGGCTGCCAGCAGGCGTGCGCCGCCACGGCGAACGGTGAACCGCATTGATATTCCCCTCTCAAACGGCGTCGATGACACCGGTAGCTGCAAATGGCCCGGCGAACGCGCAAGGCCGGATTCTGGTGCGGAGGGGAGGCCGGGTCGCGAATCGCGACCGTTCGGCATGATCCTCTCCAAATTCGCCGTGTTCTCACGGTCGAACACTGGTTTTGCTCTTAAGAAACCGGTGTCATTACGGTTGTCGGCCATTCCGGAGCATGTGTCAAGTCAAGTGGCGCCCTGCTTTGGGACGCTCGCGGCAAGCGGCGGCGAAGAGCTAATGCGAGCCGTTACCGCATCCCGCCGGAGCGCGCGCGATGTTTGCAGGTTGAAATCCCCAAGCGCCCCTGATACCGGTGTCATCATGACGGGCAGGTCACATGCCCGCGACGACATCAGAGAGAGGGGATCCCATGGCCATTCGTCATCTTCATATCGCGCGCCGCTCGAGCTCGGGGCTGGCGCTTGCACTGGCGCTCGTCGCGGCAGGTCCGGCCTGGGCCGCACAGAGCGATGCTGCGCCCGCCGACGGTCAGGCTGATGCCGAGGGCGACGAGGTGGTGGTCACCGGTTTCCGCGCGAGCCTGGCCAATGCGCTGAGTGACAAGCGCAAGGCCAACCAGATCGTCGATTCGATCACTGCCGAGGATATCGCCGACTTCCCCGACGCCAATATCGCTGAATCGATTCAGCGCCTGCCCGGCATCTCGATCGACCGCGACAATGGCGAGGGCCGGTCGATCACCGTGCGCGGCCTGGGCGGTGATTTCCAGAGCGTGTTCCTGAACGGTGCTGACGCGCAGAATATTTCGGGCGGAAACCAGTCGGACGCGGGCGCCAACCGCTCACGCGGGTTCGACTTCAATACCTTTGCCTCCGAACTGTTCAGCGGGGTCAAGATCACCAAATCGGTGACTGCCGCGAACGAGGAAGGGTCGCTGGGCGCGATCATCGACCTCATCACCGGGCGGCCGCTGGCGTACAAGGGCGACCGGTTCGCGGTCGGCGCGGAGGCCGAGTATCGCGAGAATGGCGATACGTGGAACCCACGGCTGACCGCGCTCTTCTCAAAGCGACTGGCCGAGAATTTCGGCATCCTCGGCACCGTCGCGTTCCAGGACCAGCGCCAGCAGATCGATTCCTATCGCCGCCAGCCGGGCCAGTTCGAATTCGCATATCGCAATTCGCAACATGCCGGCGTGTCGCCCAACGTGTTCGGCTTTGCGCGTCCGACCGGCACTGGCACCGGCCCGACCTTCGGATCGGACCCGGCGGCCTATGCGCTGGTCACCCCGACGACGATCATCCCGGCGCTGCCGCAGATCGGGCGGCAGGATCTGGAATATGATCGCCTCGGCGTCACCTTTACCGCCCAGTGGCAGCCGACCTCGCGCACCGAGATCATCGGCGATTTCGTCTATTCGCGCTATCGTCAGGAGTCGAATTCGCAGGGCATCACCACGATCGGCCTCAACCGCAACGGCACCAATACCCGCGTCGCGCAGAACACGTTGCGCGCACTCAATACCGCCAACGGCCTTGCCGACCGCCGTGCGCTCTATGCCCGCTGCGACGCCAGCGCGTCGCTCGATTGCGGTCAGGCGCTCTACGGCAACACGCTCGTTGCCGGCACGCGCGCGAGCTATAATCCGTTCAACCTCGATCCGTTCGATTACTACAATTCGACGGCCTCGCCGGGCTATATCCCGAACGCCAACAGCATCGCATATTATGACCAGCTGCTTGGCCGACCCGGCACGCAAATCCGTGCGGCGCATGTCAACGCCGCAGGCCAGGCCGATTATCTGGTGCTCGACAATGTCGACTGGCGCAGCTTCGCCGATGCGCAGATCGGTCAGACCGACTTCAAGCAGGCGACGCTCAATATCAATCACGCGTTCAGCGATACTTTCCGCGTTGCAGTGACCGGTGGCTGGTCGAAGTCGGAGTTCAGCGCCGAAGGTATGCTGGTCGAATTTAACGCGATCGACCGCGACGGTTATGTCTTCGACGAGCGGAACGGCGGAAAGATGCCGGTGTTCAACCCCGGCTTCAACGTCGCCGATCCGACCCAGTGGACGTTGGTCAAAGGCCTGTCGACGATCCGCTACTTCACCAATGAGGTGAACAACGAATTCCGCGTCGGTCGCGCCAATTTCGAGCTGGACCTGTCCGAACAGTTCACGCTGCGTTTCGGCGGCACCTACAAGACGTTCAACTTCGACAGCCTGACGGGGCGCCGCAATCAAGGGATCGAGGCGATCAACCCGACGCTGGTGGAGGCGGGGCTGCAGATCACCCAGCTCGGCAAGCTGGTGGGATTTGGTCAGGGGCTGAACGTGCCAGCGGGGACGCCGACCAGCTTCTACGCCCCCGATCTCGATGCCTTCCGCCGCTATTTCTCGATCGACTGTAACTGCATCAACAAATGGGGCGATTATCGCGCGCAGACCGACGGGCGTGAGCGCAACGCGGTGCGTGAGCGCGACATGGCCGGGTTCGTCCAGATGGACTTCGACCTCGACCTGATGGACCGTCGCCTGCGCGGCAATGTCGGCGTGCGCGTGGCCAACACCCGCGTCGATGGCACGGGTTCGGTCGGCGGCGCGGCGAACGGCGTGCTCGGCACGGTGGTGACTGCGCGCAACGAATATACCGACGTGCTTCCCGCCGGAAACCTGACCTGGGAAATCAGCGACAATTTCCAGATCCGCGCCGCCGCAGCAAAGACGATGTCGCGGCCGCAGCTGTCGGCGCTGACCCCGGGTACGACATCCTTCCCGACCGGACTCAATGCCGGCGGCGCGGCGCCGTCGATCACTGTCGGCAATCCCTTCCTCAGCCCATTCCGCTCGACCAATCTCGACCTCAGTTTCGAATATTATTGGGGGAAGAACGGTTTTGTCGGACTGGCGCTGTTCCAGAAGGACATCGGTTCCTTCCCGCAACAGGTCGCGGGCGAGTTCACGCTGCAGGACATCTATCCGCAGGCGATCATCGACCAGATCCTCGCCAATGTGACCAGCCCGACGCTGGCGCAATATATCACCGATGGCGGTGTGTTCGCGGTGCGCCAGTTCAACGACGCACCGGGCGGCAAGATCCAGGGGCTGGAGTTCAACGTCCAGTCGAACTTCTTCTTCCTGCCCGGCTTCCTGCAGCGGTTCGGCGTCACCGCCAACTACACGTACATCAAGTCGGAACTGAACTATCTGACCGGGACTGCGCTCTCGACCACGCAGGGGCAGACCGGATCGACCGCAGTCAACGATTTTGCGACGGCGCCCTTCCTCAACACCTCGCCGCATTCGTTCAACGCGACGCTTTATTACGAGCATGGTCCGCTCAAGGCGCGCGTGTCGGGGGCGTATCGCAAGGAATATGTCAACCGCTTCCCGCTGTCGTCGGGTACCTGCGCGGTCGGGACGACGACCAACGGCGGCGGGGTGTGCAACTCGCCGGTGGTCGCGGACTTTGGCTATAACGAGGATACGTTCAACCTCGACTTCTCGATGTCCTATGCGCTTACCAAGCAGATCCGCTTGTCGCTGGAAGGGCGCAACCTGACCAATACGCCGCAGTATCGCACCATGTATCAGGCCAATCCGGTATCGAGCAGCTATGCCAGCACGGGTCGGATCGTCACATTCGGCGTGCGCGCGGCGTTCTGATGTTCGGTGCTTTGCTGCTGATGTCTGCGGGGGCGGCGGTGCCGCTCCCCGCCTTTCCCGGAGCGGAAGGCGCGGGCGCGACTGCGCTCGGCGGACGCGGCGGCAAGGTGCTGACCGTTACGACGCTGGCCGATAGCGGCCCCGGCAGCCTGCGTGCGGCGGTGGAGGCGAAGGGGCCGCGCATCATCGTGTTCGCGGTGTCGGGTACGATCCAGCTGACCAAGCCGCTGACAGTGCGTGAGGGGCGGGTGACGATCGCGGGGCAGAGCGCGCCGGGCGACGGCATCACGCTGCGCGATCACCCGCTGGTGGTGCAGGCGGATGATGTCGTGATTCGCTTCATCCGGTCGCGGCTGGGCGATGAATCGAAGACCGAGGCCGATGCGATCTGGATCCGCGCGGGGCGGCGGATCATCCTCGACCATGTCTCGGCAAGCTGGTCGGTGGACGAGACGCTGTCGGTGTCGGGCAATTATGCCGAGCCGGGCGAGGGCTGGTACGATGTGACCGTGCAATGGTCGATCATCGCGGATTCGCTGACCAAATCGCTCCATGCCAAGGGCGCGCATGGCTATGGCAGCCTGGTGCGCGGCGGGCGCGGGGCGCGGGCGAGTTTCCACCATAACCTCTGGGCGAACCACAGCGCCCGGATGCCCCGGCCGGGCAATTATGCCCCGGCGGCGAGCGATCCCGAAGGGGCGTTTTTCGATTTCCGCTGCAATGTCTTTTACAATTGGGGCGGCGGCCGGTCGGGCTACAATGCCGACAAGGATAGCCTGTCGCGATATAATTTCGTCGGAAACGCTTATCTGCGCGGGCCGCAATCGACCAAGGCGATTGCATTTAACGAAGGCAATCCGGTCGCCAAATCCTGGTTTGCCGACAATGCGATGGACGGGGTGGTTCCGGCTGATCCGTGGTCGCTGGTGAGCGGCATCACCGATCCGGCGCAGAAGCTGTCGGCTCCGGTCGAGATGCCCCAGGTCGGCTGTGCCGGAGCGGCGAGCGTCGAGACGGCAGTGCTGGCGCGCGCAGGGGCTTCGCGCAGCCGCGACAGCGTCGATGCGGCGCTGGTTGCGGGGGTGCGCACCCGCACCGGCAAGCAGATCGACAGCCAGCGCGACGTGGGCGGATGGCCCGAACTTCGGTCGACCGCCGCGCCGCAGGACAGTGACGGCGATGGAATGCCCGATACGTGGGAGCGCCAACACGGCCTCGACCCCAAGCGCGACGATTCGGCAGGCGACCGGGACGGCAACGGCTATAGCAATGTCGAGGATTATCTGAACGAACTGGCCGGAGTGTGACGGTCGGTCGTCGCGCGAGTTGAGGAGTGTGACATGCGGGCGATCCTGACGCTGTTGACGGCGATCCTGCTCGGCGGCGCGTCGCTGCCGCCGTCGCCCGAACTCCTGATCTTCAGCCATACCACCGGCTGGCGCCACGACTCGATCGAGCCGGCTATCGCGGCGCTGACCAAGGCGGCGGAGGCGAAGGGCTATCGCGTGGCGGCGAGCGAAGACCCGGCGCTGTTCGACGATGCGGCGCGAGTCAAGCGGTTCGCGGCGATCGTGCTGCTGTCGACCACGACCCGTCCCAAAGACCCAACGAGCGAATGGTTCACCGGCGCGCGGCGCGACAACCTGATCGCCTATGTGCGTGGCGGCGGTGGCATTGTCGGGGTGCATGGCGCGGCGGATTCGCATTACCATTGGGACTGGTATGGGCGGATGATCGGCGCGCGCTTTGCCCGACATCCTGAAGGGACGCCGAAGGGCGTCGTCACCCGCGCGCCGCTCGATCATCCCGCGATCCGCAGCTTTCCCGACACCGCCGAGCTGGTCGATGAATGGTATTGGTTCGACGATCTCGACCCCCGACTGCGCCCGCTGCTGACGCTCGACCCGGCGTCGATCGGGGAGAGGGGCGTGAACCCGCGCCCCGTGGCCTGGGCGCACCGGTTCGAGGGCGGGCAGGTCTTCTACACCGGCCTTGGCCATACCAAGGAATCGTGGAGCGACCCGCGCGTGGTCGATCACGTCATGGGCGGGATCGACTGGGCGGCGAAGCGTGGCGCGCGGTCGATGGTGGTGATCGACGAGGCGGCGAAGCGCGTCGCGGAGGCTCCGCCGCATGGCCGCATCGGCATGAGCACCGCTTGGCGCATCACCGACGGCGTACCCGGCCGGATGATGGAATATCGCAAACGCGCGCTGCACAAGGGCGCGGCGATCGGCGTCCACCCGATCGACCATGACGAGGTCTATGCGGTCGTCTCCGGCGAGGGCGAGGTCAGCTCCGACGGCGAGACCGCGCGGCTGAAGCCGGGCATGACCGCCTATCTCTACACCGGCGCGCATGTCGGCATCCGCCAGCTCGGCGAGAAGCCGCTGGTGCTGATTATCGCTTATCCGCTTGAAGGAGTACCGCGTAAATGATCGACCGCCGCAATTTGCTCGCCGCCTCCGCCGCACTGGCACTGACCCCCGCCATCGCGCGCGCGCAGGCGCCGTCGAGCGCGCAGATCGCCGAAACGATGAAACGCGCGACGCGGTTCATGGTCGAAAAGCTCGCCTATCGCGGTGGCTATCTGTGGTCGTATCTGCCCGACCGTTCGCGCGTCTGGGGCGAGCTCGAAGCGTATAAGACGATGGTGTGGGTCCAGCCGCCCGGCACCGCGACGATGGGGCATCTGTACCTCGACGCCTATCACGCGACCGGCGACGACTATTATTATCAGGCGGCGGCCAAGGCGGCACAGGCGCTGATCGACGGGCAGTTGCCGACCGGCGGTTGGGGTTATTTCATTGATTTCGGCGGTCCCGCCTCGACCAGGCGCTGGTACGAGACGATCGGCAAAAATGCGTGGCGGATGGAGGAATTCCAGCATGACTGGGGCAACGCCACCTTTGACGATCAGGGCACGGGCGAGGCGATCCGTTTCCTGATCCGTATGTATGTCGAGAAGCGCGAGCAGCGGTTCAAGCGCGGACTCGACAAGGCGATCAACTTCATCTTCGCCAGCCAGCTCGACAATGGCGGGTGGCCGCAGCGTTGGCCGCGCGTGCGGGACGGCGGGCTGCATGGGAAGCCCGATTATACCGGGCTGATCACCTTCAATGACTCGGTAATCTACGACAATATCGACGTGCTGTTGACCTATCATCAGGCGATCGGCGATCCGCGTGTGTTGCCGGCGATCGAGCGGGCGATGGACATTTATCTGAAGACCCAGCAGCCCGCGCCACAGGCCGGCTGGGGGCTGCAGCACCATGCGGATTTCTCGCCGGCCGGTGCGCGGACCTATGAGCCCGAGGCGCTGGTCACGCACACTACCGCGTCGAATATCGAAGAGCTGATGCGTTTCTATCGCCTGACCGGGAACGCCAAATATCTAGCCCCGATCCCGGCGGCGCTCGATTGGCTGGAGAGCGTTCGGCTGCCGGAGGAATTGCGCGTGGGGAACCGGCATTTCCCGACCTTTGTCGAGATCGGCACCAACAAACCGCTCTGGGTCCACCGGCGCGGGTCGAACGTCGTGAACGGCGAATATTATGTCGATCACGATCCGGCGCACCCGATCGGTCACTACAACCCGCGCCGCTCGGTCGATGTGCCGAAGCTGCGCCGGGAGTATGAGGAATTGCGCGCCATCCCGGGCGGCCCGGTGTCGCAGGATTCTCCGCTGCTCAAGGGCCGCCAGCCGCTGTCGCCCTATTGGGTTGCGGCGGTCGAGCCGGGGTCGGATATGAATGTCGCTGGCGGCAAAAGCCCGGCGGAGCTTGTCGCGTCGCTCAACGACGAGGGGTGGTGGCCGACCCAGCTCAAGGCGATCAGCCACCCCTATCGCGGTCCCGGATCGAAAGAGGTCGCGCCGGGCGATTTCCGATCGACCAATGTCGGCGACAGCAGCGATACGTCGCCATTCGACGTCAAGGACGGGCCAATCGGGATTTCGACCGGCACCTATATCGATCACATGGTGACACTGATCGGGGCGCTGCGATCCGGCTCCTAAACCGGATCGATAGCCAGGCGGCAGCCGCGCAGCTCGTAACCCGCGACCAGCGGGTTCCAGCCGACATCGGGCGCACGCTCGAGCCGCAGGCCCGGGACGCGGAGCAGCCGGTCGAGGAACACGGCGGATTCGTGCAGCGCGACGCCCGCGCCGGGGCAGCGATGCTCGCCATCGCCAAAGGCGAGGCCGGGGCCGGTGACCTTGGGAGCGCGGGTCCGATCGGGGTCTAGTGCGTGCGGACACACGCCCACCGCAGTCGCGTCGCCATTGGCCGCGCGGATATCGAGCGCGACGGTGCCGCCCTCGACATGGCGGTAGAGCGTGCCGACCACGGGTTCGAGCCGCAGAATTTCCTCAAGGATCGCGATCTGGCCGTCGGCATCGGCGGCAAGGAATTGCGCGCGCAGCTCGGGGCGTTCGAGCAAATGCCAGCCGGCCATGGTGATGAACTCGCGCGTGGTCACCATGCCCGCGGCGCCATAGGTGAAACATTCGGTGAGGATGTCGAGCGGGCTATAGCCCTCGCTCAGCAGATGCGAGATCACGTCTTCGCGCGGGGCCGCGCGGCGGGCGTCGATCGCGGGCTTCACATCCTTGGCGTAGAAACGCCGCATCCGCCACTGGCCGAGCAGGAAGCTCATGATCTCGGCGAATTTGCCGCGTCCGGTTTGGAACGCGGTGCTAAAGAAGGAATCGAGGCGGCGACTCATGCCGTCGATATCGCTCTCGGTCAGGCCGACAATCTGGACCGCCACGGTCACCGCCATTTCGAGAGACAGCCGGTCGAGATCGGCGCTGCCATTGCGGACGAGGCGGGCGATCAGCGCGTCGCTGGTCCGCTCCATCAGGTCGCGATAGCGCGTCTCCACCACGCGCGGGGTGAAGAAGCGCGCGGTGCCGCTGCGCTGGCGGCGATGCGCCTCGCCATGCAGATACAGGATCGGCGGGCGCGCGCGGCCGCGATAGCGCAGGATCACTTCGGCCTTGAACCCCGCCTGGCGCGCATCGGTGTCGCGCAGCACGGCGCGGACCGCATCGAAGCTGGTGACTTCGGGTGCGGCGAGCAGGCCGCCTTGCGCGGCGCTTGCGGACTTGCGGTCGTCGCGCGCATGGTCGATCGGGCATCGGTCCGATGCGGGCTGCAGCTGGGCAGACATGACGAACTCCGAAATATGATATACTATGGATCATAAGATAGCGAAGCGTGGCGCAGTTTCAAGCGATGCGCGCGTCGTCCGGTCGCGGGCAGCGCTCCGCGCGGCGCTGGTCGAACTGGTCGGCGAGCGGCCTTTTGCCGAGATCAGCGTCGCGGCGCTGACCGAGCGGGCCGGGGTCGGCTATGCGACCTTCTTTCGCCACTATCCCGATCTGGCGGCGGTGCTCGCCGAAGTCGCCGACGGATTGATCGCCGAGCTGCTGGAGTTGCTGGTGCCGCTGCTGCGCGCGCGCGATGGGCTGGCGGTGATGCGCGCGCTGACCGCCGAAGTGTCGGCGCGGCGGCAGCTTGCCCATGCGCTGCTGACCGGGGCAGGCGATTCGATGCGGCAGACGATCACGCGCCGTGCGATCGAACAGGCGATGGCGGCGCCGACCGACACGCCGGGCGGGCTGCCGCGCGAACTGGCGGTGACGCATCTGGTCGGCGCGACGCTGACGATCCTGACCTGGTGGCTCGACCGCGCGCCGGACATGGCGGCGGACGATGTGGCGGCAATCCTCGACCGGCTCGTGCTTGCGCCGGTGCTGGCGGATCAGGTGCCCGGCTGAATATAGGGGATGCGGGCGAACAGCTCGCGCTGCCATTTGCGCGGGTCGTTTTCGACGCGGCTTTGCGTGTCGAAGATCATTGTCTGCCGCTCGGGCAGGGTGTGTCTGGGCCAGTCAGGCACGCCCGCGCCATTGGGATTGCCGGTCGCGGCGAGGTTGACGAAGGCACGCTGCATCGCCGCCGATACCGCCTGAGCGCTTGGCCCGGTACCCGACACCGTGCCCTCCGCGCCGATCGTACCGAACACCAGCGGGATGTCATGGGTGTGCGCCGCGCCGCGTTCGGGCGCGACGGGGGACTGGAAATCGAGCTGATAGACCCAGGCGGGGACGCCGGCTTTGGCGCGTTCCTCCGCCTCGATCACCTGCCCGCGCCAGCTGCGCCCGGCGGTGGTGGCGGCGTAGAAAATCTCCTGCGCGGTCCAGTCGGGGAATTGGCGGCGATATTCGGCGACGACCCATTCGGGGTGGGCGTCGATGCGCAATTGCGGCGCGATGCGTTCGGCGAGGTTCGACCAGTCGAGCGTGCGGACGCTCTCGCCCTTCGGGTCGATGAAGGCGCGGGTCTCGTCCCTCGTGTTGCCAAGGATCAGCGGGATGCCGTTGCCCAGCGGGGTGGCGTCGGGCCAGAGGGGGTGGGGGGCCAGCCACTTCATGTCGAGCACCGGCCCCATATAGACCCCGCCGCCAAGGATCGGGTCTTCGGCGGAGAGACCCTCGATCAGGCGTTGCACCGGCATGTCGATCAGGTCGCCTGGAGTGGCGTTGAGTTTGGCGAGCAGCGCCTTCGCGCGCGCCGTGGCGTTGAGCGGGCCGCTTGCCGTTACCTGCTGGCCGGACATGGTCGCGGCGCTGTGGAACAGCCCCTTGGCGGCGGGCATCCCCATCAATGTCGCGATCTTGGCGCCGCCGCCCGATTGGCCGAACACCATCACGCGATTGGGATCACCGCCAAAGCCGATGATATTGTCGCGCACCCAGTTGAGCGCGAGGATCAGGTCGAGCTGACCCAGATTGCCGCTGTCGGGGAAGCGCGGGTCGAGCCGGGCGAGGTAGAGATAGCCGAGCGCGTTGAGCCGGTGGTTGACGGTGACGACGACCACATCGCCCTGTTCCGCCAGCGTTGCCCCGAACACCTGTGGCTCGATCACCGTGCCGTTGGAGTAAGCGCCGCCGTGGAAATAGACCATCACCGGGCGGCGTGCGTTCGGACTGGCTTGCGGTGTCCAGACGTTGAGGAACAGGCAGTCCTCGGACTGATTGGGCAGATTGCTGCGTTGGGGGCAGTTTACTGCGAACTCGGTTGCGCGGATCGTATCGCGGCTGCGGGCCGGTGCGGTCGCGGCGCGAAAGCGCGTGCGGCTGGTGTCATTACCGTAGCGGATGCCGAGAAACGCCTGGGTCGCGCCATCGGCCTTGCCCTGCCAGCGGCCGGTGGTGCCGGTGGCGCTCGGATCGCCCTTGGCGAACGCGGCGGAGGGGAGGGCGGTCAGCGCCGCGCCTGCGCCCAGCAGCGTCCGCCGATCCATCACCGGCGCACGTCCAGTCCGCCTTCGAGGAACGCGTCAATGTCGCGCTGGCCGAACAGCGATGCGTCGCCCGGCAGCGAGTGTTTGAGGCAGGTGAGCGCAAGGCCGGAGGCGACGGTGCCTTCAAGATCCTGTCCCGACAGCACCCCGTGCAGGATGCCCGCCGCAAACGCGTCGCCGCCGCCGATCCGGTCGACGATTCCCGCGACCACGACCTCATCGGTCTGATAGCCGCGCTCGCGCGTGTCGACACGCGCGGCGATGCGGTGGCGGTCGGCGTCGTCGACATGGCGCGCGGTCGAGGCGATGCGCTGAAGGTTGGGGAAGGCGTCGAACGCTGCTTCTGCGGCCTCGCGGCGGCGGTCGGCACCATCGCCCGAGAAGGTCTGGCCGAGCAGCAGCGATACGTCGCGATGATTGCCGAACATCGTGTCGGCCAGGCTCACCAGTTCGGTCAGCACCGCGCGCGGGTTGCTGTCCCAGCTTTCCCACAGGCGCGCGCGGTAATTGCCGTCGAAGCTGATCGCGACGCCCATGTCCTTCGCAGTCTTTGCTGCGGCAATTGCTGCAGCAGCCGTCGCCGGGCCGAGCGCGGGTGTGATGCCCGAGAGGTGCAGCATGGACGCGCCGTCGAGAATGGTCCGCCAGTCAAACGCATCAGCCGGCGCGGTCGCGAAGCTCGACGCGGCGCGGTCATAGACGATGTCCGATGCGCGCAGGCCAGCGCCGACCGAGAGGAAATACAGCCCCATGCGCCCGTCGCGCAGCTGGACATTGCGCGTATCGACGCCCTGTCCCCGCACAAAGCGGATCGCGGCTTGCCCCAGTGGATTGTCCGGCACCACGCTGACCATCGCCACGTCATGGCCGAGATTGGCGAGGCCGATCCCGACATTCGCCTCCGCACCGCCGACATGCACGTCGAGGCTGCCCGTCTGCATCAGCAGCTCGCGCCCCGGAGCGGTCAGGCGGAGCAGCAACTCCCCGAAACAGACGATACGGCCGGCCATGATGTCTCCTCAGCTAAACCGGCGTCAGCGCGCCAGCCAGCCGCCGTCTACCGCGAGGATGTGGCCCTGCACATAGTCCGATGCGCCCGACGCGAGGAAAACCGCTGCGCCACCGAGATCCGCCGGATCGCCCCAGCGACCGGCGGGGATGCGCTCCATGATCTGGCGGTTGCGCGTCTCGTCTTTCTGCAGCGCGTCGGTGTTGTTGGTGGCGATGTAGCCCGGCGCGATCGCGTTGACGGTGATGCCCTTGCCCGCCCATTCGTTCGCCAGCAGCTTGGTCAGGCCGCCGACGCCGCTCTTCGACGCGGTGTAGCTCGGCACGCGGATGCCGCCCTGAAAGGTCAGCATCGAGGCGATGTTGATGATCTTGCCCCCGCCATTCGGGATCATGTGGCGCGCCGCCGCCTGGCACAGGAAGAACACCGACTTCAAATTGGTGTCCATCACCGCGTCCCAGTCTTCCTCGGTGAAGTCGACGCTGTCGTTGCGGCGGATGATGCCGGCATTGTTGACGAGGATGTGCAAGCCGCCGAGCTTTTCCACAGTTTCGTCCACAATTCGGCCAACAGGCTCGATCGTCGACAGGTCGGCGCTGATGATCTCGGCCTTGCGACCGAGCGCGCGCACCTTTTCCACCGTTTCGGTCGCGGCGGAGCGGCCGACTGCGGCGATGTCTGCGCCCGCCTGTGCCAGCGCGAGGGCAATGCCCTGGCCGATGCTTCAACAGCCACGGCCGCCGCTATGGCTACAGC
>CAZWZP010000008.1:24750-35302 GCA_964638925.1 uncultured Stakelama sp. | reverse complement strand
AACTCGCCGAAGAAGCCGCCGCCGATGCGGCGATGGAGGCCCGCGCCAAGCCCGAGGCGGCAGCGACGGTCGCGGCAGCGGCTGCGGCAGGCGTCCAGCCTGGCGCCGCCACACCGGCGTCCGCCGGTCGAAGCGATACCACCCGCGTAATCCTCGCGCCCGGCGAAGGCGCCGAGGTCAAAGTCGCCGCCGGCAAGGACGTGAGGATCGTGTTCGACTGGTCGGTCGAGGGCGGTGTCGTCCATTACGACACGCACGCTGACGCGCCCGGCATTTCCTATCACGGCTATGGCAAGGGCAGGGGATCAGCGCGCGAACAAGGCACGCTGGTCGCCGCATTCGACGGCAAGCACGGCTGGTTCTGGCGCAACCGCGGCGCAGCACCGGTCACGGTGGTCCTGAAGACGCAGGGTGCCTACAGCGAGATCAAGCGCGTTGTCTGATCCGGCCGCCTTGGCATCGGAAAAGGTCGTCCCGGCCGGCGCGCTCGCCGCGTCGCCGGGCGCCTACTTCTATATGGACGCGATGCGCGCCGTGCTCGCGCTTGTGGTGGCGTTCGGCCATGTTTGGGCACTGCTGATCCGGGACTATCGACCAGCGGACGAGCTGATCGCGGAGGCGGGCTACTTCGTCGCCGGGTTCGGGCATCAGGCGGTCATCCTGTTCTTCGTGCTGAGCGGCTTCTGGATCACGCGCAGCGTCGTCCGTCATGCCGACCGAGGCTGGTCGTGGCGCGGTTATCTGATCGAACGCATGTCGCGGCTGATGATCGTGCTGGTGCCAACGTTGGTTCTTGGCGGCACTCTCGACGCGATCGGCGTGTTCGGCCTGCAATCGCCGACGCATTTGGGGCAGACCGACACCTATGTGCTTCGGAAAGATGTGGTTCTCGCGCTTTCACCGACCGCATTCCTCGGCAACCTCACGTTCCTGCAAATCTTCGTGCCGCCGTTCGGAACCAACGGCCCGCTGTGGAGCCTGTCCTACGAATTCTGGTTCTACATCTGGTTCGCAGCGCTCTGGCTGCTTGTCCGACAACGGCGGCTGTCGATCGGCCTGCTGACACTGGCGTTCGGCTGGTTCGTGCCTACGCTCGCGCTCGCGTTCCTTAGCTGGCTGTGCGGTTCGGCGCTCTATGGGATCACGCGGGTCTGGCGGCGTCCCGCGTCGTTGACGCCGATGGCGGCATGGGGCGTGCTCGGGATAACCGGCGCTGGGCTGGCGCTCTTCCTCGTCTTTGCACGCTTCGGCGCCGATACGTGGAAGGATCCAGTGCTTGCGCTGGTTTTTGCGCTGTTCCTGCTCGCGTTGATCGCCGCCGATCCCAAGCCCCTACAGCTGTTGCGGCCGGTTGCGATCTACGGATCGAATGCGAGCTTCTCGCTCTACGCGATCCACTTTCCCGTAATGGCGCTTGCCACCGCGCTCGTGATCAATGCGGATCGACTGGAGCCGACGTTGCAAGCCATCGGCGGCGTGGCCGCCATCATGATCGGCACCATCAGCCTCGCCGGGGTCTTCTCGCGCCAGACTGAAGCGCGCACTCCGCAGCTTCGCGCCTATCTACACCGCCGCCTTTCAACCCCAGCCAGATCGAGTTGAAGCCATGCTCGCTGTTCTCGCCAACCGCACCTACCGCAACCTGTTCCTTGCGCAGATCATCGCGCTCATCGGCACGGGTCTTGCCACCGTCGCACTCGGCCTGCTCGCCTACGACATTGCCGGGAGTAACGGCGGCGCGGTGCTGGGCACGGCGATGGCGATCAAGATGATCGCGTATATCGGTGTCGCGCCGGTGGTCGGCGCCTATGCCTCACGCCTGCCGCGCCGCGCCTTCCTGATCGCGATGGACGTGATCCGTATGGGTGTCGCGCTCGTCCTGCCGTTCGTTGATCAGGTGTGGCAGGTCTATGCCCTGATCTTCGTCCTGCAATCGGCCTCGGCGGGCTTCACCCCGACGTTCCAGGCGACCATTCCTGACGTGCTGCCGGAGGAAAAGGACTATACCCGCGCGCTGTCGCTCTCCCGGCTCGCCTATGACATGGAAAGCCTGACCAGCCCGATGCTGGCGGCTGCTCTGCTCACCGTCATCAACTTCCACTGGCTGTTCGCCGGCACGGCGGTCGGGTTCGCGGCGTCGGCGCTATTAGTTCTTGCCACCGTCCTGCCCGCCGCCACCGTCAAGCCGCGCAGCGGGGGCGTTTGGACGAACACGACCCGCGGCGCACGCATCTATCTCGCGACGCCACGATTGCGAGGATTGCTTGCAGTCACACTGGCAGCCGCAGCCGCGAGCGCGATGGTGATCGTCAACACTGCCGTTCTGGTTCGCTCAGGATTGGGCCTCGGTCAAAGTGATGTCGCGATCACGCTGGCCGCATTCGGCGGTGGATCGATGGTCGCCGCATTGCTCTTGCCCAAGCTGCTCGATCGGATCGCGGATCGCACGGTGATGCTCGCAGCGGCGGCTGCAATGACGATCCTGCTCGGCGCGCTCGCATTTGGCTGGCCATGGCGCGAAGCTCCCGGCTTTTGGAACGCGCTGCTGGCCGGCTGGGCGCTGCTCGGCATGGCCTATGCTGCCAGCATCACGCCGGGCGGGCGACTGCTACGGCGCTCGTCCAGCGCCGACGATCGCACCGCGCTGTTCGCCGCCCAGTTTGCGCTCAGCCATGTCTGCTGGCTGATCGCCTACCCGCTTGCGGGGCAGATCGGCGCGCGCTGGGGGTTTGGCGCGGCGTTCGTAGCGACCGCACTGCTGGCGGCGGTCGGTAGCGTCATCGCGCTGGTGATCTGGCCGACCGACGACCCCGAAGTCGTGCCGCACGTTCATGACGATCTGCCGCCTGACCATCCGCATCTCACCGAAGCGCATAGGGATGGACAGGCAGAGCACCCTTTCCAGATCGATGATCTCCACCCCCAATGGCCGAGGTGAGGCGATGAAATTTCTGACTGTCTGTGTGTCTGGCGCTCTCGCAATGCTGCTGCTGAGCCCTGCCGCTATCGCGCATACATTTATGGTAGAGGCGCCAAAGGATCGTTCGCCCGTTACGATATATTGGGTGAAGAGCAAGCAACAACCGGACGGCCTTGTAGTGACGGGGAAGGTGCGACTTCGCGACGGCTCCGGCACGCCGCTCTCGGCCCATCTCCATTCATCTGTCACGTTAAACGACCGCAATGTCGTCACGAGCCGGGCACGCTGGCGTGCACCGCTTACGCGCCGCCATCGCAGCTCCGATTTTGGGATGCTGCTGAGGTTCCCCTCGAATCAGTCGTGGTCGGATTTGCGGGTCTGGTATCACGACGATCAGCACGATTGATGGTTATGTCGGCTAGGCGATGGCCCGTTTCAACCGACGCGCCGCCTCGTTCCAGTCGATCACCTTCATATGGGCATCGACATAGGCCGCGACCTTAGCGCCATAATCCATGGCGTAGGCATGCTCATACATGTCCAGCGCAAGCAGCGGCACGCTGTCCGCAAGCGTCATGCTGTGATCGGCGGCCCATTGATTGACGAGCCGCTGATCTCGGTTGCTCCAGGTCAGCAGCACCCAGCCCGAACCGCCGCCGAGCGCTTTGCCCATCCCGGTGAACTCGGCTGTCCAGCGGTCGAAGCTCCCGAAGCTACGCTCGATCTGCTGTGCCAAGGCGACTGGCGGGGCCGCAGCGCGGCCGAATCCGGCAAAGTAGAGCTCATGCAGGATCATGGAGTTCCATGCGATGAGCTCTTCGCGCTTCAAGCCATTCAGCGTGAAGACAGGCGCCTTTGCTGGATCAAGCGCCGCGAACTCTGCGGTGATCGCGCCAAGGCGCTTGACCGCGCCAACATAGTTGTTCGCGTGATGGCCGATGAGCAACTTTTCCGACAAGCTGGGGACCGCTGTCGGATCGAATGGCAGCTCTTTGGCCTTGAAGTCTGCTTTGACAAAGCCGGGCTGTGCTAAAGTCGTCCCCGTCAGCGAAACGGTGCCGGCGGCCAAGCCGATGGATAGCGCGGTACGTCGATCGATGGCCATCAGATTGCTCCGAGAAAGTAAAGCGCGAGGCTGGCTGCCGAAGTGGCGAGGAGCGTCGTGATGACACCCGCCCGCATCTCGAAGATGGCATAGCCGGCGCCGAGCGACAGAACGAAGGCGGCGGGGTCGATGCTCGACAGCAACGGCGCATCGAACCGGATAGGCCCGAACGACACAGGCATCGTCGAGCTGAACAGCGTGTGCAGCGCGAACCAAAGCGCAAGGTTGAGCACGACGCCGACGACGGCGGCAGTGATAGCCGTTAGCGCACCCGCGACGGCTGCGTTGCCCCGCAACCGCTCGATGAACGGCGCGCCAAGGAAGATCCACAGGAAGCACGGCGTGAACGTGACCCATGTCGCCAGCAATCCGCCGAGCGTCGCTGCAACCAAAGGATCAAGCCCACCGGCCTCGCGATAGGCGCCGAGAAACCCGACGAACTGCAAGACCATGATCAGTGGGCCCGGCGTCGTTTCCGCCAGACCGAGTCCATCGAGCATTTCGGTGGGCTGTAGCCATCCATAGCTCTCGACCGCCTGTTGCGCGACATACGCCAGGACAGCATATGCCCCGCCAAACGTCACCATGGCCATGGTCGAGAAGAAGGTGGCAATGCGGCTGAACACATTGTCGGGTCCAAGAACGATCAGGATTGCGGCGACCGGAACCAGCCACAGAGCAAGCCACACGACGGCGGTGCGCAGCGTCTCGCGCCAGCTTGGCCGGGCGTGTTCGGGCAGTTCCTCGCCCAGCAGCGTGTCCGCATCGGCAACATGCTCGCCCTTGGAAGCGCCGTGCCCGCCGCCGCCTGCAAACGCAGTCGAGCCGGCGCGGCTGGCCAGCCAGCCGATAATGCCGGCTGCGAGGACGATGATCGGGAACGGCACGCCCATGAAGAAGATGAGCACGAAGGCGGCGGCCGCGAGTAACCGCGAGGCGTTGGTCCGCAGCGCCCGGCCGCCGATCCGCACTACAGCCTGGAGCACGACGGCCAGCACTGCCGCCTTGAGACCGAAGAACAGTGCCGAGACGATGCCCAACTTGCCGTAGAGGACATAAATCCAGCTGAGCGCCATGATCGAAATCGCGCCGGGAAGCACGAACAGCACCCCCGCGACGATGCCGCCTTTCGTCTTGTGCAGCAGCCACCCGATATAGGTGGCAAGCTGTTGCGCTTCGGGTCCGGGCAGAAGCATGCAGTAGTTGAGTGCATGGAGGAATCGCTGCTCGCCGATCCAGCGCTTCTCCTCGACCAGGATGCGATGCATCACGGCGATCTGGCCGGCAGGGCCGCCGAACGACAGCATCGCTATGTGCAGCCAGACCCAGAATGCTTGAGCGAGGGTCACCGGGGCTGGGCGGGCGGCGGCGGCGGGCTGGCTGCCCATCGCCGCGCTGCTCACGACCGCGCCTCCCGCGGCGAGTGCGATGCCCAGTCATGCGATTCATTCCGCGCATCGCGGCACCAGCGGTAGAGCGCGTCGTAGACAAGCATGCCCGCTTCCAGCTGCTCGAGATCGTCGCCATACATGCGCGAGAGGCCCAACGACACAGCAAGCAGCCCGGCCGCTTCCGGCACCAGATCGGGCTTGCCGGTGTCGGCCCCCCGCACGATCGACGATAGATATTCGAGGCCGGGGAAGGCCGTGAGTCCGAACTCCGTCACCATCAGATCGAACGTGCAGTTGTCGCCGCGATGGCTCCAGAACACATTGTGATCGGCGACGTCGAAGGGCGTGGCGCCGGCATCGCGCGCGACGGTCAGGACGTCGGCGGCCGGCACGAACAGAAAGCGCGCCTTCGGATCGATGAACCGGCGGATCAGCCAGGGACAGGCGATGCGATCGACCTTGGGTCGCGAGCGCGTCACCCAGACGGTGCGGCCCTGACCATCGCGCCTCGGCAGCTTGTCAGCGTCAAGCATCGGCAGATCAGCTTTGCGCCATGCGGCAATGCCGCCTTCGAGCACGTCGGCAGCGACACCCTCGGTGCGTAGCCAGGCTGCGGCGGCCTGCGCGGACGACGAGCCGTCCTCGTCGATAATGATCGCCGAGCCCGCGATCTTGTCTGACCAGCTCTCCACAGCATCGGCCGCAAGATGGATCGAACCCGGAACCAGCCCGGCATCTGCGGCTGATCGGACATCGATGATGGTCGGCGCGGTTGACGTGCCGATGAGGCGCGCGAGCTTATCGGGTGCGATATGATTGAACGAGGGCATGTAGCGTCCTTGAGTAACAGCAATAGGACGCGATTCTTCGGCTGACGCCTCGTGGGGTGACCGCAGGCCCCATCATGGTAGATAAGCAGCGCGAGGTGCCTCCTGTCAACGCTAGTTGAAATGCCCAACCAAAGCTGGGCTATTGCGACGGGCGGCTGCAGCCCTCAATTATCTAGCGCCTAACTCTGCCAGCCGTATTCAACCGCGAACGATCGAAATTTCCCAATGATCTGAGTGCCCAGTTTTGTCCTCTGTGGGGCACCAAATTCCGGTTCAGCGATCCCTACGCTTTGAACACGACGGTGCGCGCGCCATTGAGCAGGACGCGGTCCTCCAGATGATAATGCACCGCCGCCGCCAGCACGCGGCGCTCGATGTCGCGGCCCTTGCGCACCAGATCGTCGGGCGTATCGGCGTGCGAGATGGCTTCGACATCCTGGTGGATGATCGGTCCTTCATCGAGGTCTTCGGTGACGTAATGCGCGGTCGCACCGATCATCTTCACGCCGCGCTGATAGGCCTGGTGATAGGGCTTGGCGCCCTTGAAGCCGGGCAGGAAGCTGTGGTGGATGTTGATGCACCGCCCGGACAGGAACGCGGCGAGATCGTCCGACAGGATCTGCATGTAGCGCGCCAGCACGACCAGTTCCGCCCCCGTCTCGGTGACGATCGCCTTGATCTGCGCCTCCTGCGCTGGCTTTGTTTCCGGCGTGATCGGGAGATGGTGGTAAGGAATGTCGCCGATCATTGACGTCGCGAGCGCGCTGCGCGGGTGATTGGAGACGATCCCGACCACGTCCATCTTCAGCTCGCCGATGCGGCGGCGATAGAGCAGGTCGCCCAGGCAATGGTCGAACTTCGACACCAGCATCAGCACGCGGGTCGGGCGCGAATTGACCCGAAACTTCCACGCCATGCCCCAGCTGGCGGCAAGCGCGGCAAAGCGCCCCTCGATCGCGGCAATGTCAGCCGCTGGCGCATCGAACACGGTGCGCATGAAGAAGCCGCCGGTGATCGCGTCATTATATTGCTGCGATTCGACGATGTTGCAGCCGGCCTCGGTCAGGAACCCCGCCACCGCAGCGACGATGCCCTGCCGGTCGGTGCAGTGGAGCGTGATGGTGCAGGTCTCGGTCATGCGCTCGGGTCCAGTCCTGTCGCTCGCGCATAGTTCTCGATCCAGTCGAGCGTGCGCGCGAGCCCGCCAAAGGGGTAGAAATGCAGCCGCACCGGCCCATGGTCGGGCGTCAGCGCGGCTTCCAATATTGCGACGAAGCGATCGGGGCCAGCGCTTCCGATCAGATTGCCGAGCGACAGGCCATATTTGCGCAGCACGGCGGTCGACGCCCCGACGCCGCACAGCGCGGCATAGCGCATCAGCGTCTTGATCCCGGCCGGCCCCGGCACGCCCAGCCGCACCGGCGCGTCGATCCCGCGGCGGCGCAGCTCAGCCAGCCAGCGGACCACGGCATCGGCATCGAAGCCAAATTGCGTGACGATCAGCGGCGCCATGCCGCGTCGCGCGATCTCCTGGCATTTGCCGTCGAGCACCGCGAAACACTCGGCCTCGGTCATATTGGGATGGCCTTCGGGATGCCCGCCGACGCCGATCGCGCGGATGCCGCTGCGCTCGAATGCGCCGGTCGCGATCAGCGATGCGCTGTCGGCGAACGGCCCGGCGGGCGTGGACGGATCGCCCGCGACAACGAAGCAGCGCTGCACCCCGGCCTGATCGACCACGGCGGCGAGATAGGCCTCGAACGCTTCGTGCGAGTCGATCCGCCGCGCCGAGAAATGCGGCATCGGCTCGAACCCCAGGTCGCGGATCGTCCGGGCGGCGCGCACCCGCGCGTCGAGGGTCTCGCCGGGCAGATAGGCGATGGCGATCGGCGTTGCCGGCGGGATGCGCGGCGCGACCGTGCGCAGGGCGTCCGCGTCCTTCGCGGTGATCTCGATCGAATAGCCGTCGATCGCCGAGCTGGCGGGCCGCGACCAATTGGGATGGATGAGGGGAGGGGGCACCGGGTTCCTCGTCCTGAGTGGAGATTTGCGTCTAGCGCGCGGACTCAAATTCGCATAGACGAATAATTCACGTATGCGGAATGAAGCCGACTTGCCCGAAGACCTGCTGATCCTGCCGGGATTGATGTGCGACGCGGGCATGTTCGCGGCGACGCTGGCGGCATTTCCGCAGGCGCGCGCGATCGACGACCATTATGGCGGTGCGGATGACATCGGGGCGATGGCGGAGCATGTCCTCGCCTCCGCACCGACCCGTTTCGCGCTGATCGGCCATTCGATGGGCGCGCGGGTCGCGCTGGAGGTCGTCGCCCGCGCACCCGATCGCGTCACCCGGCTAATGATCGCCGACACCGGCGTGCATGGCGTGCGCGAGGGCGAGGCAGAAAGCCGCCATGCGCTGCGCGACCTTGGCCGCCGCGAGGGGTTCGACCGGCTGGTCGATGCGTGGCTGCCGCCGATGGTCGGTGAAGCCGCGCGCGCCGATACGGAATTGATGGCGGCGCTGCGGGCCATGTGCCTGCGCGCCGGGCAGGCGGTGTTCGAGGCGCAGACGCAGGCGCTGTTGCACCGTCCCGACACCGACGCCGTGCTGCAGGCGCTGGCCTGTCCGGTGGCCGTTGTGGTCGGTGCCGAGGATCAATGGTCCAGCGTCGCCCAGCATCAGGCAATCGCGGCGCGGATCGCGGGCGCCGCGCTCCATGTCATTCCCGGTGCCGGCCATATGGCACCGGCCGAAAAGTCCGAAGATTTCAACACCCTGATCCGGGAATGGCTGGACGCACGCGTCCCCGCCACGCCCCTCACAACCTGACCTTAGGAGAGGCACGACCATGACCGACAAGACGCTTCAGCAACTGCTCGACGAACAGGGCAATATCGTCGACTTCCTGCGCAACCAGCAAGTTGGCCCCAACGCCTATCCGGGCGTGCCGGCGGAATATTCCAACTGGCGCGACGAACAGCTGTCCTGGGCGAACACCGCCGTGCTGTTCAACCAGAGCTTCCACATGGTCGATCTGCTCGTCACCGGGCCGGACGCGTTCGAGATGCTGCACTATCTCGCGCCCAACAGCTTCAAGGGCTTCGTCCCCAACCGCGCCAAGCAGTTCGCGCCGGTCACCCCCGACGGCTATGTCATCGGCGACGTGATCCTGTTCTATCTTGAGGAGAACACCTTCGAGCTGGTCGGCCGCGCGCCGTCGATCGAGTGGGTCGAGTTCCATGCCGCATCGGGCAAATGGGACGTGAAGGTCGAACGCGACGAGCGCACCGCCGCGCGGCCCGACAAGGATAATCGCCGCAACTATCGCTTCCAGCTGCAGGGCCCGAACGCGATGAAGGTGCTCGAAAAGGCGATGGGCGCGACCCCGCCGGAGCTCAAATTCTTCCACATGGCCCCGATCACCATTGCCGGGGTCGAGGTGCGCGCGCTGCGCCACGGCATGGTCGGCCAGCCGGGCTATGAGCTGTTCGGCCCGTGGAAGGATTATGACACCGTCCGCAACGCGCTGATCGAAGCGGGCAAGGACTTTGGCCTGACGCTGTGCGGCGGGCGGACCTATGCCTCGAACACGCTGGAGTCGGGCTGGATCCCCTCGCCGCTGCCCGCGATCTACACTGGCGAGTCGCTGGCCGAGTATCGCGCCTGGCTGTCGGCCAAATCCTATGAGGCCGGCGCGTCGGTCGGCGGCAGCTTCGTTTCGGAAAATATCGAGGATTATTACTTGACGCCGTGGGACCTCGGTTACGGCCACATGGTCAAATTCGACCATGATTTCATCGGTCGCGAGGCGCTCGAACGGATGAAGGACCAGCCGCATCGCCGCAAGGTGACGCTGGCGCTCGACACGCAGGACATGCTGCGCGTGATGAGCTCGATGCTGCAAAAGGGCGAGCGCGCGAAGTTCCTCGACTTCCCGAGCGCGGTCTATGCGATGCACCCCTATGACGCGGTGCTCAAGGATGGCCGCCCGGTCGGCATCTCGACCTGGATCGGCTACACCGCCAATGAAGGCCGCTTCCTGACGCTGGCGATGGTCGACGCGGACGTCGCCGAGCCCGGCACCGAAGTGACCTTCGTGTGGGGCGAGCCCGATGGCGGCACGCGCAAGCCCACCGTCGAGCGGCATGTGCAGGTCGAGATCAAGGCGACCGTCGCCCCCGCGCCCTATTCCGAAGTCGCGCGCGACTCCTATGCCGAGGGCTGGCGCACGCGCGGGTGATTGTCGTCTCATTCCTCCCCTGAGCTTGTCTCAGGGGAGGGGGACCGCCGGCGAAGCCGGTG
>CAZWZP010000008.1:20447-24674 GCA_964638925.1 uncultured Stakelama sp. | reverse complement strand
TCCGTCAGCGCTGCGCGCTGCCACCTCCCCTGCAAGGCAGGGGAGGAATAGTTTGCCCGGCTACGCCCCTGCGTCGATCGCGGCGCAGGCGGCGGTCAGGCGGTCCATGATCTGCGCGCGGGCCTCCGCCGTATGGCGCAGCTTGGGCAGCGCCACGGCGAGCGCGCCCACCGCGACGCCATCGATCCGCACCACGCGGGCGATGCCGCAGACGCCCAGCGTATATTCCTCGTCCGTCAGCGCAAAGCCGGTGTCGCGCACCGCCGCGATCTGATCGCGCAGCGTCACTTCATCGATGATCGTGCGCGGCGTGAACAGCGGGCGGAAGGATTCGGCAAAATAACGCGCCAATGTGGCGTCGTCGAAGCTCGATAGGATTGCCTTGCCGGCCGCCATGCAGTGCAGCGGTGCACGTGCGCCGACGCTGACCGAATAGCGCAGCGCCTGTTCGGCGGTCTCGGTCACGCGCGCCTCGATCTCCCAGTCGGTCGCGGTGAAGAAGGACGTGGTCTCGTTGAGCGACCGGCGCAGCGCGCGCACGTGCGGCGCCACGCGGTCCTCGATCGACATCGCGCTGGCGGGCATCCGCAGCCGGTCCAGCCCCGCCCCGGCGAGATAGCGGCGGCCCTCGCGCCGCAAATAGGTCCGCTCGCACAATGTCGCGAGCAGATAGGACAGGCTGCTGACCGGAATCTGCAGTGCGGCGGCGATGTCCTGCGCCGCCACGCCGGAAGGATTGCCGACGACATATTCGATGATGTCGAGCGTCCGCATCGCGGACTTGACCGTCGGCTGGGTGGGTTTGGTCATTCGGCTTCCGTGGTTCAGAAGGTCAGACTACCCCGGCGTTCGGCAAATCGCCATCCGGCATCGGTGCGGATGAAGCGGTCGTGGAAGCTGCCGACCTTGGGCGGGCCGTCGCCGGTAAACAGCAGCATCGCCGACTCCCCCAACGCATGATCCGCGTCGATCACGTCGATCACGACATTGGAACAGACATGCCGCGTCGTACGCGCCGGGCGGGCGAGGAACGCCGCGAGGATCGCCGCACGCCCCGCGATCCAGTCATCGGGCGCGGTCGGGCGGCTCATCCGGCCATCCTCGGCATAGAGCTCGGCGACCTCGGCCCAGCGCCCGGCATCGTTAAGATTGGCGTAGCGCGCGATCAGCCTCGCGCAATCATGCTCGATCGCGCGGATCGCCTCCGGGCTCATAGCCGCGCGTCCGCGATGTCGGCGCCTTCCCGCAGCGCGCGCAGCTTCTTCCACGTCACCTCGGGATCGATCTTGCCATAGCCCGCAAAGGTGCCGAACCCGCAATCGGTGCTGGCGATCACCCGATCCTTGCCGACGATGCGCGCATAGCGCTCGATCCGCTGCGCGATCAGTTCGGGATGCTCGACATAGTTGGAGCAGGTGTCGATCAGACCCGGCGCGAGCCGCTTGTCGTCGGGCAGCGCCGCGTCGCGCCACACGGTCCATTCATGCTCGTGGCGCGGGTTCGCTGCCTCGAACAGGATCGTCGCCGGGCGCGCGGCGATGACGGTGTCGATCACCTTCTCCAGCGCGATGTCGCAGTCATGCGGCCCTTCATAATTGCCCCAGCAGATATGCATCCGCATCCGCTCGGCGGGAATGTTCGCGGTGGCGGCGTTGAGCGCTTCGACATTGGCGGCGGCGGTCGCCAGGAACTCGGCGTCGCTCTGGTCCTGAAATCCGGTGTGCCGCGACATGGCAAGGTCGGGGCAATCGAGCTGCAGGTCGAACCCGGCGGCCACGATCGCCTCATATTCCGGGCGCATCGCATCGACCAGATCGGCGAGATACGCTTCGTGCGAGGGGTAGTGCCGGTTGACCTGAAACGCGGTGATCAGGCCGGGCGAGGCGGCGTTCATGAACCCGCGCGCGTCACCACCAGCCTTGTCGAGCGCATGGCGGAAGCGGCGGATATCGTCGTGCAGCGGGTCGAGCGTGCGCAGCCGCACCGGGCCGATGCATGATGCGCGGGTGAACTCCTGGCTGCCCATGATCGCCGACAGCTTGCGCGCAAGGCCCGGATGCGCGGCGAGGTCGGCGGCGGGGCGGCGGTCGATATGCCCGCCAAAGCCTTCCAGCCGCTCGATCATATAGGTCGAATAGCCGACCTTCCCCAATTCCCCGTCGCTGACGATGCTGACCCCGCACGCCACCTGCTGCGCCACCGCGGCATCGACTGCCGCCTGCACGCGCGTGTCGAACTGTGCTGCGTCATAGGGTTCGCCCTTGTCGCGGGCGAGCAGCAGCGGCGTCAGTTCGTCACCGCGCGGAAGGCTGCCCACATGCGTCGTCGCGATCATCACCGTCTCCCTGTTTCGAGAAACCGGTGATGGCAGCGTTTCACGGATGTGCAAGCATCATATCCACGAAATTACTCAGTCGAGCTGCGGATCAGGTCGATCAGCCAGCGCAGCCCGGGATCGTTGCTTCGCGTCACATGATATTGCGCCATCTCGACCAGCGGCGGGATCGGCAGCGGCGGTGCGACGGCGACCAGCGGAAAGTTGCGCGCCATCTGTGCCGCCAGCCGTCCCTGGATCAGCGCGAGCCAGTCGGTGTCCTGCAACAGCCAGGGCAGCATCCCGAAATTGGGCGCGATCATCGCGACGCGGCGCTGGATGCCCATGCGGTCGAGATAAGCATCGCCAAAGCTTGGCAGCCGCTCGTCGCCGATCGCGACATGGACATGGTCGTATTCCAGCATCGCCGTCAGCGTCGTCCCATCCGTCAGCGCCGGATGGCCCGCGCGCCCGACCAGCCGGTATTCGTCCTCGAACAACCGCTCCGACGGCAATTCCGGCGTCACATATTCCTGCAGCGTGATGAGCAGGTCGATCCCGCCGCTTTCGAGCAGCTCGATGCGGCGCGGGCTGGGCAGCAACAGCTCGATCCGCACGCCCGGCGCGGTCGCGGCGAGGCGGGTGACGATCGGGAACAGGATCGACGTCGCGATATAGTCCGACGTCATGATCCGGAACGTCCGGTTGGTGGTCGCCGGATCGAAATGGCGCGAGGTTGCGATCACGCCCTCCATCGTCTCCAGCGCCTGCCGCACCTGCGGCAGCAGCGTTTCGGCGAAGGGCGTCGGATACATCCGCCTGTTGCGCGCGATCAGCAGTTCGTCGCCGAAATAGACACGCAACCGGGCGAGGGCGTTGCTCATCGCCGGCTGGCTCAGGTTCAGCCGCTCCGCCGCGCGCGACACGCTGCGGTCGCTCATCAGCGCCTCGAACGCGACGATCAGGTTGAGGTCCAGTCCCTTGAAGCGCATCGCCGATCCATCATTTAGATCAATTAAAATGGATCAGAACTATAAGTTTTTCAATGCTCCCGGTTGGCGGTAGGTCAGGCGCAATCAAATCTGGAGCAGGATGTATGAGCAGAGTCAGCGAAATCCGCTATGTCGGATATGCCGTTACGGCGCTTGAGGAAGAGCGCGCCTTCTACGCCGATGTGTGGGGGCTGGAACGGGTCCCGTCCGACGACGGCATGACCTATTTCAAGGCACAGGGGCATGACGAACATCATGTCGTCCGGCTGCGCGCAGCGGACACCAAGCGGATCGACGTGATCGCGCTGGCGGCGGACAACCGCGCCGATGTCGATGCGCTGCACGCCAAGGTGGCAGCTGCCGGCTGCCAGATCATCCACGCCCCGCGCGACCTGACCGCGCCGGGCGGCGGCTATGGCTTCCGCTTCTTCTCCCCCGACGGCCTGCCGTTCGAGATTTCGAGCGATGTCGCACGCGGATCGAGCCGCGAGATGCAGCGCTGGGACGGCGTGCCGCAGAAGATCAGCCATATCGTGCTGCACTCGCCCGACCATCACGGACTCGTGAAGTTCTTCGTCGATGTGCTCGGTTTCCGCGTCAGCGACTGGCTGGGCGACTTCATGTGCTTCCTGCGCTGCAACAGCGCGCATCACCGCATCGCGATCCTGCCCGGACCCGCCTGCCTCAACCATGTCGCCTATGCCATGCTGACCGTCGACGACATGATGCGCGGCATCAGCCGCCTGCGGAAAAAGGGCACCGATATCCGCTGGGGCCCGGGGCGGCACACGGCGGGCAACAACACCTTCAGCTATTTCACCACCCCGAGTGGCTTTGCGGTCGAATATACCTCGGAGCTGGAGGAGGTCGATTTCGAGAACCACGTCGATCAGGTCCATGTCCCGGGCCCGCAGATCATGG
>CAZWZP010000008.1:12674-20404 GCA_964638925.1 uncultured Stakelama sp. | reverse complement strand
GACCATGCCGCATCCCGAGGCCGATGCCGGCCTGTTCCAGGCAGCGGAGGCTTAAGTCATGGCATTGTTCGAATATTTCCCGAACTATATCTGGAACCTGTCGGTCGCGATCGCGCTGGAGAGCGGCGGGCGCATCGGCGAGATCGTCGATATGTGCCAGCCGATCCGCGATGCCGCCGCGTCGGGTTCGGATGCCGGCACGCCGCAATTCATGGCGAAATGGGTCGAGATGGGCGACAAGCTGATCGGCCTGGCGGATGAGGACGAGGCCGCCGGGCGCGGCTTCTCCGCCTCCGATAAGCTCGAGCGCGCGTCGCTCTATCTGCTCGTGGCCGAGCGGATGCAGGGGCATGGCCATCCCGGGCGCGAAGAAACCTATGCCCGCGCGCTCGACACCTTTGCGCGCTCGACTCGCCTCGGGTCGATCAACCGCGAGCGCGTCGAAATCCCGCTGACCACCGGCACCATGCCCGCGCTCTACACCCGCGCCGAGGGGCCGGGGCCGCATCCGGTGGTGGTCTATTGCAACGGCCTCGATAGCTGCAAGGAGCTGCTCTACTGGTCGCGCCTGCCCGAGGCGCTGGCCAAGCGCGGCATCTCGACCCTGTGTGTCGATCAGCCGGGCACTGGTGAGGCGCTGCGCCTGCAGAACCTCCCCGTCGATCCGCACAGTGAAAACTGGGCGAGCAAGGCGATCGACTGGCTCGAAACCCAGCCCGATGTCGATCCCAAGCGGATCGGCATGACCGGCATCTCGCTCGGCGGCCATTTCGCGCCGCGCGCGGTCGCCTATGAACCGCGCTTCGCCAGCGGCGCCTGCTGGGGCGCCAACCATAATTGGGCCGAGGTGCAGCAGAAGCGGTTGAAGCGTGAAGGCGAGAATCCGGTCCCGCATTATTGGGCGCACGTCATCTGGGCGTTCGGCGCGAAGGACATGGACGACTTCCTCGCCAAGGCGGAGGACATGAACCTCAACGGCCATATGGGCGGGGTGAAGGTGCCGTTCCTCGTCACCCATGGCGCGAAGGATCGCCAGATCAGCGTCGATTATGCGCACGACTGTTATGACCAGTTGATCAACTCGCCGCGCCGCGAACTCAAGCTGTTCACCGAGCGCGAGGGTGGGGTCGAGCATGTCGGTGCCGACAATATGAGCTTTGGCCGCGACTATATCGCCGACTGGTTTGCCGACACGCTGGGCGGGAAGCTGTCCTGATGCGGCTCGCAACGCTGCGGCGCGGCGGGCGCGACGGGACGTTGGTGGCGGTCAGCCGCGACGGCGCACGCGTTGCGCCGGTCGCGGGCTATGCGACGCTTCAGGCTGCGCTCGACGATTGGGATACGGCCCAAGGTGCGCTGAACGCTGCGGCTGAGGCAGCGGAGAGCGGTGAAGGCGTCCAGCCGGACGATTTCGCCGCCCCGCTGCCGCGCGCCTGGCAATGGCTCGACGGATCGGCTTTTGCCAATCACGGCGCACTGATGCAGCTCGCCTTTGGCCATGCGCCGATCGAAACCGATCTGCCGCTGATGTATCAGGGGATGAGCCACCAGTTCATCGCCCCGACCGCCGACGTGCCGCTGCCCAGCGAGGCGGATGGCATCGATTTCGAGGGAGAGTTCGGCGTGATCACCGGCGACGTGCCGATGGGTTGCTCCGCCGATGAAGCGCTTGCCCATGTCCGGCTGGTGGTGCTGATCAACGACTGGTCGCTTCGCGCGATTGCGATCCCCGAGATGAAGACCGGCTTTGGCTGGGTGCAGGCCAAGCCCGCCTGCAGCGTCGCGCCGTTCGCGGTGACGCCCGACGCGCTGGGCGATGCCTGGCACGACGGGCGTGTGCACCTTCCGCTGACGGTCGAGGTCGATGGCGAATGGTTCGGCAGCCCGAATGGCGCGGCAATGGGTTATGGCTTTCACGAGCTGATCGCCCATGCCGCACGCACCCGCTCGCTGCCGGCCGGCACGATCATCGGCTCCGGCACGGTGTCCAACGCAGAGCATGAGACGGTCGGATCGACTTGCCTCTCCGAACGCCGCGCGATCGAAATGATCGCCCATGGCGCGCCGCAAACGCCGTTCCTGTCGTTCGGCAGCCGCGTCGCGATGCGGGCAGGGGAGGGGGCGTCGCCGTTCGGCGCGATCGATCAGCGCGTGGTGAAGGGGTAAGTCCCCAACCTCCGTTTGCCCTCAGCCTGTCGAAGGGCCACTCCGGCGCTATCATGGTGCGGGGCTGGCGCTTCGACTGGCTCAGCGCAAACGGGCGTTAACTCCCGTCCGAAATCACCGTCCCGCCATCGACCACAATCATCTGCCCGGTCGTGAACCCACCCGCATCGCTGGCAAGATAAAGCGCGGTCGCCGCGACCTCGTCCGGTGACCCCGCGCGGCGCAACGGGGTCATCCCCAGCCGCCGCGCGGCGCGCTCCGGGCTCGACAGGATCGCGCCGGCCCAGTCCGTCTCGATCAGCCCCGGCGCGATGGCATTGGCGCGCACGCCCGACGGCCCCCATTCGACCGCGAGGTTGCGGGCAAGCTGCGCCAGCGCCGCCTTGGTCATCCCGTAATGCCCCAGCACGGCATTGCCGCGCAGCCCGGCGATGCTCGACAGCAGCACGACGCTCCCCCGCCCGCGCGCCGCCATTGCCGGGGCGATATGCCCGGTCAGCCGCAAGGGATGGAGCAGGTTGATCGCATAGAGCTGCTCGCGGTCCGCCTCGGTCATCGCGTGCAGCGGTGACGCCTGTCCTGCGATTCCGGCATTGCAGACGAGAATGTCGATTCCGCCCGTCCGCGCCTCGGCCTGCTCCGCCAGTCGCTCAATCGTGGTCGCGTCGCCGACGTCGGTCGGGATCGAGATGCCGCCCAGCTCGCCCGCCAGCGCATCGCACGCCGCCGCGTTGATGTCCGCCAGCACCAGCCGCGCGCCAGCGCCCGCGAACAGCCGCGCAATCGCCAGCCCGATCCCGCGCACCGGCCCCGTAATCAGCGCGGTCCGCCCATCCAGGCGAAATGCGGCAAGGGGGTCAGAGGTCGGCAAGCACCGCCTCCACCAGCTGCGACAGGCTGCCATCGTGCCGGAACCCCAGCGCATCGGCGCGCGCGGTGGAAAGAACGGGGTAGCTGCCGAACGTCGCGCGCGTCGCCGGGATCTCCTCGAACCGGATGCCTGAGACATCGCCATGGCGCGCCAGTTCGGCCACCAGATCGCCGATCGTCACACGCAGCGCCGGAAGCGTCACCGCCGCCTGCGCCGTCCGTTCGCTCAGCGCTGCCGCAACCAGATTGGCCGCGCAGCACCGCACCGACATCAGCCAGCTGGTCGCGTCCGCCGCCACCGGCACGCACAGCGGCGTTCCGGCCAGCGCGGTGTGGAAGATGTCGCTGAGGAACGCCGAGCCAAAGCCACCCGCAGCGGATGGGCGGGCGACGATTCCAGGCAGCCGCAACGCAAAGCCCGACACCGCACCGCGCCGGATAGCATCGGCAAAGGCCAGCTCGACCATGCGCTTGTGCGTGCCATAGACGCTGGCCGGGACCGGTACGGTCGCGTCGTCCACAATCTCGGGAAGCGCGCCGCCGAACACCGCGATCGACCCAGCCACCACCAGCCTGCGCCCGCGCATCGCCTCGATCAGCGCGAGCGGCACGTTGACATTGATCGCGCGCGATGCTGCGGGATCGCGCTCCGCCGCGCCACCCGGAAGCGCGGCAAGATGCAGCACCGCGTCGACGTGCGGTGCCGTCAGCGCTGCGATGAATGCCGGTTCGGTAAGGTCGCCAGCAAGCGTCTCATACCCATCGAGTCCCGCGACCTCCCGGTCGGCGAGCAACAGGTCGACTTCAGGATGCCGCTCGGCCAGCTGGCGCACGACCGCCCGGCCGACGAACCCCGCCGCGCCGGTGATCGCGAGCCGCATTACCGCTTCAGTTCAGGCGCGAATTCGCCGTCGATCAGGATGAAGGCAATGCGGCAATTGGCGTCCGACCGGTTCGACCAGCCATGGTTGGTGCCGCGCTGGATCACGATGTCGCCCGCGCGCACGGTCGTCTCGCCCTCGTCCATGATCAGGACCAGCTCACCTTCCAGCACGATGCCGTAATCGATCGTCTCGGTGCGGTGCATCAGCGCGTGGCGGCTGCCCGCGCCAGAATGCGCCGACGCGTCGCCCGCGCCGACCTCGGCGAAATGCGCCTGCGCCTCCTCGGGCGACATGGTGCGGATCTCGTCGCTCTCGGGCGGGATGTCGAGCACGCGGATACGCGTCCCGCCCTTGGGCGGGGCGAGTTTGATGCCGTCCTCATGCGGCTCGCCCGAAGCGGCGTCGAGCAGCGCCGGGGTCGACTGCGTGTTCCAGATTTCATGGAACATCGGACCCGACGGACCGCCGATCTGCTGCACGCGCGAGGCGGTGCCATCCTCCTGGATGATCGCGCGGCCGCTGGCATCATGGCCGGTAACGACGCGGCGGACTGGCTTGGTCATGTTCATGCTCCTTGAGTGGCGGGGCGGCGGCGCAGCAGCGCGACACCGGCGCCAATCGCTGCCGCAGCGGCATAGAAGAGGAAGACGCCCGACAGGCCGCCGAGCACGCCCGACAGCGCGACGGCGACGATTGGCGCGACGAACTGCGCGAGGAAGAACGAGCCCGTCCACACGCCCGTCCCGCGCCCGCGCGTCTCTGGCGGCAGGCGGCGGAGCACCCAGGCGAGCATCGTCGGGAGCATCAGGCCATTGCCGATCGAGATCACCACGGCGCACGCGGCGGTCAGCGCAAAGGTCTCCGACAGCGCGATCCCGACATAGCCCAGAGCGACCAGTGGCAGACCGATCGACAGCAGAGTCTCGCCCGACCAGCCCTTGAGCCGCCCGAACAGCATCGATCCTGCCATCACGCCCAGATTGGCCGCGGCACCAGCCAGGCCGATGGTGGCGGGCGAGGTAACCCCGGTTGCCTCGATCACCGGACCCAGCTGCACGATCAGCGTGTAGAACAGCATCCCGATGCCGAACGTGATCGCGACCAGCATCGCGATGCCCTGCGCCTTGCCCGCCGCAGCGGGTGCGGTCGTCGAAGTCTTTGCCGGTTCGAACAGGATCATGGCCGCAGCAAGCGCCACCGGCAGCGCCAGCAGATACAGCCAGAACGGCCCGCGCGAGCCCAGTGCCTCGCCCAGCGCGCCGCCCGCCGCGATCAGCACGATCGCGCTGACGCTCGCCGTGGCGATCTGGATCGACACCCAGCGTTCGCGCCGCTCGCCGGTGAAATAGTCACCCACCAGCGCGGTCGCGACGGTCATGATAATCGCCTCGGTCACCCCCAGCGCCACCCGCGCGGCGAGGATCATGCGCAGGTCATCGAGCAGCAGCGGCAGCAGGCCGAAGGCGGCATAGCCGACCAGCGCGGCGATCAGCAGCCGCTTGCGCCCGACCTTGTCCGACAGCCAGCCGGCGAGCGGAGAAAACAGCGCGACGCACAATGCGGGAATCGTCAGCGCCATCGGCACCAGCACCGCCGCACCCGGCACGCCGGCAAATTCGCGCATCAGCAGTGGCAGCACCGGGACCAGCGCGATGATCGCCATGGTCGGCATCACCGCGGTCAGCATCAGGATCACGCCATGGCGGGTCGTCGCTTGCTGGGTCATGGCTCGTTCCTCAGATCGGTTGGGCGACGACTTCGAACATCTCATGCGTCGCCTTGGCGTTATCGACCGGCGGCCCCTTGCCGATCTGGCCCATGCAGATGGCGAGGCTGGAGCGGACGATATAGGCGCAGCGATCGAAGCGGCGGTTGCGGTATGCGGTCAGTGCGGTCTCGACATCGTCGTGTCGCACCAGCTCCTCGGCCAGCACCAGACTGTCCTCGATCGCCATGCCCGCGCCCTGGCCCAGATGCGGCGTGGTCGCATGGACCGCATCGCCGAGCAACGCGATCCGCCCGCGATGCCAGTCGCCCTCGACCATCATTCCTTCGAGCGGGCGATAGACGACGCCATCATCGTCGGTGATGCGCTCCGACAGCTCGCGGATATAGGGCGCGCAATGCGCCATCTTTGACCGCATCAGCGCCGCCAGCCCCTCACGCGGGTAACGCGGATTGTCCGGCTCGGGCGTGGTCACATAGATATACATCAGGTCTTCGGAGATCGGCACCAGCCCGACCCCGGTCGGCCCGTTATAGGCTTGCAGCGCGTCGAGATCGGCCGGGCGTGGCAGGTTATAGCGCCACACCGCCTGCCCGGTGAATTGCGGCCCCGCCAGTTCGGGGAACAGCGCCGCGCGGGTCTGCGAATAGACGCCATCGGCCCCGATCACGAGGTCGAAGCGCGCCTGCTCGCCATTGGACAGTGTCGCATCGACGCCTGCGCCATCGTCCCGCAGATGCGTCGCGGTTACGCCGAGCAACACCTTCGCACCGCTGGCGATCGTGCGGTCGCCCAGAATCTTGTGCAGCGCGGGACGGCTGATGCCCATATTCGCCGGATAGCCGTCGACCAGTCGCGGGGTCGGCACGCGCGCGACCTTGACCCCGGTGGGCGTGAAAATCTCGACCGCGTCGAACCCGACGCCGGACGCCACATATTCGTCGATCAGCCCCAGCTGCGCCATCGCGCGAATGACGTTCGATTGCTGGATGATGCCGACGCCATAGACCGACCAGTCGGGATCGCGCTCGATCACCGTGACGGTAAAGCCCTTGGCGCGCAGCGCGATCGCGGCGGTCAGGCCGCCAATGCCGCCGCCGATGACGAGAATGTTACCGGAATTCATGTCTGCTCTCTCAGAAACGGTCGAGGTCGTTGGCGAGGGTGATCGGCCCGGCAAAGCGGGCGCGGACCTGGGCGATATAGCTTTGGGTGCGGACCGGATCGGGCGTGCCGCCGGCGAAGTGGGTGATGACCACCGCCTTCACCCCGGCGCGCGCGGCAAGGTCGCCGACCGCCTCGGGCGTCAGGTGATGGGTCGACAGATGCTGCTCCAGCTTCTGCTTGGCCGGAGCCGGCATGTCGGGTGAGTTGCGCGCGACCGTCGCCATCGTCGCGGCCATGTCGATCATCTCGCTGACCAGCAGGTCCGCGCCCTTGGCGAGCTTCTCCACCGCCGCGCTCGGCCCGGTGTCGCCGGTATAGACGATCGACCGGCCGGGCAGGTCGAACCGCAGCGACAGCGACTTGTAATTGCGATCCTCGACGCTGCCGGGCGCGAAATCATAATGGCTGTTCTGCGCGGCGGTAACGGTCATGCCATCGACCGTCACCTTGTCGCCATCGTCCAGCTCGATCACCGTCACGGTATCGGCCGGCGGCGCCCAGGGCTGGCCCGGAATGCCATAGCCGACCTTCGCCGCAGGCTGCATCGACGCGACCATCCCCGCGACCAGCTCGCGCGTGCCCGGCGGGCCATAGACGGTGATCTTCTCCGCCACATTGGTCTGGTTGCGCAGACCCAGCACGGCGGACAGGCCGCCGGTATGGTCGGTGTGGAGGTGGCTCAGAAACACCGCGCGGACGCGGGGCAGCTGATAGCCTGCTTTGGTCAGCTGCTGGACCGCGCCGTCACCGGCATCGACCAGATAGACGCGCCCGTCATGCACCAGTGCGTTGGCGGGCTGGGACCGGTCGCGGCTCGCCACCGGCCCGCCCATCGTGCCGAGCGTGATGAACGCATCGCCCTGGGGCGGCGCTTGCTGTGCAGTCGCGGGCGATGCCGCGAGTGCCGCCGCTACCGC
>CAZWZP010000008.1:0-12608 GCA_964638925.1 uncultured Stakelama sp. | reverse complement strand
CCGACCGGGAAGTCGAGGATCGGGCGGGTACCCGCGCGGGCCAGCACTTCCTCATCGGTGATGTTGTTGACGAAGCCGGTAACGCTCCACCCCTGTCCGCTGCGCAGCGTGACAAAGGCGTCGGCCATCACGAACCCGTCCTGCTTTTCCTCAGGGCGATAGTTCGAGTTCATGAAACGGCTGCTCTCGATATTCGCCCGCGCACCCGCGATGAAATCGAGGTCGCCGGTCAGCTCGAACGTCCGCTCATAGCCGACATTGATCGCCCATTCGGGCGAATTGACCGTCGGCTTGCCCGAACAGTCGATGTCGTAGAAGCGCGCATTGTTGATGCCCGGATTGGCCGCGCGGCTGCCCAACGTGGTACAACCCGTGGTGACCGGCGCGCCCGTCGGCGAGAAGTTCGCCGTCTGCAGGCTGTCATACTTGCCCTTGAGATACTGGACGTTGAGGTTGAACAGGTCGTTGCGGCTCGGCGCAAAGCGCGCCTCGAACTCGGCGCCATAGATGTGCGACTTGCCCGCATTGACGGTGATCGACCCCTGCGCGATCACCCCGCTGCCGGTCGGCACACCGCCGACATAGGTGATCTGCTGGTCCTTATAGTCCCAATAAAATGCCTCGAAATTGAGCTGCAGCTTGTTGTCGAGGAAGCGGTTCTTCGCACCAAAGGTATAGGCGGTCAGCGTTTCCGGGCGGAAGGTGTTGTTCGGCGGCTGCGCGACGAAGAAACCACCCGCCTTGAAGCCGGTCGCGACATTGGCATAGATCAGCGACGCCGGACCCGCGTCGAACTCGACGCCCGCCTTCCAGGTAAACTTCTCGAAGCTCAGGCTGCCAGTGAATGGCGCGCTCAGCGGCGGCAGCACCGGACCGGGCAGGCCGCCCGACGCGGTCGAGGTCAGCTGCTTCTTGTCCTCGCGCGTGTAGCGGCCACCGGCGACGAGGCGCAGGCTGTCGGACAGGTCAAAGGTCAACTGGCCGAACGCCGCGACGCTCTCGGTATTGAGGCGCGGGGTGAAGCGCGTGGTCGAGATATTCCCCTGGCGGAAAAAGTTCAGCGTTTCCTGATTCTCGCCGAAATAGAAGGCACCGACCACATAACGCAGCCTTCCGTCGTCGTTCGACGCGAGCCGCACTTCGACCGAGGTCTGCTCGGCCAGATCGGTGATGTCACCCGCAAAACCGGGCAGATAGGTGCGGAAATTGACGTCCGAACGCCGCCATGCGGGGAGGACGGTCAGCGTGCCGAAGCCAAGATCGCCGACCACCGTAGCGCTGACGCCATAGAATTTATTATCGAGGAAGCCGTCGGTGCCAGCGAGCGCCACGCAGCCGCTGTTCACAAAGCCACCCACGCCGCCGCAGAAGGGCGGGGCGGTGATCGTCGAAGCGAGCTGACGGATCGCGGCGTGGGCGCGCGGATCGGACACGCTGACGCGGTCCTCCAGCGCGGGGACGGTGTAGCGCGCCTCGGGCAACAATACCGCGCCCGAACCCTTGCCATGCTGGTTGTAGTAATCGGCGACCAAAGTCATCGACCAGCGGTCGGACGGCTCGATCAACAGCGACGCGCGAACCGCCTCACCCTTGTCGTCGTCATAGCCGTCGGAGATATAGCCGTCGCGATCGACGATCTGTCCGGCGACGCGTAGCGCGACCGTGTCACCGATCGGCACATTGAGCGCGAGGAAGCCCTTCTTGCTGTCGTAATTGCCATATTCGAACAGCGCCTCGCCGCCGAACTTGCCGAGGATCGGCTTTTTCGGAAGGACGTTGATCGCACCGCCCGTGGCGTTGCGGCCATAGAGCGTACCCTGCGGCCCCTTGACCACCTCGACCCGCTCAAGATCGTAGAAGACGCCTGCCGGTGCGGTCGGGCGGCCGACATAGACGCCGTTGAAGTTGAACGCGACCGCGTTCTCCGAGAACGAGTTCTGCGAATTGGTGCCAACGCCGCGCAGAAAGAAGCTGGTCGTGCCGCCGGTCGGCTGGACGACCAGCGAGGGGACGAGCTTGCCGAGATTGGCGGTTTCGGTGATGCCCGACTGCGCCAGAGCGTCGCCGGTCACGGCGGTCACGGCAACGGCGGCGCGCTGGAGCGATTCCGAGCGGCGCTGCGCGGTGATAACGATGTCCTGGAGCCCTTCGGCTTCCTCGGTCGCGGCCGGCGCGGCGGGCGCGTCCTGCGCCAGCGCGGCGGAAGCATGGGCGACGAGGATCGCAGTCCCCGCAAGAAGCAATTTTTTCATCAGACAACCCTCCCATGGGCGCCGCTTCAGTGAGCGCGCCTCTGCATTGAGGATGGTCAAAGCCGATGAATTATCATAACGATTTGTTTCTATGCATCTCCACAAATGGAATTGATGGATGCGACTGGATCATTTCGACCTCAACCTGTTGATTGCGTTCGATGTCCTGATTGAGGAGCGTAGCGTCACCCGCGCGGCGGAGCGGCTCAACCTCACCCAATCAGCCATGAGTGCGGCGCTCAAGCGGCTCCGCGAATCTTTTGCAGACGAGATTCTGGTCCAGCATGGCAAGCGCATGGTGCCAACCGCCGCCGCGCTGTCGCTGGCACCGGACGTGTCCGCCGCCTTGCTCAACATGCGCGCCATTCTTGCCAGTGGAATGCGCTTCGACCCCGCCAGTTCGCAGCGCAAATTCCGTATCGTCGGGTCCGATTACATCACGACCGTGTTGCTCGGACCGGTGTTGCGGATGCTGCACAAGGAGGCACCCCAGATCCGGATCGAGATCACGCTGCCGCGCTCCGACATTCTTGAGCTGCTCGACGATGGGGAGATCGACCTGCTGATCTCGCCCGAACAGTTTCTAAGCCCCGATCACCCGCGCGAATTGCTGTTTGAGGAGCGGCACGTCGTGGTCGGTTGTTCGACCAACCCGGCGATGCAGCGCCCGCTCGACGTCGAAACCTATTTCGCCAGCGGCCATGTCGCGACCAGCGTTTCGCGCGACGGCACCTTCATCGACAATTATCTGCGCGGTCAGGGCGAACAGCGGCGGGTCGATGTCATCTGCGCGGCGTTCTCGCAGGTTCCCTGGATCCTGCCCGGCACCACGCGCCTCGCGCTGATGCATGAGCGGCTGGCGCGCGAGCTGGCGCCCCAACTCGGCCTGTTAATTCAGGAGCCGCCATTTCCGTTGCCGGTCATGCGCGAGATGATGCAGTTTCACAGCGCCAGAAAGATGGACCGCGGACTGTCCTGGCTGTGCGAGCGACTGAAGCGGGTAGGGGAGCAGGCCCGTGCCGTCTGACCGCAATCGACGCTAGGTCGCGACCGACGGGAAGCAGAGCGTCGCAACCGCGCCGCCGCCGTCGCGCGGCGCAAGGTCGAAGCTGCCGCCGAGCTGTTCGGCCAGCGTGCGTGAGATTCGAAGGCCCAGGCTGGTCGCCGCCGCTGCGGTGAAGCTGGTTGGTGGTCCGGCACCGTCATCGGCGATGGTCAGCGTCACGCGGCCGTCGCTCGCCACCATCCGCACCTCAATCTGTCCGGACTCGCGCTCGCCAAAGCCATGCTCGACGGCGTTGGCGATGGTTTCCGCCACCACCAGCGCGACAGGGATGAGGCAATCGGGAGACAGCTTGATGCGTGCATCTACATCGACGCGCGCAGTCACGCCCGGCTTGCCTGCGGTCGCCATCAGATCCGCGACCAGATCGGGCAGCATCCGCTCAAGCGTCTGGGGATCGCCGCTATGGTCGTAGAGCTGGCGCTGGATGCGGCCGATTGTCTGCAGCTTGGCCCCGGCATCGTTCAGCGCCTGGCGTGCCGCCGGGTCGACAATGCTGCGTTGCTGCAACGCCAGCACCGCACCGACCATCTGCAGATTGTTCGACACCCGGTGCTGCAATTCACTGAACAGCAGGTGGCTGCGTTGCGCGAGCAGTTCGCACCGCTCCCGTTCCTGCTGGAGTTGCGCAGTACCGCGCTGCATCCAGTCGATCAGCAGCAAATTGACGGTCACCACGCCGGCATAGAAGCCCAGCGCGAGCGCGGCACCGCGCTCCAGCCGGAAGCTCATTTCCGGCGGGATGAAGAAATACCAGGCGAGCGCCCCGCACAGCAGCGCGGACAGGATGCCCGGTCCCCGCCCGAACAGAAATGCGGACAGCACGACGACCGGGAAAAACGTGAGGAACGGGTAGCCTGGCGGAAAGCTGGCAGCGAGCGCCCAGCGGGCGGTCAACCCGACCAGCGTCAGTGCCAACGCGACCGCATAGCCCTGCCAGCGATGCGCGCGGGCAAGGGGAAGTCGCTCCAACAATCGGCCCGTACGCCCGTCCACCCTTGTTCCCCCGGTGTGCCCGCAGCTGCGGAACTGCTATCATGGATCGAAAAAGCCTCCGAAACCAGAGGCTTCGGAGGCTCTCGCTGTCCGATCCGGATTGCTCCGGAGCGTGAACTTATTTGACGTGCTTGGCGATGTGCTTGTTCATCTCGAACATCGTCACCTTGTCGGTGCCAAAAATCGGCTTCAGCTTGTCGTCCGCCAGGATCTCGCGCTTGTTGGCGGGGTTCTGAAGATCGTGCTTCTTGATGTATTCCCACATCTTGCTGACGATCTCGCTGCGCGGCAGATCTGCGGTGCCGACGATCGCGGCGAGCTCGGGCGACGGGGTGACGGGCTTCGCGATGCCGCCACGGGCGCCGCCAGATGCCTTGTTTTCGGCCATTCTATTCTTCTCCTCTGCGGGCCGGCAACCGATGCCGGATCCCGATCTTGGTCAGCGCCGACGGCTCGAGCGAAGCCTTGCCACCGTTGTCGCTGCGCCGGATGTAATCCGGTTCTCTCCACGATGCACGTATTTGATGCTGTTCCAAGGGGTTTTGTGCGGTTTGCTTGTGGAGAACTCGCCGCTCGGCGATTACGGCGGCGGTGCAGTTGCCAGCGGAGCTTGAAAAAAGGGCGCGTCCGGCTGTCCGAACGCGCCCAAATCATGTGCAGGACCGGGCCGGCTGGCTCCGGTCACCCCCGTATCAGAAGCCGACTTTCGCCTTGACGCCGAAGAAGCGCGGCAGGCCCGGATAGGCGGCGAAGTTACCGGTCTGCTCCGGCACCGCAAAGCCGGTGATGTGGTAATATTGGTTGGTCAGGTTCTCGACGAAGAACTCCAGGCTCTTCTTGCGGTCCTCGGTCTGAATGCCGATGCGCGCACCGATCAGCGGGTAGCCCTGATTGTACAGCGCGGTGCGGCCAGTAACCGGGTTCGGGTTGTTCGACGGAATGTTGACTTCGCTGTTGTAGCGCATGTCGACATGGACCAGGCCGCGGATGTTCGACGAGAGGCGCGGCAACCAGGTCGTCGCCATCGTTACCGTGTGCTTCGGCTGGTTGCTGACCTGACGGCCTTCCTGGCCCTGCAGCGGCGTGCCGGTAAAGTTGTTGTCGGCATCATATTGCGCGTCGATATAGCTATAGCCGAGGCGGACGGTGAAGTCGCGCACCGGCTGAATGATCGATTCCAGCTCGACGCCCTTGCTGGTCGTGCTGTCGACATTCTGGACGACGAAGTTGTTGCCGCTGAACACCAGCGACTGCAGGTCGCTGAACTTCTGGTAGAAGGCCGCGACGTTGAAGGTGAAGGCGCGGCCCCACTGGGTCTTCACGCCGATTTCGAACGCATCGACCGACTCCGATCCGAACGCCAGGTCGCTGGCCTGCGGCCCGTTGCCGCCGAGCAGGACGCTGTCGAACGTCGCCTGGTCCATATTGTAGCCGCGGTCATAGCCACCATAGACCAGAATGTCGGAATTCACCTTGAACGCCAGCTTGGCGGTGCCGGTGATCTTGCTCTCATCCTGGTCATGGGCATAGCTGCCGTTGAACTCGGTGTTGATCGCCGGGTTACAGCTCAGCAGGAACAGGTTGTTGAACAGGCCGAGCTGGCGGAGCAAATTAGCATATTGGACCGCAGCCGTGTTGCCCGCGCGCACCTGGTTAAAGAAGGTGCAGCTGCCGGTGTTGTTGCTGACCGTCGCGGTGAAGTCCTTCTTCTCATAGTTCCAGCGCGCACCCAGCGTCAGCGACAGCTTGTCGCTGATGTTGATGATGTTGTGCGTGAACAGCGCGAAGGCGTTGGTCTTGACGCGATAGTCGTTGTTGTTGCCCTGTCCGGCGGCGGCACCGGGCAGCGGGCTCGCGGCCAGTGCCGCAAGACCGGCCACCGGCGTCGGGGAATAGCCGAGCGCATTGCAGGTCGCGACCGGAACGACGCCCGACGGCGCCGCGCCAACTGCGGTACGGAAACATCCGACGATCGGTGCCAGCGCGGCGCCATAGGCGGCCTGATAGGCGGCCAGCGCGTTCGGCACGGCCGGGTTCAGGAATACCGCACCCGGGGTCGGGGCAGCGCCGAGCGATCCATAGAACTGGACCGAACCGCCGAACGAAGGGCCGGCCAGCGCGTTGAAGATCGAGTCGACATAGCGGTTGCCGTCATTGCCGATGCGCACCGTGTCATGCACATCGTTGGTCTCGTTGAGGTAGAAACCGCCGACCAGCCAGTCGAGTGCGCCGCCGAATGCCGATCCCTGGAAGCGGATTTCCTGGGTGAAGTCGGTCAGGCGGTTGCTGTAGCCATCGCGATAGGCGCGATCGACGCCCGAAAAGTCGATGTCCTGGTTCCGCAGCGCGCGCCAGTTGCGATACGCGGTGATCGAGGTGAACTTGATATCGCCCAGCTCGGCATTGACCTCGGCCGAAATGCCCCAGTCGCGGACCTTTTCGGAAAAATCGCGGTTCGGCGACGCTGCCATGCGGCGCTGTTCCGGATCGACCGTCGTCGGCAGGCCGTTGACGGTGCGCTCCGTGCCGACAAACAGGCCGGTCCGGCCCTGCGCTCCGGCAATGCCCTGCAGCAGCGGCGCGAACGATCCGCGCACGACCGAGATGGCACCGCAGCATTGTTCGTCGGTCTCGTAGTAATCGGCGATCAGGCGCAGCGAGAAGGTCGAGGTGTCGTACAGCGCCTGACCGCGGGCGTACCAGCGATCGACATTGTTGAACGCGCGGTCGCTATTGACGTCCTCGATATAGCCGTCGCGCTTGCGATAGCCGCCATCGACGCGCAGTGCGAGCTGGTCGGTCACCGGGCCGGTCACCGCGCCCTTCAGCTCGAACGCGTTATAGTTGCCGTAGCTGCCCTCGATATAGCCGCCAAGCTGGAATGCCGGCTGAGCGGTGAAGATCGACAGCGCGCCAGCCGACGTATTGCGGCCGAACAGCGTGCCCTGCGGCCCGCGCAACACTTCGACGCGCTCAAGCTGGGGGAGTTCCGACACGGCGACGCCCGCACGTGCGCGGAATACGCCGTCAATGAATACGCCGACGGCCGGCTCAAAGCCGGGGTTGTCGCCTGCGGTGGTGATGCCGCGGATATAGAGGGTGGTGCCGGTCGCCGACGACTGGCCGGTCGAGCTTTGCAGCGACGGTGCCAGCTGCTCAAGCCCGCGAATATCTTCAATGCCGGCATTTTCCAGCAGCGACGCTGGAACTGCGGTCACCGCAATCGGCACATCCTGGACCGTCTCGTTGCGGCGGGTCGCCGTAATGACGACTTCGTTACCCGAGGCATCGTCTTCCTGCGCTGCGGGGGCTGTGGCGTCCTGGGCGAAAGCGGGGGTAGCCGCGATCAGCGCGAGGGCGGATGCGGAAAACAGCTGGAGTGTTCGCATGGGTCTCTCCTCTCTGGGTGCGCCGGGGTATTCCCTCCGGGACCGTTCTTTGTTGTTGTTGGACACACGCTACCGCTGCTCGAATCCTTACGTCAACGTCAAATCACGCTAGGAATCTCGCGGAAAAGCTTGCAATTTCCCGTTCCGACACCGTTTGTTGCGCTAGGGCAACACAGCCAGACGCGCTTGCCGTAGCGTCAGACCATAGGATAGGGCACCAGCCACGATGAGTTGCCATAATCACGACGAACCCGAAGACGGTGATCTTGCCGCCCCCCAGTCCAAGATTCCGGTGCCCGATGCGGTCGCAGATGCGGTTCGCACCCTGTTGCGCTGGGCCGGTGACGACCCGAGTCGCGAAGGGCTGATCGACACCCCGCTGCGCGTCGCGCGGGCGTGGAAGGAATATTGCCAGGGTTATGGCGAAGACCCCGCCTCGCACCTCAGCCGGGTATTCGAAGAGGTCGGCGGCTATGATGACATCGTGCTGCTCAAGGACATTCCGTTCCAGTCGCATTGCGAACATCATCTGGCGCCGATCATTGGTAAGGCGTCGATCGCCTATCTGCCCGGCAAGCATGTCGTCGGCATCTCGAAACTCGCGCGCGTGCTGCACGCCTATTCCCGCCGCCTTCAGGTTCAGGAGCGGCTGACCGCGCAGGTCGCGGATTGCATCTGGGATCATTTGAAACCGCGCGGCGTCGCGGTGGTGATCGACGCCAGCCATGCCTGTATGACCGCGCGCGGTGTGCGCACGCCCGGCGTGTCGATGGTTACCAGCCGCGTGATCGGCACCTTCCGCGAGGATGATCGCAGCCGCAAGGAAGTCCTCGCGCTGATGGGCTATTGATGCGGATATTGGTCACCGGTGGCGCGCGGCGGATCGGTGCGGCGATTGTCCGCCGCCTGGTCGCCGACGGCCATGCGGTGGCGGTGCACCACCATGACTCGCATGACGAGGCCGAGGCGCTGGCGGTCGAACTCGGTGTCGCGCTCGTCACCGCCGACCTTGCCGACGCCGCCGACACCCGCAACCTGATCGCTGCTGCGGCGCGCGCGCTGGGCGGGCCGGTCGAGGGGCTGGTCAACAACGCCTCGCGCTTTGCCTGGGACGCGCTCCCGCTCGCCGATTATGCCGGGCTCGACCGCCACATGCACGTCAACCTCGGCGCGCCGCTGCTGCTCGCCTCGGCGCTCGCCGCACAGGTCGGGCTGGGGGCGGGGGCGGTAGTCAATTTGCTCGATCAGAAGCTTGCCAACCCCAACCCGGATTTCCTGACCTATACGTTGAGCAAGGCCGCGCTGGCCGAGGCGACGACGCTGCTCGCGATGCAGCTCGCCCCGCGCATCCGCGTCAACGCCGTCTCGCCGGGCCTGACCCTGCCGAGCCTTGATCAGACGCCGGAAGAGTTCGCCAGCGTCGCATCGGCCAATCTGCTCGAACGCCCGGTCGCGATCGACGAAATCGCCGCCACCGTCGCGTATCTGCTCACCGCCCGCAGCATCACCGGCCAGAACATCTTCGTCGATTGCGGCCAGCGTCTGGTGAAGCGCGACAGTGACGTGATGTTCACGGGCAGGGATCGCCCGCATGGCTGAATATACCATCCATCTCGATCGCCTGGTGGTCGAAATCGGTCTTGGTATCCACGACCACGAGCGCGCCGCGCCGCAACGGGTCGAGCTTAATGTCGCGATGCGCTGTGTCTACGACGCTCCGCCAGCGGACGAAATCGCGGCGGTGGTCGATTACGACTATCTCCGCACCGGTATCCTCGCGCTGGCGGCACGGGGGCATATCGAGCTTCAGGAAACGCTGTGCGACGCCGTCGCCGCACTCGCCTTGTCCGCCGATCCGCGCGTCGCCGAAGTCCGCGTCCGCTCGATGAAGCTTGACGTGTATCCGGATGCGCGGGTGGGGTGTGAGGTGGTGCGGCGGCGTTAGCGGCGATGCGGCGCGTGAAGGAAGGGCAGGGATGACAGTCCGTTCACGACCTGGTTCCGGGTGGCGCATGGCGACGATCATGGCCGCGACCCTGGCCTGGTCGCCCGCACAAGCCGCGATGGTCGAGGACATTGCCTTTGTCGAGCCATCCGCGCGCGTTGCGACGTTGCTTACCGATGCGCGCCATGCCGAGGCAGCCGCACTGCTGGAAGCCGAGCTGGCGACATGCCGGGCTGCGTCGACCGTGCGCGTCGCGTGCGCCCCCCTGATGCGGGCATTGAGTGAGACGCGACACACGACCCGCGAATTTCAGGCTGCCGAAACGCTCGCGCGTGAAGCCGTCACCCTGGCTGAAGCGCAATTTGGTGCCGATCACCCGATCGTCGGATTATTCCTCGGGCCACTCGCAGTGGCGCTTGCTGCTCAGGGCGCATTTGGTGAGGCGGAAAATGTCCTGCGCCGGCAACTGGCGAGCCTGTCACGGGTCGCGCCGCGCACGCATCCGGATCTGATCCGGATCTACATCAACCTGGCCAGCGTGCTGCTCGAACAGGAAAAGGTGGCGGAAGCCGAGAAGTATCAGTCATATGCGGTCGAGGCGCTGAACGCGAACGGCTTCGAAAGCGCCGAATATCGGCTGGCGCAGATGAACCTCGCGGTGATCCTGGAGGCGACAGGAAAGCTGGAGCTGGCCGAGGCGATGATTCGTGAAGCCATCGCCGGATTGAAGGGGAGGGTTCCGGAATGCTCCCCCGGCTGGGCGACGGCCCACAATAATCTGGGCAGCATCCTGCAAACGCGGCGCAACTATGCTGCGGCGGCGCGGGCATATCAGACGGCGTTGCGGATTCGCGCGCGTTGCGGCGCGACCGCGCGCAGCTACGGGACGCTCAATAATCTGGCCAGCTTGTATCAGCGCCTCAACCGTACCACTGCGGCGCGAACCACCTATCGTGAGGCCGCGCGTCTGGCCCTTGCCGATCAGGAACGCGATCCACAGCAGGTGTTGGTGCTGATCGCGGCGGCCGATTACGCATTGATGCACGCTGGCGATGCTGCGCAGGCGCGTACCCTGTATCGCAGTGCCGAGCGGCGGGTGTTCGATCTGCTAACCCTGCGCGCCGAATCCAGCGTCGAGGCCGCTGGCGTGCTGCGTCGCAGTCGTTCCGCATTCCTTGGAGCGGTGGACGCCGCCTGGAGATTGAGCCGGGCTCCGGCCAATTGAGCGGCACGCGCACCGCGTGCCGACGCATTTGGGACTTGGACGAAGCGCGCCCAACCCCTATGTCACCCCCGTCCGTCGTTCAGCGGCGGGCAACAAGGGGCCGTTTAACGGGTTTTCGCGTGCAATTGCTGCTGTTCCTCTCCGCGCTCCTCGCGAGCCTCACCGGTGCGATTGCCGGTGACCGCGACCTGCGCGGGTTCCAGCAGCGCAGCGACACCGCCATCTCCCGCACCGCCGAAACCGCTGTTGAAACGGTGGCGAACGTTGCGGCGGCGGTCGCCAGCCGTCCCCTTGCCAACCGTGAAGCGCCCGTCGCGGCTGCCTTTGCGATCCACGATGCTCCGGTTGGCACGCCTGCCCGCCTGACCAGCGAACGCCGGCTCGAATAGCCGCGCGCGCCGCCGCATCCGTGCGGCCGGCATCCATTTCGCATTCGAATCGTTAGCGCTCGCGACGCGGGCGCACACCCTGCAATTTCACACGACTGGAAACCCTCATGTTTCGCGGCCTGGCCAAATCCCTGTTCGGTTCGTCCAACGACCGGTACGTCCGTTCGCTCAATCCCATCATCCAGAAGATTGCGGGGTTTGAGCCCGCGCTTCAGGCGTTGTCCGACGCCGATCTTGCCGCGCAGACGGTCAAATTCCGCGAGCGGCTCGCCAATGGCGAACAGCTCGACGCGATCCTCCCCGAAGCCTTTGCCACGGTGCGTGAGGCATCGCGTCGCGTGCTGGGGATGCGCCATTTCGATGTGCAGATGATCGGCGGCATCGTCCTTCATCGCGGTGAGATCGCGGAAATGCGGACGGGCGAGGGCAAGACGCTGGTTGCAACGCTCGCCTGCTACCTCAACGCGCTGCCGGGCAAGGGCGTCCATGTCATCACCGTCAACGACTATCTGGCGCGCCGCGACTCCGAATGGATGGGCCAGATCTACCGTTTCCTCGGCCTGACCGTCGGCGTGATCGTCCCCAACCTCGCCGATCATCAGCGGCGCGAGGCTTATGCGTCGGACATCACCTATGGCACGAACAACGAATTCGGCTTCGACTATCTGCGCGACAATATGAAGTACGACCGCGCGTCGATGGTCCAGCGCCCGTTCGCAATGGCGATCGTCGATGAAGTCGACTCGGTGCTGATCGACGAGGCGCGCACCCCGCTGATCATCTCTGGCCCGACCGACGACAAGAGCGAACTCTATATCGGCGTCGATGCAGTCGTGAAGCAGCTCGCCCCCGACCTGTACGAGAAGGACGAAAAGCAGAAGAGCGTCATCCTGACCGAGGAGGGGACCGAAACCGTCGAACGGATGCTGGAAGCGGCCGGGCTGCTCCAGGGCGCGAACCTCTACGATTTCGAGAATACCCAGGTGGTTCACCACCTCAATCAGGCGCTGCGCGCGAACACGATGTACAAGCGCGACATCGACTACATCGTCAAGGACGGCAAGGTCGTCATCATCGACGAATTCACCGGGCGCATGATGGACGGCCGCCGCTGGTCCGACGGCCTGCACCAGGCGGTCGAGGCCAAGGAAGGCGTGCAGATCGAGCCGGAGAACCAGACGCTCGCCAGCATCACCTTCCAGAATTACTTCCGCATGTACCCCAAGCTGTCGGGCATGACCGGCACCGCCGCGACCGAAGCGCCGGAATTTTTCGACATCTACAAGATGAACGTCGTGTCGATCCCGACCAACGTTCCGGTCAAGCGCATCGACCAGGACGATGAGTTC
>CAZWZP010000007.1:0-35722 GCA_964638925.1 uncultured Stakelama sp. | reverse complement strand
TCCGCCATCGCACTCGCGGCCACTGTCATCTTCTGGCTCTGACCAATGAGTCCTGGCCCTAGGGTAGCGGCGGTCAAGGCCGCACCTATCACCTTTACAAATGTGAACTCCCACGCCTACGGATCAGGTGTGCTCACGATCCGTGAGTACACCCGCTGAGTACACCTACGCCAATCGGCCGCTAGGAAAATGGCGGGAAACCGCGGCCCGGAGGCAACGCCGACGCCTCCCGTAGGGGTCACCACCCGCAGATATCTGCAGGTTTCAGGCTACAGCCCGTTGGGGCTTTTCCATTGGTGACGCTGTGGGCGGCGTTTGCGATTCGATCCGGTCATTCGCCTCCAAGCAAGGCGGTGAGAATCTCTGCCTGGACCAGCCGCCGCGCAGTCGCGCGCGTTTCGTCGGCTGCGGCAACCGCCGCCTCTCGCTCGGCATCGAGCAGCGCCAGCAATGGCTGTGCCCCTGCCTGCACTTCCAACCGTACTCCGCGGAGCGCTGCATCGGACGCATGGCGTCGCGCGCGGGCAGCGGTCAGCGTGCGTTCGGCGCTGGTCACGGCGACATAGGCAGCCACGGTCCGCCGTTCGACCTCTCGCTCCGCCGCATTGAGCTGTGCCGTGCGCTCGGCAAGTTCGGCCTCAGCCGCGCGGACCCGCGCTCCGGTGCGGCCGCCGTCGAACAGGGTCCAGCGGGCACGCACGCCCACACTTGCGCTGTCGGCACGATAACCGGGGAAAAACTGGTCGCGCACACTCGCCGCCTCGGCATAGGCACCGACCGTCGGCAGCCGCTCGGCCCGTGCCCCCGCCACGCCACCGCGCGCCGCATCGACCATCGCACGCGCCGCTGCAATGCCGGGATTGCGCGCGCGGGCGCGTTCGATCGCTGCGGCCATCGCCATGTCGGGCTGGCGCACCTCGGGCAGGATCGCGTCCGGCACGACATCCATTCCGGACAATGTCCGCAGGGCCGCGAGTGCCGCCTGCTGCTCGCCCTCGGCCATGGCCCGCGCCGCCTGGGCTTCGGCCAGCCGCGCCTCGGCCATTGCAAGCTCGGTGCTGGTCCCCGCCCCGGTCTCATATTTCAACCGCGCCTGGCGCTGCGCCTCGATCAGCGCGGTTTCCATCCGGGCATACGCCGCCACCGTGTCGCGTGCCGCAGCCGCGTCGGCATAGGTGCGAACCACATCAATCCGCAACGCCAACGCCGCAGCAGCGCGCCCCGCCTGCGCCGCGGCGACGCCGGCGCGCGCCTGACCGACAGCAGCGCCGACCCGGCCACCTGTATACAGCGGCAGTTCGGTCCCGAACTGAATCGAGCGCGGCGTGACGTCATCGGCGGTCAGGCCGAAAAAGCCCTGCGGATCAATCCGTCCGACGCCGATCTCACCCTGGAGGCTGGCGCTGGGCATATGTTCGGCGCTGGCCTGATCGACCCGCGCTGCGGCACCGTCCGCCCGCGCATTTGCCGCAGCGAGATCGGGCGAGCGTGCCAACGTCGCCGCGACCACCTCATCCAGCGACTGGGCCTGTGTCGGAATGGCCAGCACCAGCCAGCTCGCCGACGCCAGAGCCGTGAGGGCACGGCGCTTCACCGGAACACCGCCCCGGGGCGCACGCCGAACTGCTTGAACAGCATCGCTGCCGGGCAGAAACCCGTGAACGCCGCCTGGAGCATATTGGCCCCGGCAAACAGCGTCAGGCCGATCCACCAGGGGTGAACGGTCAGCGACAGGATGGCGCTCACCAGCACCATTGTTCCGGCAAAGGCGAGCACGGCGCGATCGAGGTTCATGGGACAGACCTTTCCTTAGTCGAAGCGGAGTTTCTTGATGCCGAGGACGTGCAGCGCGAGCTTTTCGTAAAAGGGTTCGCTCTCGCCCTTGCGGACCTTGCGCAGGAAATATTTCTCGAAGCCGATCTTCGCGAGATGGACCCATTTGCCCGACGCCGACCAGTTGGTGTTGCGCGGCGGGATTTGCGGTTTGGCGACGAAGGCGACGCCACCATCGCCGAAATCGGCGAGGCAGATGGCGTTCCACGTCGCCTCATGCGTCGGCTCCTCGCCGGCATGGATCTGCTTCAGATTTTGCGCGATCGCGGTGACCATGCTTTCGATCATGAAGCCGGTCTTGGGCACGCCCACGGGAAGCGGCGTCGGGCCGACCGGCGGGATCGCGATGCACACGCCCAGCGCAAAGATGTTGCGATAGGTCGGGTTGCGCTGGTGCTTGTCGGTCAGGATGAAGCCGCGCGGATTGCTCAGCCCTTCAATCCCCTGCACCGCCGCCACGCCACGGAACGCCGGCAACAGCATCGCCCAGCCGAAATCGAGGTCGTGCGCCTTTTTGAGCGATCCATCCTCATGGACCTCTTCGGCGTGCAGCACGCCATCCTCAACGCTGGTGACGCGGGTGTTGGTCAGCCATTTGATGTGCCGCTCGCGCATTTCGCTTTCGAGCATCGACTTGGTGTCGCCCACCCCGTCGAGGCCGAGATGGCCGATATAGGGCTCGGGCGTGACGAAAGTCATCGGCACCTTGTCGCGGATCTTGCGGCGCTTCAGCTCGGTGTCGAGCACCATCGCCATTTCATAGGCGGGGCCATAGCAGGACGCGCCCTGCGCTGCGCCGACCACGATCGGGCGCGGGTTGGCACACAGCTCCTCGAACCTGGCATGGGCCGCGGCGGCGTGATCGGTGTGACAGATCGACTCGGTATGGCCATCCGGCCCGAAGCCGGGGATTTCATCGAAGGCAAGGTCGGGGCCGGTCGCGATGACGAGATAGTCGTAATCAACGGAGCTGCCGTCGAGCAATTCGACGCGATTCTCGGTCGGATGCACCTTGGCCGCGCCGACGCTCGAATAGGCGATGCCATGCTTCTGCATCACCGGGGGCAGGTGGACGCGAATCGCCTCCGGCTCGCGCCAGCCGACCGCGACCCAGGGGTTGGACGGGACGAACCAGTAATCCTCGCCCTTGTTCAGCACCGTGACGCGCGCCTTTCCTTTTAGCGCTTCGCGAAGTTCATACGCTGCGATGGTGCCGCCCAGCCCCGCCCCCAGCACCACGACATGTGAATCCGACATAACCTCTCTCCGATAAATTCGAGTTGACTAATATTCTTCATAATGCATATTAGCAAGATGCAATTTTAGAGGATTGCCATGTTCGGTTTGTTCAGGAGGCGCGCGATGCGTGAAGTCACACCCAATGAGTTGAAGGCGATGATCGCGGACGGAACCGCGTTGGTCGTCGATGTGCGTGAGCGCGACGAGTTTGCGAGCGGGCATATTGCCGGGGCCGTGAATCTGCCGCTGTCGCGCTTCGACCCCGCCGCCCTGCCCGATCCCGGCGCACGCACGCTGGTGCTCAACTGCGCGGGCGGCAAGCGGTCGGCGATGGCGCTGGGCAAGTGCGCGGTGGCGGAAGCGGCGGTCGATACGCATCTGGCCGGCGGAATCGCTGCGTGGAAGGCTGCCGGCCTTCCTGTGACCGCGGGAGCCTGACCGATGCACCGGCGCCTTGCCCTGCTGCTCGCGGTCACCGCCCTTCCGCTCGCCGCGTGCGGGGGTGAGGCCGAGTCACCGACCGCCAGCGCCCCCCGCTATGCCGGGCCGACGCTGAACGTCCGCAGCACCGACACCGCCGACTGGCGGACCGTCAGCGCCAGCATCACCAGCGTCGATCAGGCACAGGCAATGGCGCGCATCCCCGGCGTGCTGACCAGCCTGACCGTCAAGGAAGGCGATATGGTCGCGCGCGGGCAGGTGATCGGGCGCATCGTCGACAGCCAGCTGCGCTATCAGAGCAGCGCTTATGGGGCGCAGGCCGCCGCTGCCGAAGCGCAGGCGGCGCAGGCGCGCGCCGAGCTGGCGCGGACGCAATTCCTGTATGACAATGGCGTTTACGCCAAGGCGCGGCTGGATCAGGCACAGGCCGGTGCCCGTGCGGCGGAGGCGCAGATTCGCGCCGCCCGCGCACAACAGGCGGCGGTGTCCGCCGTCGCCGGACAGGGCGCAGTGACCGCGCCGTCCGCCGGGCGCGTGCTGATCGCCAACATCCCTGCCGGGTCGGCGGTTGCGCCAGGCATGGCGATTGCGACGATCACCTCGGGGCCGGTCATCCTGCGGCTCGAACTGCCCGAAAGCCTCGCCGCCACGATCCGGCCCGGCGCGGCGGTCACCGCCGAACTGGCGCAGGGCGATACGCGGCGCGGCACGGTGACGAAGCTCTATCCCGCCGTGAATGGCGGCCAGGTGTCGGCCGATGTCGTCATCGACAAGCTGCCCGCAGACCTGATCGGCCGCCGTGTTTCGGCGCGGGTCGAGGCCGGACGCCGCGCGGCGCTGATCGTGCCCAAGACCGCGATCACCACCCGCTTCGGGGTGGACAGTGTGCGGCTGGTGGGGGCGGACGGGACGCTCGCGACGGTGCCGGTGCAGACCGCGCCGACCGGTGATGCCGATCGCGTCGAAATCCTGTCGGGCATCGCCGCAGGCGACCGGATCGCGCTGGGAGCGCAGAAATGAATCTCGGCATCTCCGGTCGGCTCACGCGCGCCTTCATCAATTCGCCGCTGACGCCTTTGGCGCTGCTCGCGGCGATCCTGGTCGGCCTGCTCGCCACCATCACCATCCCGCGTGAGGAAGAGCCGCAAATCTCGGTGCCGATGGTCGACATCATGGTCGCCGCGCCGGGGCTGTCGGCGGGCGACGCGGTCGAGCTGGTCGCCAAGCCGCTGGAGACGATCGTCAAGTCGGTCGACGGGGTCGAGCATGTCTATACCCAGGCCGAATCCAACGGCGTGATGGTCACCGCGCGCTTCCTCGTCGGCTCCAAGCCCGAAGATGCGGCGATCCGGATCGAGGAAAAGCTGCGCGCGAATATGGACCGGATTCCGGTCGGCATCCCCCAGCCGCGCGTGACCGTGCGCGGGATCAACGACGTGCCGATCGTCGTCCTGACGCTGACCCCCCGCCCCGATGCACCGGGCGCGTGGAACGATCAGGCGCTGGCCCAGCTCGCCGGGCGGCTGCGCACCGAAATCGCCAAGGTGCCCGATGTCGGCCTGACCTTCATCGTCGGCGGCCAGCAACAGGCGATCCGCATCGCCCCCGATCCCGCGCGGCTCGCGGCGCTGCAGGTGCCGCTGGGCAATGTCATCGAGGCGACGTCGCAGGCCAATCGCGCCTTCCCCGTCGGACAGGTGCGCGAGGGCGGCCAGACCGCGCAGGTCGTGGCCGGGCGCACGCTCGAATCCGCCGAAGCGGTCGGCGCGCTGGTGGTGCGTTCGATCTCGGGCGCGCCCGTCTATCTGCGCGATGTGGCCGATGTCAGCGAAGCGCCGACCCAGGATCAGGCGCGCGCGTGGCGCTGGGCGCGCGACGGCGATCAATGGTCGAGCGCGCCGGCAGTCAGCCTCGCCATCGCCAAGCGCGCCGGGGCCAATGCGGTCACCGTGTCGCACGCGATCACCGATCGGGTCGAGCGGCTGAAGGGCAGCCTGATCCCCGATACCGTCACCGTCGCGGTGACGCGCAACTATGGCGAGACCGCCGACCACAAGGCGAACGAGCTGTTGTTCCACCTCGCGCTCGCCACCGTGTCGATCGTGCTGCTGATCGGCTTTGCGATCGGCTGGCGCGAAGCGGGGGTGACCGCGATCGTCATTCCGACCACCATCCTGCTGACGATGTTCGCGTCGAACCTGATGGGCTTCACGATCAACCGGGTCAGCCTGTTCGCATTGATCTTCTCGATCGGCATCCTGGTCGACGATGCGATCGTGATGATCGAGAATATCGCGCGCCACTGGGCAATGGGAGATGTCGGGACCGAGGGCGGCCGCACCCGCGTCGGCGCAGCGATCGACGCCGTGGCGGAGGTCGGCAACCCGACCATCGTCGCGACGCTCACCGTCGTCGCGGCACTGCTGCCAATGCTGTTCGTGTCCGGGCTGATGGGGCCATATATGGCACCGATCCCGATCAACGCATCGGCGGCGATGATCTTCTCCTTCTTCGTCGCGGTGATCATTGCCCCGTGGCTGATGATCCGCTTCGCCCGCAAGACGCTGGCTGCGGGCCATGGACAGCACGACGCCCATGGCGGCAAGCTCGGCGCGCTCTATGGCCGTGTCGCCGCGCGGGTGATCGCCACCCGGCGCAGCGCCTGGACCTTTCTGATCGCGGTCGGACTGGCGACCTTGCTCGCCGGATCGATGTTCTACTTCAAGGCGGTCACCGTGAAGCTGCTTCCGTTCGACAACAAGTCGGAGGTGCAACTGGTCGTCGACCTGCCCGAGGGGGCCAGCCTGGAGGCAACGTCGCGTGTGCTAGAACAGGCGGCGGCGGTGGCGCGCACCGTGCCCGAGGTCACGGCGATGGAGGCCTATGCCGGGACCTCCGCGCCGTTCAACTTCAACGGCCTGGTCCGCCATTACTTCCTGCGCGACAAGCCGTGGATGGGCGATTTGATGCTCACCCTCGCCCCGAAGGAGGAGCGCGCGCGCGCCAGCCATGACGTCGCCGTCGCCCTGCGCGAACGACTCAAGGCGCTGCCGCTGCCCGCAGGCGGGTCGATCAAGGTCGTCGAAACCCCGCCCGGCCCGCCGGTCATGGCAACGCTGCTCGCCGAAATCTATGGCCCGGACGAAGCGACGCGCCGCAACGTCGCGACCGAGGTGGAAAAGCTGTTCCGCTCGGTCCCCTTCATCGTCGATGTCGACAACAGCTTCGGCGCACCGGTACCCGAGCTGCGGCTGATCCCACAGCGCGACCGGCTGGACTATTACGGCCTGTCCGAACGCCAGCTGTTCGATTCGATCGGCGCGTTGCTGGGCAATACCGTGGTCGGCCATGCGCCGCAGGGCGACGGGCGCGACGCGCTGCCGATCCAGATGGGCCTCAACCAGTCGCAGCGCAGCTGGAGCCAGGCCCTCGCCGCAACGCCGGTCGCGGTGACGCGCGGGGCCGCCGGGCCACAGCTGGTGCCGCTGGGCGAACTGGTCGAGGCGCGGATGGTCACGGCCGATCCGTCGATCTTCCGCCGTGACGGGCGCGGTGCGACGATGGTCAGCGCCGAACTGGCCGGCCGCTATGAAGCACCGATCTACGGGATGCTCGCCGTCAATGAGGCGATCGCGGCGCATGACTGGGCCGCGCGCGGCCTGCCCAAGCCCGAGATCCGCCTCAACGGCCAGCCCGAGGATGAGAGCATCCCCTCGCTGCTGTGGGATGGGGAATGGGAGATTACCTGGGTCACGTTCCGCGACATGGGTGCGGCGTTCATGGTCGCGCTGCTCGGCATCTATGTGCTGGTCGTCGCGCAGTTCGGCAATTTCAAGATTCCGCTGGTGATCCTGACCCCGATCCCGCTGACGCTGGTCGGCATCGTCCTTGGCCATATGTTGTTCGGCGCGCCGTTCACCGCGACCTCGATGATCGGCTTCATCGCGCTTGCCGGGATCATCGTGCGGAACTCGATCCTGCTGGTGGACTTCATCCGCCATGCCCGGTCAGAGGACAAATCGTTGCGCGACACGCTGCTGGAGGCGGGGATGATCCGGTTCAAGCCGATCGTGCTGACGGCCGCTGCGGCGATGATCGGCGCGGCGGTGATCCTGACCGACCCGATCTTTCAGGGGCTTGCGATTTCGCTGTTGTTCGGCTTGGCTTCCTCGACACTGCTGACCGTGCTCGTCATCCCCGCCATCTATGTGGTGCTGCGCGATGACGCGCGGCCCATGACAAAGGCACCTCAATGAGTTCACTGGACCTGTCCCTCGACGAAATGCGCGTGCAGGCGGATGGCCTGGCCCGCCATCTGCGCGCACTCGCCAACCCGGCGCGGCTGCTGATCCTGTGCCGCTTGTCGGCGGGGGAAGCGTCGGTCGGCGAACTGGTCGAGGTAACCGGCCTGTCGCAATCGGCGGTGTCCCAGCACCTCGCGCTGCTGCGCGAAGCCGGCGCGGTGGCGGCGCGGGTCGACCAGCAGCTGCGTCATTATTCGATTTCCGATCCCCAGGTCGGGCGCATCTTCGACGCGCTGTGCAGCGCCTGCCGGGAGCCCGACACCGCGCGGGCCTGAATCGACCATTATATTGACATTAACGAATATAAGTACTATTTAATATTCCGAGGACGCAACTCGGGAGTAGCTGATCATGACCCATCACGACACGGCGCTGGCCCAGGCGGCGGACATTGTCCGCTCCTGCCGCAATGACCGAATGCCGGTCCCGATCGTGCGCGGCTTCTTCGACGAGGCGACGTTCACGGTCAGCTATGTCGTCCATGATCCGGTCACGCGCGTCGCCGCGATCATTGACAGCGTGCTGGACTTCGACCCCGCGTCCGGGCGCACCAGCCATGGCTCGGCACAGGCGATCGTCGATTATGTGAAGGCGCGCGGGCTGACCGTCGAATGGCTGCTCGAAACCCATGTCCATGCCGACCACCTCTCCGCCGCCCCTTGGCTACAAGCGCGGCTGGGCGGCAAGCTGGCGATCGGCCGCCATATCACCACGGTCCAGGACACGTTCGGCAAGCTGTTCAACGCCGGCACCGAATTCGAACGCGACGGATCGCAGTTCGACCGGCTGTTCGACGATGGCGACAGCTTCATGCTGGGCTCGATCCGCGCGACCGTGCTGGCCGTTCCGGGCCACACACCAGCCGACCTTGCCTTTGTCATCGGCGATGCGGTGTTTCCCGGCGACACCATCTTCATGCCCGATTACGGCACGGCGCGCGCGGATTTTCCGGGCGGCGATGCGCGGCGGCTGTACCAGTCGATCCGCCGCCTTCTGGCGCTGCCGCGGGAGGCGCGGCTGTTCCTGTGCCATGATTACAAGGCGCCGGGCCGCGCGGAATTTCGCTGGGAAACCACCATCGGTGCGCAGCGCGACGCCAATGTCCATGTCCATGACGGCATCGGTGAGGACGAGTTCGTTGCGATGCGCACCAACCGCGACCGCACGCTCGACATGCCCCGGCTGATCCTACCGTCGATTCAGGTGAACATGCGCGGCGGCCGCCTGCCCGAGCCGGAATCGAACGGCACCCGCTATCTCAAGATTCCGCTCGATGCGGTGTGACCGCTCCGGCAGACGCGTGATGGAGCCCGGCCATGGTTGATATGACCTATCTGCTGCTCGGGCTGCTGTCCGGCGCGCTGGTCGGCTTTTCCCTTGGCCTGGTCGGCGGCGGCGGGTCGATCCTCGCCGTTCCGCTGATGGTCTATGTCGTCGGTGTCGCCAACCCGCATGTTGCGATCGGCACCTCCGCACTGGCGGTCGCGGCCAATGCGGCGACCAGTCTTGCCAGCCACGCGCGCGCGCATACCGTCAAATGGCGCTGCGGCGGCATGTATGCTGCAGCGGGCATTGTCGGCGCGTTCGCCGGATCGACGCTGGGCAAGGCAGTGGACGGCCAGCAGCTGCTGTTCCTGTTCGCGCTGGTGATGGTCGCGGTCGGCGTGCTGATGATCCGCGGGCGCAAGGCAAAGGGCGACCCGGCAGCGCAATGCACCCGCACCAACGCGCCGCGCGTGCTGGGCTTTGGTCTGGGCAGCGGCGCCTTTTCGGGCTTTTTCGGTATCGGCGGCGGCTTCCTGATTGTACCGGGCCTGGTCGCGTCCACCGGGATGCCGATCGTCAACGCAGTCGGCACCAGCCTGATCGCAGTGACCGCCTTTGGCCTGACTACTGCGGCCAACTACGCATTTTCCGGTCTGGTCGACTGGACGCTGGCTGGCCTGTTCATCGCCGGCGGAGTTTTGGGTGGTGTGGCCGGTGCTGCCGTTGCGCGCAAGCTCTCGGACAACGGCAAGCTGACGCTGGTCTTTGCCGGTCTGATCTTCGTCGTTGCCGGCTATATGCTGTGGCACAACGCCAAGATTGCGTAAGCGAGGCAACCTCATCCGAACGCCGAGAGCGCCAGCACGCACCAATCCGTTGAGCGGAATGCCAGCATCGGACCGATAGTCCGGCAGATGCTGGCATATGCCACCGCTGTTTCACGCGGATGGCGACCTCCGCCCGAATCCTGGACGGACGGCCCGGTCAATCCAGACCGAGCGCGTCCCGGATGATATAATGGAGGTCGGTCTGGTCGAGCAGGCCGCTGACATTCACCGCGCGCGGACCATAGGCGGCGATCCGCAGCTGACCGCCGGTGTGGCCCTGCGACCCTTCTTCGGCGGTACCATAATGCACCGTCATCACAGCGCCATCGCGGGTGTTGAGCGCGGCGGTCAGGCCCGGCGCGCGGCTGCCATTGCCGACGATCAGGCTGGTATGTGCATGGTCAGCGGTGACGATCACCAGCGTGTTGCCATCGGCGCGCGCAAATTCCAGTGCGGCCTGAACCGCCTCGTCCAGATCCACTGTCTCACCGATCTGGCCGCACGGATTGGCGGCATGATCCTGCTTGTCGATCGAGGCGCCCTCGACCTGGAGGAAGAAGCCCTTCTTGTTATCCTTGAGCAGGGCGATCGCCTTGCGCGTCATCGACGCGAGCGTCGGCAACTCGGCCGTGCGCGCCGGGTTGGGCTGGCAGGTGATGGCGGGCTTGTCGATATTGCCGCGCACGCTTGCGCGTGGCCCGATCCAGCGTACCGGCATGTTGCCCGGCGCGAACAGCCCGATCAACGGCTGGCGCGTGTCTGCCCGCGTCACCGCGTCGAGCTCCGCCGCATCGCGGACGATGCGGAAGCCGCGCGCTTGCGCCTGATCCATCAGCGTGCGCCCGGCATAAGGGCCGGCCTTCGCGCTCTCGGCAAAACTCGCTGCGCCGCCGCCCAGGATCAGGTCGGGGCGCGTATCGAGCAGCTGTTCGGTGATCGACCCCAGCCCGCCATTTTCAAGCGCATTGGTCGGGCAGGTCTTGCTGGTTGCCTCCGGCCCATAGCATTTGCGCTGGGTGACGTGCGCGACCAGCGCGGCCGGCGTCGCGTCCTGAATCTCAGCGGTCGAGACGTTGCCGGTGGCGAGTCCGGCGGCCTTTGCGATCTGAATCAGGGTGCGGTGCGGCTTGCCATGAATGTCCACTCCGATCGCGCCATTATAGCTTTTGACGCCCGACGCCCATGCGGTCGCGGTCGCGGCGCTGTCGCCGACGTAATTCGGCTTCCCCGTTTCGCGGTCGAGCGAATAATGCGTCATCTGGCCGGTAAAGGGCAGCGCGTCGATGCCCTTGAAATGGCCGCCGGCACCCTCGGCATAGTTGCGCGCGATGGTGATTTCCGAATCGCCCATGCCATCGCCGATCAGCAGGATGACGTTGCGCACCTTCGCCTTGGCGAGAAGCTTGCGATAGGCGGCGCTCCTGTCATCCTCGACCCGGCGCGCGCCGCCCGGCTCGCGCGCATCCGCCTGCGCGCCCTGTGCCGGAACGGGCGTCGCTTCCTGCGCCAGCGCGGTCGGCGCGGTGAGGGCGAGCAGGGCGACAAGGGCAAGGCGTGAGATCATCAAATAAAGCTCCGGGCTGCGGACCGGCACACCAAAATGGCTGCCGGTCCGCGCGGTATCAGTGGATTGTGACAGATTTGTACCAGCCGGCCCCGCCGCCGAAACGACAGGGCCGGGCGGCAACTCAGAACTGGGCGCGCACGCCCAGGCTGATCCGGCTTCCCGAAAACTCGTACGTGGTCGGGAAGGACGGATCCATCGTGTAACCGGTGGTCTTGGCATTGCCGATATTGATGCCCTGAAGCTCGACGCGGAAGTTGCGCGTCAGCTGATAGCTGGCGGCAATGTCGAACTGGCCATAGGCGTCGCGATAGACCGGATACATGTTCCGCTCGATCCGCTCCACATAGGCACCCTTGCGGTTATACGACACGCGGACCGAGATCGGACCCTTGTCGTAGAAGACAGTGGCATTGTAGCTGGTATCGGACAGGCCGATCGGCGCGGTCGGGATGCCGAGCGAGGACTGGCCGGTCAGCGAGCTGTCAAGGAAGGTCGCGTTGGCGTTGACACCGAACCCGTCGGCCCAGTCGGCGAACATGCCGAACGGGATCACGGCGTTCAGCTCGACACCGCTGACCTTGTAAGAACCGGCAGCATTGACCGGCTGATACACATCAAAGTCGTAGATGCCGTTGACCGTGCCATTGGCGTTGTACACCGTCACGTCCTTGACCACGCCGGTCAACTGGCTCTGGACGACGCCCTTGATCTTCTTCCAGAAATAGGACGCGGCGAGGATCCCGCCATTGCCCAGATACTTCTCGACACCGACTTCCCACTGATCGGCATAGGTCGGCTTGAGGCCGGGATTGCCGTCGGTGAACCGGAAATTATTGTAGCTCGCGGTGCGCTTGTAAGCGAGGTCGGTCAGCGCCGGGCGGATCAGCGTCTGCGACGCGGCGGCGCGCAGGATCAGGCTGTCGGTCAGTTCGGCATGGACGTTGAACGACGGCAGGAACTTCTCATAGCTGCCCTCGCTTGCCACCGGTGCCGGGGTCAGGCCGGTCGTGCCGTTGGGGTTCTGGATCTGGTGAAACCCTTCCGAGTGAATATCCGTGCGCAGATAGCGTCCGCCGATATTGACGAACACCGGCACAGCAATATCGAACTCGAAATCGACCATCGCATAGCCTGCGAACGTCTCTTCCCGCACCTTGGCGTAATTGGCGTTGGCAAAGGGGGTGACGAACCCGTCCGGACGGAAGAAGCTACGGGCATAATCGTTGGAGATCTGCGCCCAGCTCAGGTCGCGCGCCTGATAGTCCTTGCCGCCGACAATATCGATGACGTTGGTCAGCGGGCTGTCGCCGAGCTTGCGGACGTTGACATAGGCGGTGCTGCCGCGCGTCGGCCCCTGGATCTTCTCCTCGCCATATTGGCGCTGGTTGGTCTTGTTGGTGTAGCGCCCGCCGACATTGATCCGCTTGATGAGCAGATCTTCGAAGCCGTAGCTCACGTCGATCTGGGCAGCATATTTGTCGTCCTTGACCTCCTCGCGCGTCGTTTCATACGCTTCGAACAGATAGCGCGAGGGCGCGTTGTACATGTCGATCGTGTTGGGATTGGCGCTCGGGATCGTTTCGCCACCGGTCTCGGTATAGCGGGTGCGCGACGGCGCATAGGCGACATGCTTGAGGTTGGCGTAATCGAGGGTCCGCTTGGCGCCCGAGTAACCGCCAAGCGCCGTGATTTTCCAGTTGCCGGTTTCCCAGTTCATCTCGCCGCCGAACTGACGATAGTCGGTGTCGGTGAGATATTCCTTGCTCAGAAACTCATGCTGGGTGTTGGTGTAGGACACGTCGCGCAGCACGACGATCCCGCTACTGCTCAGTGTGGTCGCATCGAATGCGTGGATCGTTTCCAGCGTCGAATTGCTCGATGCCGAATAGCCGGCGGCGTCATATTCGTCCTCGACCGTATCGTACGAGCCGATGAACGCGTCGAGCGCGATGCTGAACTTGTCGCTCGGCTTGTACTGCAGCGAGCCGGAGATGCCGAGGCGGTCCTGTTCATTCTGGTAAACGCGGTCGCCAACCTTGTCGAGAAACAAGATCTTGTTCTTCATCGCATCGGTGAAGGTGATGCCCGCGTCACGCTGCAGCACCGAGATCGCCTGGTTGCGGTAAACGGTGCCGGTGCGGTCGGTCCAGCGTGCGATCGGGCGGAAGTTGATGCCCGAATTCGAATCGGTGCGGTTGGTGCGCTGCTGCTTGGCCACCGACAGCAGCACGCCGAAATCGCCGAAGGTGTTGCTGGCGAGGAAGGAGAAATTCGGGTCGATTTTTTCGGAGATCGAGTTGTAGGCACCCTCGACACCGCCGACCAGACGCAGGCCGGGATTGTCGAACGGACGCGCCGTGCGGATCGAAACCGAACCGGCAATGCCGCCTTCTTCATCGGCGGCGGTCGGTGACTTCTGGACCGTGACCGACTGGATCAGTTCGGACGCGAAGATGTCGAATTCGACGTCGCGGCCGCCCGAACCCGATGCGGTCGCCAGCTTGTTGATCGACACGAAGGTGAATTCGGTCGGCAGGCCACGCACATTGACGCGGGTGCCCAGCCCCTTTTCGCGTTCGATCGTCACACCCGGAACGCGCTGCAGCGCTTCGGACAAATTCTGTTCGGGGAAGTCGGCGATGTCCGTGGCGACGATCGAATCGGAAAAGCCGACCGTCTTGCGCTTGATGTCGATCGCCTCTTCAAGGCTGCGGCGATAGCCGGAGATAACGATTTCCTCATCGACAACGGTGTCATCGCCCGTGACAGGCGGGGCGGTCTGGGCCGCAGCCGGAACTACCGTCAGCGCGGCGAGTGCGACGCCAAGAAGAAGCTGGCTTGTGCGATCAAGCCCGTTGAACGTGCTGTGCATATAGGGTCCCCTTTTCTCAATTGTCCGCCGTCCGCGCGCCGCAAATCGGGCGCGCGCGACGACGACTCCCGGCCAGTTGAAAGACCGGGATCGCGATGATCCGTGCTGTGTCTGATTGTTATTCCGGCGCTCAGCAGCCCGTCGGCTTCAGCGCACCGGCCTCTCCAAGCCGAATGGGGGCATCGCTGCTGATCGCAGCGGCAATGATTGGCGAATTGCCGGTTAGATGACCACCGCATTCCCCGTTCAGCTTGAAACGCCGGTGCAGAAAACTTGTTACGCGCTTGTGACGACGTACCCACTATGTTGCTGCGCTGCGATGTTTTGCGGGATTGTTCGGCACCAACAGCCAAAGGCCGACGCGCAATGGCACGTCGGCCTTTGACTGTCGGTGAAACCGCGCTGATCGCGGCGGCCACAGCCCCGCAGGGCCGTGGCCACAGCGCGGATCACACGAAGCGGTTGATGAGGTTCTCCAGCCGCTCCTGCTTGCCCGACTTGTGCTTGGGGTCGAGGTTCGCGCTGATCGCATGGTCGGCGATATCGGACAGGCTGGTGCCGTCGCGATGGATCATCTGCCCCAGCGCGCCGTCCCAGCCAGCGTAGCGCTGCGCCTTGAACGCATCGATCCGCCCGTCGGCGATGATCCGCTCGGCATTCAGCAGCGCGGCTGCGACGACATCGACCCCGCCGATATGGCCGTGCAACAAATCCTCGGCATCGACCGACTGGCGCCGCACCTTGGCATCGAAGTTGAAGCCGCCGGTGGTGAACCCGCCCGCCCGGACGATTTCGAGCATCGCCAGCGTCGTTTCCTCGACCGAGTTGGGGAATTGATCGGTGTCCCAGCCATTCTGGTGATCGCCGCGATTTGCGTCGATCGACCCGAAAATGCCGAACGCCGCCGCCGTCGCGATCTCATGCTCGAACGTGTGGCCCGACAGCGTGGCGTGGTTCGCCTCGATGTTCACGCACACTTCCTTCTCCAGGCCGTAGCGCTTGAGGAAACCGTACACCGTCGCCGAATCGAAGTCATATTGATGCTTGGTCGGCTCATGCGGCTTGGGCTCGATCAGGATCGTGCCGGTGAAGCCGATCTTGTGCTTGTGCTCCACGACAAGGCTCAGGAACCGCCCGAAATTGTCGAGTTCGCGCTTCAGATCGGTGTTGGTCAGTGTCTCATAGCCCTCGCGACCGCCCCACAGCACATAGTTTGCGCCGCCCAGCCGCTTGGTCGCATCGAGCGCCGAGCGGACCTGCAGCGCGGCCCAGGCATAGACTTCAGGATCGGGGCTGGTCGCCGCGCCCGCCGCATAGCGCGGGTCGGAAAACAAATTGGCGGTGCCCCACAGCAATTTGCGCCCGGTCTGGGCCTGCAGCGCCTCAAGATGATCGACCGCAGTCGCGAAATTGCGCTGGTACGACGCGACATCGCTGGCCGGCTCCATCACATCGACATCGTGGAAACAGTAAAAGGGCAGATCGAGCTTCTGGACGAAGCCGAGCGCCGTCTCGCGCTTCTGCGCCGCCGCCTGCGTCGCATCGGGATTGGCCAGCCACGGGCGCTGGAACGTGCCCGCGCCGAACACGTCCGACCCCGGCCAGCAGAAGGTGTGCCACATGCACACGGCAAAGCGGAGATACTCCTCCATCGTCTTGCCGAACACGACACGGTTCTTGTCGTAGAAGCGGTAGGCGAGTTCATTGTCGCTGTCCGGCCCTTCATAGGCGATCGTGGGGAAGTCGGCGAAATAGTCGGCGGCGGACATGTGTCAGTGACCTTTCTTGGGCGTGATGCGGGGATAGGCTTGGCGGAACAGCGCCTTGCGCGCGGCAAGGCGTTCGATCAGATCGGCTTCGGGTTCGATGCGCTGCGACACCGGCGGCGCGGCGCAGACGCTGGCGGGATCGCCGCCATCGACCGCGAGCTGGGCGAGCCGCGCCGCGCCGAGTGCCGGGCCGACTTCGCCGCCCTTCAGATACACGAGCGGCACTTCGAACGCTGCGGCGATGATCCGGCCCCAATAGCCCGATCGCGCGCCGCCGCCGATCACCGACAGCTGCGACACCTGCGTTCCCGCGTCGCGCAGCGCGTCGAGCCCGTCGGCAAGCGCAAAGGCGACGCCCTCCAGCACCGCCTGCGCCAGCCGCCCCGGATCGGTGTCGTTGTCGAGCCCCAGGAACGCGCCACGCACCTGCGCATCATTGTGCGGCGTGCGCTCACCCGACAGATAGGGCAGGAACAGCTCCCCACCCGTTCCCGGCCCCGATGCTTCGGCGCGCGCGAACAAATCGGCCGCCCCCGCCGCGCCGGTCAGCCGCGCGACCCAGTCGATGCACGACGCGGCGGACAGATGCACGCTCATCTGGTGCCACATGCCGGGCAGGCAGTGGCAGAATGCATGGACCGCGCGCGCCGGATTGGGGCGGAACTGATCGGTCGCGACAAAGATCACCCCCGACGTGCCGAGCGACAGCAGCGCATCGCCATCGCGCACCACGCCGACCCCGACCGCGCCAGCGGCATTGTCGCCGCCGCCCGCGACCACCGGAACCCGGGGCATCCCCCACAGCTCGGCGACTTCGGGGCGCAGCGATCCCGTTACCTCACTCCCCTCGAACAGCGTGGGCATCGCCGCCTGCGACAGGCCGGTCGCGGCGAGAATGTCATCGCTCCAGTCGCGCCGGGCGACGTCGACCCAGAGGGTTCCCGCCGAATCCGACAGGTCCGACGCCTTGTCGCCGGTCATCATCAACCGGACATAGTCCTTGGGCAGCAGCACGCTGCGGACCTGCGCGAACAGCTCCGGCTCGTGCTTGCGCACCCACAGCAATTTGGGCGCAGTGAAGCCCGGCATCGCGATGTTGCCGGTCACCGCGCGCAGATCGGGGACCGCAGCCTCCAGCTCAGCGCACTCGACCTCGCAGCGCCCGTCATTCCACAGGATCGCGGGGCGCAGCGGCTTGTCGTCCGCGTCGAGCAGCGTCGCGCCGTGCATCTGCCCGGCAATGCCCACGCCGCGGATCGACCGCCGCACTGCCGGGTCGATCGCCTGCACCGCGGCGGTGGTTGCCAGCCACCAGGCGGCGGGATCCTGTTCCGACCAGCCCGGCTGGGGCCGCTGCACGGTGAGCGCAGCGGTGCCTTGGCCCGCGACGGCGCCGGTTTCGTCCAGCGCCACCGCCTTCACGCCCGACGTGCCGATATCGATGCCTAGGAACATCAGGGCAGGAACGGGTCGATGGTGGGGATGGTGCCGTCGGGATTGAACTTGAGTTCAGTCACCTTGGCGCTGCGCAGATGGTTCTTCCCGCTCAGCTGCGTGTCATGGTAGAACAGCCACCATTTCCCGCCCCATTCGACGATCGAATGATGCGAGGTCCAGCCCTGCACGGGCTTCAAAATATGGCCCTTGAAGGTGAACGGCCCATAGGGATTGTCGCCGATCGCATAGTTCACGAAATGCGTGTCGCCGGTGGAATAGGTGTAATAATATTTGCCGCCGCGCTTGAAGACCCAGGCGGCTTCGAAAAAGCGCCGGTCATGGTCGCCGCCCAGCACCGGCTTGCCCTTCTCGTCGAGGATCACGGCGTCGCGCACCGGCTCGGCAAAGGTCTTCATGTCGGGGTTCAACTTGACGACCTTGCCCGACAGCGCCGGCTTGCCGTCCTGCATCAGGTCGGTGTCGGACCCGTTGGGATCATAGACGCCATCCTTCCAGCGCTGAAGCTGCCCGCCCCAGATGCCGCCGAAATACATGTAGCTGCTGCCGTCCGTGTCGGTGAAGACAGCGGGGTCGATCGAGAAGCTGCCGGGAATCGGGTTCGGCTCGGGCACGAACGGCCCCATCGGGCTCTTCGACGTTGCCACGCCGATGCGGAATGCGCCCAGGCCGTTCTTGTCCCTGGTCTTATCGCGCGCCGGGAAATAGAGATAGTAAGTGCCGTCCTTATAGGCGGCGTCCGGTGCCCACATCTGCTGCGACGCCCATGGCACGTCCTTCACGTCGAGCGCCACGGGTCCGATCGTCACCGGCCCGCCGATCCTGTCCATGCTCAGCACGCGATAGTCGCGCATCGCATATTGGTTGCCCAGGTCATCGTCGCCGATGCCGGCGTCAATGTCGTGGCTGGGATAGACGTAGATTTTGCCGTTGAAGACATGCGCTGAAGGGTCTGCGGTGAAAATCTCGGTCACCAACGGCTGGTCGCGATAGGCGCGGCCGTCGGGCGCGCGGGCGACGCTGGCATTGCCCGCCGGCTCGGCCTGATTGTCGGCGCCGCCGGTGCTGCACGCCGCAAGGCACGCGCCGAGCATCAGGACGGACAGGGTCACGCGTCGCTTCATTTCTCTCTCCTATGGGCCGCCTTCTGGGTGAAGCCTCTCCCTTTTGGTAGCGCTAACAACTGCTCGCGCCAACTGGTTTTTACAGATCGTTGCGCTGCAATGGGGTTGGCACGCGTCACGCGGGCGGTCGCCGTCTCGACCACGCTAGGGGGCTGCTGATCCAGGGACACCGCCCTGGGCAGGCTATTCCGCCGCTGCCTGCGGCTCCGCCCAGATGCGCATCGCGATCAGGCTGTGCGCGCCATGCACACGCATCGCCGTGCCCGCGGGGACCGGTCCGCAGGCAAAAGGATAGAACAGGCACGCCCAGGACGAATTGGGTCCGCGACCCGGCGCATTCTCATAGGTCACGCCGTCGATCAGATCGATATGGATCCACTGGATCACACCGTTCGCGGTGCCGTCACGCACCGTTAAAACCGTATTGATGCGACCGGGGCCATAGGGGCCGCCAGATGCGAGATCCCAGGCGAACAGGTCAACGGACTCGCTGCGCAGCGCGATGCTCGGATCATTCGATGCCGCTTCCAGCGGATAGCGCGCGAGCGTGCCGAACGGCGACAGATCGAACCCCTCGACATCGTCAAGCTCGCGCGCCTTGGCATGTGGCCAATGCGCCAGCGCGACACGCAGTTGCGCGCGTTCGGGCACCACCCGTCCGCCGGGCTTGAGGAAGCGCGGCACCGCATCGGCGAGCGCGGGCAGCACGCCTTCGCACAGCATGTCGTGGGCGATGACCTCCTGCACGATCACATCGACAGGGCCGCCCAGGTCGCGGTCGAGCTCAACCTCAGTCGAATAACGCGGGACGATCGTGATGCGATCGGCAAAACCGTTATGCGCGACGGTGCGCTCCGCCGCGTCGGCGACGCCGGGGTTAACCTCACACGCCACGACCTGCGCCGCCCCGGCGCGCGCCGCGATCATCGACAGCAGGCCGCTGCCCGCGCCGATATCGAGCACGCGGTCGCCGGGACGAACCACCTGTTCCAGCGCGGCGCGATAGGCCGCGTTGCGCTGAAGATCGCGCAGGATATTGTGATGCCAGCGCGGCACACCGGCGGCCATCGCCCGCCCGGTTACCGCACGCACCTGCGCATCGTCGGGCGCAAGGTTGCGCGCCATCGTCGCGATTTCCAGCGCGCGCATTCCCAGCCCATGTTCCTGAGCTGCGGCGGACAGTCCGGCGAGAGTCCGGGCATCGTCCTTCGCCGCTGCGACCAGCGCATCAAGCGCAGCCGCAAAGCGCGCCTTGTTCGGCGATTCGCGTTCCGGCAAATTCATGGGTCAGCGGCGCTCCAGTGTCCGGATTGCCCCACCAAGCTGGCCTCCAAGGCGCACCATAGCGCTATCTTCACGCCCGTCGAGCCGTAGTTCGAGCCGCGCGTCGAGCCCGAAATTGCGCGTGCGACGATAGTCGGCGGTCCCCTCCAGCGACATGCGCTCGACCGGTGCGGCGTCAATCCGCGATTTGCGGAGGATCTGGGGCAGAATATGCCATTCGGCGGGCGGCAGCGGAATGCTGGGCAGGGCATGGGATACGACCTTGGTCGCGCCATCCAGCGGGGTCATCGCGACAAGCTGCCAGCGCCCCTTCGGCCCGGCTCCGCGATGCAACAGATCCGAGGGGCGTCGTGGTGCCTCAACATCACCGCTATGCACGCTCGTTTCGGCCATCAGCAGCGCGCGCGCATCGACCGCAATCGTCGCAATGGACGCGGGAGCGGGCGAAGCGCTCTGCGCCCCGTCGCGCGCCGCGGCCGGCCCCGCAACCAAAGCGGGACACAGCGCCGCGATCATCCAGTTTCCCCTCACCACTGCATACCCCCGTTCAGTGATGGATCGAACCTGCCCTATTCAGTGCGGCATGGCAATCATTGCCCGCCGGTGCGTTCGGTCTGCCAGCTGAAGCGCAATGCGGATACCGCAGTCGGCTTCTTCGCCGGGCCGCTGCGCGTGGTCGATCCGACCAGGGCCGCGTCGATCAACTCCTCGATCCCCGTCCCCGCGCCGCCATTATTGCGCATCCGTGTTCCGGCCAGCGTCGGCCCGGCGGCGGTCGCGCACGCCGCGCCATCCTCCGGCCCCGGCACCACCGGGCATTGCGCCAGCCGGGCGTAGCTCGCCGGCACGCCATCGGTGACGTCGCTGACCAGCAGCACCAGATCATCGCGCAAATCGCCGTTGGGGCTGGCGTCGGTCAGGCTGTATTGCAGCACGCCGCTCTCCCCCGCGCGCAGCCGGGTGGGATTGTCGGCCTTGATCTTGTACCGCCCGTCCTGCCCGTCGAACAACAGGATGCCGCCATCGGGGGAGAAGATCAGCGGGTTGACGTACAGGTCGGTCTTGCCGGTGTTGGTCACCTTGACGAACAGCCAGTCACAGCGCTGGAAGCGGAATGCCCCCGCCTCGCTGCCGTCGCCGCCGACGCGCCGCGCGCTCTTGTCCACCGCATAGAAGTCCGCGCTGGTGTCCGGACAGGGCGCGTTCGCAGCCAGCGCCTTCGACCGCTCGACATAGAATTCGACCGAGACATTCTTCGCCGGATCCTCACCCGGCTGCGCGGTTGCCAGCGCGGGGCTGGCCAGCACGCGCTGCAGGCGGCTGAACCGCGTCGCCTTGACCAGCGCGCCGCCGATCGCGAAGCGGACGCGGATCGTCGGGTTGCTGCCGTCCTGCGCCAGCGCACCGGCCAGGTCGATCGCGCCGAAATCGGCCGTCACCTGCCCCGGCGGCTGAGTCAGCGCGAGCTTGTCGCCGTTGAAGGCGAGGATCAGGTCCGCCGTCTCCCCCGGCTGGACAAAGGTCGCGCCGATATCGGCCGGCTTGATCTCCTTGAGCGCCGCCAGCGCCGCCGCCTGCGCCTTGCTGGGGCTGGCGGGGGTGGCGGGGAGTGCAATGCGATAGTCGAGCTGCACCGGCTGCTGCTCGATCGTCGCGACCAAACGCACCTCGCGCGACAGCGGCTTGCCGTCGATGTCGCGCACATCGTTCCACGCTTCGGCCGATATGTCGCCGAACGCGGTCGGCACCAGGATCGCCTTATAGGCATCGGCCTTGTCGACCCGGCCATAGAGGATCGTCTTGTCCCCGGCGGGCGAGGTGAGCGCGAGGCCGATGATCGTCCCCTCGACCACACCCTGCAATTGCCCCGCGCTCATTTCGAGCTGTTCGAGTTTCACCGGGTCGGTCGACTTGGTGTCGGCGGTGAACACGCGCGCGGGCTTGTACACCGCCCAGCTGCCACCGCCTGCGGCCGCGACTGCGGTCTTCATCAGGCCGCCCATCACCGGACGATCGAGATCGCCGTCAAACTCCGGGCGCGGCGATTTGTGCCCGTCGATGCCCGCAGTGATGCGGTTGGCCAGGTCACGATAGGAATAGACGCGCGGGTTGTTCCAATTGGCCATCGCATAGACGGTGAGCAGACCATGCGCCGCCTGCTCCAGCGGATCGGCATAGCGCGGCGCCTGATATTGCTTGGCCTGCTGCGCCGACGGCACCGCGAGCAGCCCGACATAGGCACCCCATCCCGGCTTGCCCTTCGACGTCTCGACCGCGAGGTCGCGGACGAAATTGCCGTCGCTGACCGTCGCGAACTTGCGGCTGACCTTCAGGCCGAGCTTGGTCGAGGTCGGCGCGCCATTGTCCTTGCCCGCTGCGTCGCGGTTCGAATCGCCCGAATGGCAGAAGTCGGCGATGTAGGTGACGTTGCCGCCCTTGGCCCGGATCGCGTCGATCACCGCGCCGATCTCGTCGTCGAGAATGGCATTCTCGATCTTTTCCGACCCATTGGCAGGACCGGTGTCATAGGGCAGGAACACCTCGTCCAGCCCGTCTGGCTCGGACCCGGCGACCGCCTCATTCTGCTGCATCCCATGGCCTGAAAAGGCGAGCAGCACCTCGTCCCCCGGCTTGGTCGTGTCGACGATCCGTTTCATCGCGGCGAGGATGTTGGCGCGCGTGCCGACCGCGTCCGGCTTTAGCCTTGTCTGACGCATTCGCGGGTTGCCGCGCGCGGCGAGCAGTTCGGGCGTCGGCGGATCGAGCAGCAGCGTGACATCCTCCGCCTTCGCGCCCTCGCGGATCAGCGTTTCGGCGATCAGCACCGAATCGTTGAACGCGCCGATCATCGGCGACGCGATGCCTTCCTTGTAATTGACCACGCCGACGACGACTGCGCGGATACGACCCTTTGCTTCAGGCGCGGCGGGCGTTGCGGGAGGCAGGCCGGCGGCGACAAGCCCCAGGGCTCCCAACGCAAGCATGATCTGCCTCAACATCGTGCGTCCCCTAATTCAGTTCGAAACCAATATGGCGCGCGTCCACACACGGCCCTTGTTCTTCAATGTGATGCGATAATCCTCGGTGCGCCCGGGGGTCCAGCGACACAACAGGTCGCGGCGCGCGATGCCCGACGTCACCGCCGGACGATCGCTGCACGCCAGCCGCCCGCTGGAATCGGTCACCGCCAGCTCCAGCGCGGCATCCCCATCGCCGCGCACCCGCACCAACGCCAGCCGCCCGCCCTCCGCGCGCGCGCGCATCGTCAGCGTGCGCTCGGCCGGCAGGTCATGGGTATAGACGATCGCGGCGGGCAATATGCCCTTGCTCGCCTCGGCCAGCGCCGCCTCGATCGCCGCGAGCTTGTCGGCATCGCCAGCAGTCCAGCCGCGCGCCTCGATCAGCAATGCAGAGGGTGCCGTAACCGGCAGTTCCTCGCCGGTGCGCGCGCGGCCCAGCACCATCGGCGCATTCTCTGCCCGGACCAGCACGAAGTCGCCCGTCGCCAGCATTCGCGCGGCGACGATCATCATGTCGACATCACGGTCACTGCGCGCCCGCGAGATCAGGTCACGGACCAACTCGGCCCGCTCGATCACCGCATCGGGCGTCGTCGCCTCGGCATGGCCATCATGCGCGAGCGGCGCGGCGGCAACCGGCAACGCGGCAAGGATCAGGGCAAGGGGAAGCATCGGGCGCATTGGACGGGCAAGATTCCTGTTGGATCGGACCAGCCGCATCCTGGCCCCGCATCCGATCTGGCGCGACCGACAAGGTCTGACAAACGTCACTGCGCCACCCCCATGCGCCACGCCGCCTCGACCTGTCCGGCAAAGATCGGCGCGAAGTTGCGCAGTTCGGCCTGTGCTGCAGGGCCATAGTCGCGATGGCTGGCCAGCCGCCGCTGCACGCCAAGCGCGGCGCGGCCATAGAATACCCGCGCCTCGGCCGGATTGCGGCGGCGGGTCACATGCCCCATCACCGCCGCCGCCGTGATCGCGTCGATATTGTCCCAGATCCCGGTCAGCGCATGGGCAAAGACCGCGCGGCGCAGAAAGAGTTCGGCCTCGCCCTCGCGCCCCATCTCGCGCAACGTCATACCCAGCGCGACCAGCGCCTTGCGCGTTTCGAAATGATCGCGCCCGAACTGCGTCTCGTGCAGTGCCAGCGACCGGCGCAGCAGCGGCTCCGCCTCGGCATAGCGGCCCTGGCCCATCATCCCCATGCCAAGTGCCATCACCGCGCTGGCGACCGCCATCGGCTCGGCTTGCGCACCGCCATCGACCAGCGCCAACGCGCGGCGCAGGCTTGCCTCCGCCTCACCATGCCGGTCGAGCATCGCGAGCAACAGGCCATATTCGATCAGCACACTGGCGACGAGGTGCGGAGGTGCGTCGCGCGTCGCGGTCAGGATCGTCGCGGCGCGGCGCAACATGCGCTCCGCCTCGTCCAGCCGGTCCTGCGCGACCAACGTGATAGCCAGCCGCGCGCTGATAAACGCGACACCGGGACCGTCTGAACCCTCGAACTTCAGCGCTGCATCCAGCGCAGCGCGCAGCAGCGGCTCCGCTTCCCGGTCGCGCCCGCGCGCCTGGAGCAGCGACCCCAGCACCACCTGCGCCGCTGCATGATCCTCACTCCCCGGCGGTGCGGCGGAAAGCGCCGCGCGCGCATCTGCCTCAGCCTTCGCCGCCGGGTCGGGAGGCGGCACGGTCTGGGTCGCGTGCGCCGGGATCGGGCAAAGCAGGAGCGCCATCGCCATCAGGGCGTCGCGCGCCGCCACCTCACTTGCCCGGATCGCCGACCAGCGTGAACGCAGCCCAGTATTTGGGGCTGACGAATTGGCCGGTGCCTTCGCTGCGCACTGTTTTCATCGCTGCCTGAAGCGCGCGCGCACGACCGGCGACATCGCCCTTCTGGATGTTGCCGAACGTCTGCTGCATCAACAGCGAGGTCGCCGCATCGCTGACCGCCCAATGGCTGACCAGCAGCGAGCGAGCGCCAGCAAACAGGAACGACTTGGCAAGCCCGGACAGGCCGTCTGCGCTCTTTCCGTCCCCCGCTGCAGTATTGCAGGCGGACAGGACGACGACATCGGCGGCGATCTTGAGCTGCGTGACTTCGGACGCGGTGAGCAGCCCGTCGTCCAGCTCGGTCGCCTGCTTTGGCGGCGTAAACACCAGCCCCGGCTCGGCATTGTCGCCGACCTCGGTCGCGAGCAGGCCATGGGTCGAGAAAACGACGAAGCGCGCGGCGGGCAAAGCCTTGCTCGCCTTCACTGCGGTCTCGGTCGCCGCATCGCCGATCACCACGCTCGATTGCGCACCGAACGACTTTTGCAGGCTTTCCAGCTCGGCCTTGGCCTGGGGCAGATAGGCCAGCGCGCGCAGCTTTTCGGGGTCGGCGAGCTTGCCCTTGTACATCTGTCCGGCAAGGCCCGGGGTCACGCTGCGTCCGGTCTCCGGCGTGTACGCACCCGCCAGCGTCGGCGCGCCATAGGCGGCGAGCGCAACCCCGCCACCGCGCACCTGCGCATAGCTGGCCGATCCCGATTTCGTGTCGCAGCCCGGATGCGCGTCGGCAGGCTTTTCGATCAACAAGCAACGCAGCGAGCGCAGCGCCGAGACCGACGGCAATTCCGCCAGCGCATATGTGTCGATCAGCCACGGGCTGGTCGCCACGGCGGCCGGATCGGTATCCGCCCCCTGCGGCGGCGCGGTGACGAGCAGCGCAAGCGGCAACGAAGTCAGCGGGCCGCTCACATTGGTCAGCAGCACCTGCTTGCCCTTCAGCACGCCTTCGACCGGGGCGATCAGTTCCTTGTAAATCTCATGCGCCAGCTTGCGATCGAACGCCTTGCCCTGCGGCGCGACGGCGGCGGCACCGGTCCCGGGCGGCGGCTGGCGGCCTGATCCGCGCGCGCCGTCCACTTCCATGCTGGCGCGCAGCGTGTTGACCTTCGCGGCCAGCGCATCCTGCTTCATCGCCTCCGACCGCGACCAGGTCGATCCCTCGCGGGTCACCGCCCAGGTATAGCTGGCATCGTCCGAGACGAGGATGACGACCATCGCCTCATCGGGATTGAGCAGTTTTTGCACTGCGGCGATGTCGAGCGCCTTGGGGCGCGTCAGATCGAAATATTGCGGGAAATCCCTGGCGATCTTCGCCTCGATCGTATCGACCTCGGCGCGCAGCGCGGCGCGCCGCTGGGTCAGCGCGCGGCGTTCCTCTTCGGGCACCTGCGCACCGCGTTCGATCAGCGCGCTGAACTGGCGGTCGACCGCCTCGATCTCGGCGAGCTTCTTGTCGCGCTCCTGCTCCAGCACCGCGAGCGGCCCGCCGCCGGCGGCAAAGCGCGCGGTCGTGCGGTCAAGCGCGGCAGCAGCACCGGAAATCTGGGCATATTGCGCCGCTTCGAACGCCTCGGATCGCAGCACATCGGGCGAAGGGACTGGCTCGATCTTGATGTCGGGCGTGGTCTGGGCGGACAGCAGGACCGGGAGCAGCGGAAGCGCGAGCAGCTTGCGGAATCGGGCGTTCATGTTGTCTCCTCGTCCCGGACCTCGGCCGGCGTCAGTTGGTTACCAACTCAATGCCGGTACCCCGATCGCCATAGTTGATTGTCTGGACAGTGATCGGACCGGTCCAGATCGGATTGACGCGACAATAGAGTGTAACATTGCCCGACCGGTCCTGACACACCAGCCCGCCATTCTCATCGAAAACCTTTAGGGCAACCGGTACCGCACTATCGCGGCGCGTTCCGACCACGAAAGGCTCACCGCCGCGCGCTGTGAAACGTACCGTCCAGGTCGTCTTTGCCGGGATGAACTGTGTCCTGCGAAGGGCACCGCCACATAGACAACCGCGTGAGGCCTCGGCCTGGGCCGCTTCAATTGCGGCGGTCAGGTCGGGGTCGCCCTTGGCCAGTACCCGAGCCTCAGCGAACAGTACGGTGCCAGTCAATGCTTGTGCGGCGCCGGTTTCTTCAGCGGTGCCGGTTTCTTCAGAAGCGGTCTCCCGATCCAGCTTGCCCTTGTCGGCACCTGGCTTGGTCGGGATCGCATCAACGATCTTTGCCGCAACGATCATAGCCCGCGCGTCCTGCGTCGCGCGCGCAAAGTCGGCGAGGCGATAGCCGAGCACCAGTGCATCGGCCGTTCGCGCACTTTCGGATTCGGGAAAAATCTTATCGGCGGAGCCAGCCGACTGGCCGGCGCTGGCACCCGACGGCCCGCCAAAGACCATCGTGGCGATCGCGGCGGCGGCGAATCGCGAAAGAAGATTGATGTGCATCGGACCCCTCCCGCTCATTCGGCCACGCATCTGTGCAGCCGCAGTCCGAAAACCGCCGCCCCGGAATGCATGGGCATCCCGGGGCGGCCAGTCATTCAGCTTAGTTGGTCACCAGCGCAGCGCCGGTGCCATAAGCGCCGTAGTTGATCGCACGAACCGTGAAGGGGCCAGTCCAGATCGGGTTGACGCGGCAATAGAGCGTCACATTGCCCGACATGTCCTGGCACACCAGGTTGCCGTTCTCGTCATAGATCTTGAGACCCAGCGGGGTCGCCGAATCGCGGCGGACGCCGACGACCAGCGGCTCACCGCCACGGGCGGCAAAGCGGACGCTCCAGGTGGTGTTGCCGGGCACATACTGGACCGTGCGGATCGCACCGCCAACGACACCCTTCGAGGTTTCGGCCTGTGCCGCCTCGACCGCGGCGACGATATCGGCGTCGCCAGCGGCCAGCGTCTTCGCCTCGGCGAACAGGTCGGCCGCGCTGGTCACCTTGGCGGTGCCGGTGCCCTTGCCGGTGCCCTCGATCGAGCCCTTGTCGGTGCCTTCCTTGACGGTGACCGAATCGACCATCTTGGCCGCAACGATCATCGCGCGGGCGTCCTTGGTCGTGCGGGCATAGTCGGCCAGCTTGTAACCCAGCGCCAGCGTATCGACCGCCTTCGAGCTGTCGGTCGCCGCAGCTTCCTTCTCGCTCAGGTTCGTGCCCTTCTTGTCCTGCGCAAGCGACGGCGAGGCCAGCAGACCTGCTGCGACCAGAGCCAGTGCCATCTTTTTGTTGAGCGTAACCATTACCTTCGTCTCCTCACTCTCCGGGCCTGCTCCCAAGCCGGCCTCGCGAACTGATCCCTCGATCAGGCAGGTTCGTCTTTAATGCGGCCCCCGCCCGAACAACACTAACAGTTTCAGTCCCGGTTGCCATATCAAACTGAACGCGAAGTCCCTGATTCATGACAGTTTAGAACAACGTCGCCCCGCGCTACTTACGTAGTTCCCGGTTACATGCGCATGACTCCACGCCCAAGCCTACCCAAGTTGGGGATCTACGCCGGGACTTGCCCGGCGCACATCCAATCAACGCTCCAGCTTGAGCTGCACCAGACTGTTCCCGCGCGCGACAAACAGCACAGCGCCGCCTGCTACGTTCTGGAACGCGCGGGCGAGTTCTGCGGCGCTCTGCACCTGCTCGCCATTCACGCCGACGATGATGTCGCCGACCGCCAGGCCCGATCGTGCCGCCGCCGAACCCGGCTGGACACTGGCGACCACCGCGCCGCGCAGCTGCTGCGGCACCTTGTCGGTCGCGTTGACGTCACGGAAGGTCGCGCCCAGCGCTGCCAGCCCCGCGCCGCCGGTCGCCGGTCGCGTGACGGTGACGGGTCGAGGTGCCTCGACGGTAACCTGCGCGGTCCCGGTCTGCCCACCGCGCCGATAGCCGAGTGCGATCGTCTTGCCCGGTTCGAGCACGCCGAGCATCGCGGTGAGATTGCCCGGCCCCTCGATCGCGCGGCCATCGGCGGTGGTGATGATGTCGCCCGGCTTGAGTCCCGCCTTTGCCGCCGGACTATCGGGTGTGACGTCGACGACCAGCGCGCCACGCGTCGATCCGCTGCCCGCCGCCTCGACCGTCACCGGGCCGACCGTCACGCCGATCCGCCCGCGCTTGACGCTACCATTGCGGCGCAGTTGATCGGCGACTGCCATCGCCATGTTGATCGGCACGGCAAAGGCGATGCCGCTATTGTCGCCCGACTTGGACCAGATCGCGGTGTTGATGCCGATCAGCCGCCCGCGGCTGTCGATCAGCGCGCCGCCCGAATTGCCGCTGTTCACCGCCGCGTCGGTCTGGATGAAATCCTGCAGCCCGTCACCAATCCCGCTTCGCCCCAGACCGGAGATCACGCCCATCGTCAGCGTCTGGTCGAACCCGAACGGATAGCCGACGGCGAAGGCAAGGTCGCCGACCTCGATCTTGCCGCTGTCGCCGACTTCAATCGCGCGCAGCCCGGTCGCCTTGATCCGGAGCAGCGCGATGTCGGTCTGCGGATCGCGCCCGACCACCTCGGCATCAACGACGCGACCGTCATAGAGCTGGACCTTGAACGCGGTACCCTTTTCAACGACGTGGTTGTTCGACAGGATCTCCCCGCGCGCCGCGTCGATGATCACGCCGGATCCGCTGCCGATCGGCTGAGGCGCGCCCTGCGGCCCCGGCTGTTGCCCCGGCACCTGCGCCGACGTCGTCTGCCCCCGGAACGGGTCGTCGCCCTGCCGCTCGCGCGATGCCGTACGGTCGCCCTCGGCCTGTTTGTGGCCCAGCACGATCACCTTGACCACGCTCGGCGCGACTGCCTTGAGGTCGCGGGCATAGCTATAGACGCCGCGCTCATTGTCATAGGGCGCGGTCTGCGCGGCGGCGCTTACCGCCAGCGGCGGCGTCCCCAGCATCGCGATCGCCGCCACCCCGGCGAGCAAACGTCCATGAAAACTAGACCTCATCATGTCCCCTTTCCCTCTGGTTCTGATTTGCGTCGTCCTGCGCCGGCAGTGTGATTTCGATACGAAACCCGCCCGCGCGGTTGAAAGCCTGAACATTGCCGCCCGCGCGCAGCGCGACGGTGCGGACAAAGGCGAGGCCGAGGCCGTGGCTATCCGCCCCCCCGCTCGAATAGCCGGGCTCGAAGATCCGCTCGGCCCTGCTCGGGTCAATCCCCGGCCCGTCATTATCGACCGCGATTGTGACCGTGTCGTCGGATCGGGTGACCGCGCAGCGGATCGTGGACTCCGGCTCAGCGAACTTGACCGCATTGCCCAGGATATTCTCGACCATCCGGTCGAACAGATCGCCGGCGATCCGCACCCGCGCATCGACCGCATCCAGCGCGAACGCGAGATCCTTGTCGTCGCCCAGATAGACGAACATGTCGTCGATCAGCTGGCGGATGCGCGCGCCGGGGTCGACGCTGTCCGCCTCATGCCGCCGCGACACTTCAGCGTCGATGATGCCGAGCAGCATCCGGCAGCGTTTGTCCATCGTCACCAGCTTGGCATCGGCATCGGCGATCAGGGGCTCGTCCGGCACCTTCGCCGCCAGCGCCTCAAGATGTTTGCGCGCCACCATCACCGGCCCACGCAGGTCGTGCGCGACATGGCGATGGAGCCGGCGCAGCCCCCCGATCATATCCTCCGACCGCGCGAGCAGCGCATTAAGATGTTGGGCGAGCAGGCGAAACTCAGGCTGGCCGTCATCGACCGGCGCGCGCTCGGCAAAGCCGCTGCGGTCGGCGCGGTCGAGCAATGCGTTGAACGCATCGAGCCGTGTCAGCCATCCGCGCATCAGCGCCCAGGCGAGCAGCCCGGCAAGTAACAGGAACGCCAGGCCAACCCCGGCCGCCAACAGGTAAGCGCGCGTCACCAGGCGCGGATCGGGGCTGAAAATCCGCGCGCTCAAAAATGCCCGCCCCTCGCCCAGATCGACCACCGTCCCGACTGCGGTCGCATCCGCCCGCTGGCACGCGGTTCCGGCGGGTACGCGCAACCACACCTCGCCCTTGCCGCCCGGCCAATCGAGCTTCGGCGTGCCGGTCAGCGCCCCGTCCGCGCCGCGATACAGAAACAATGCCCGCGCCCGCTCGCCGCTGTCGCAGCGCCCGCCATCGGTCGCCTCCATCGCGCGCGCGGCGACCATCGTCAGTACTTCGGCGTCGCGTTCCTCGGCGGACAGGCTGCGCGGGAAGCTGTCGATCTTGCTCGACAGCACCGCCGCATCCGCCTGCGCGCGCACCATCGCCACCTCGCGCGCGTTCATCGACACCATCTGCAACAGACCGAGCGTCAGCCCGACCAGCGCGACGGCAGCGAGCGCGCCGATGACGAAGGTGGTGCGAAGCGGGAGCCAGCGGAACATGCGAACTAGCGGCCACCCTCCATGCCCGCGAGGTTGCGCAGCGCGAACCCCTGCGCCCAGATATTGGTCACCAGCGGGTGGAAATCGTCCGGAATGTCCGGGCATTGCCGCTTCAGCGACTTGCGCAGCCGCTTGATCGCCTGATCGACGGTGTTGGCGAATTCCTCGGGGAAGTGGCTCCACCCCTTGCCGATCCAGCAGCGATCCCACAGCATCGACTGGCTCAGCGGATTGCCGCGCTCCTTGTACAGCTCGACCAAAATGTCCGCCTCGCGGCTGGTCAGCTGGAGCAGCCGGCCGTTGCAGCGCACGTCCTTGGTATCGGCGTCCACTTCCAACGGCGCGCAGGTCCACCCCTTGCTGCGCATCGTCGGCTTGCGGCGGCGCAGTTGCGCGGCGACGCGCGCGACCAGTTCCTCGCTCGTCGCGGGCTTGGGGACATAATCGTCCGCGCCGCGCGCGATCAGCCCGTGGATACGCTGTTCCTCGCCGCCGAGCAGCGAATAGACGAGCGCGGGGACATCGGGGTCGGTCTTGAGGCCGTTGGGACGGCGGCGCACCCGGTCGAGCACCTCCAGCCCTTCAATCCCCGGATTGATCCGGTCGAGCACGAGCACATCATAGGCATTTTCGCTCAGCGCCGCGAGCGCGGCATCGCCGGTCTCGAACAGATCGACGCTTTCGCACCCCGCCGCTTCCAGCGCGGCCTTCATCTCCGCGCCGATCTCGTCCTCCAGGATCAGCGCGCGGCATCCGACAAAGGTGTCGGCGATGTTCTGCGCCGCTTCCGCGTCGAGCTTGAGTACGCTCATCGTCATCATCTCCGTCATAGCGGCCCCCGTGGGAAACGGCGCGGTACGCCCGGTCGCCGCGCCTTGGCGGCCTCGGCGCTAAGCGGGAGCGCGACGTGCAGCGTCCCCTGCCCGGCGCGCTGGATGCGCAGTACCGTCACGTCACGCTTCGACGCCTTGATCGCCGCCATCGCCGCAACGGCATCGCGCGGCGCGACGCCATCGACCGCAAGCAACTCATCGCCTTCGTACAACCCGTACATCTGTCCGATCGAAGCCTCCTCTACCTTGCCCACCAGCACGCGACCGCCATCGCCGCGCAACACGAAGCCGAGATTATAGATGCTGTCAGCCGCGCCGCTCATGTCCATCGCCAGCGCGGCAACCTTGCCGCGCTCGCCCGCCAGATCATCGTCGGCCTCCAGCGCGACCGCGAGCGCGACCAGCTTGCCGTCGCGGACGATTTCGACCTTCACCTTGTCGCCGGGCTTGCTGTCGATCAGCGCCATCGAAAGGTCGCGCACCACCTCCAGCTTGCGCCCCTCGACGCTCAGCAACAGATCGCCGATCTTCAGCCCGCCGCGCGCCGCTGCGCCGTCGGTCGATACCGCGTCGATGATGAGGCCGGTCTTGCCCGGCGCGCCCAGCGCCTCGGCCATGCCGGCATCCGCGCTGCTCGCGGTAACGCCGAGGCGTCCGCGCACGACCTTGCCATCGGAGGCGAGCTGCGCCGCGATCTTCGCCGCCAGCTCGGCGGGAATCGCGAGACCAATGCCGATGTCGAAGATCGTCTCGGGCGGCGTTGCCGTATTGATACCGATCACTTCCCCCTCCTCGGTGATCAGCGGCCCCCCGCTATTACCCGGATTGAGCGCCGCGTCATGCTGGATGAAGTTCACCGGCCACGCGACGTCATAGGCGCGGTCATAACCGCTTATGATCCCGGAAGTAACCGAGAAACGGTTGCCCATCGGATTGCCCAGCGCATAGACCTTGGCCCCTAGCGGCAGCTTCGACGACTTCGCCAATTTGAGTATGGGCAGCGGATGTTCTGCGTCGATCTTGACGATCGCAAGATCGGTACGTCCGTCGCGCCCGATCACCTTGCCGGTGTAGCGCTTGCCATTGGCGAACGTGACTTCGACCGTATCGAGTTTGGCGACGACATGCGCGTTGGTCAGGATCAGGCCGGATTCATGGATCACGAAGCCCGATCCCCCCGCCGCTTCGGTATCGCCATTCTGCTTGCGCGCCGCCGCGTCCTGCGGGCTGATCGCGACCACGGCCTTCATGGCGCGTTCGATCGCGGTTTCGGCCATTGGGGTTTGGGAAGGCGCGGCAGCTGCAACCCTGGGCGTTTCGGGCATCGCCGCAGCCCGCGCGGTGGACGGCAACGCAACGCCAAGACAAAGTGCTGCGCCGAGGAACCAGCCGAGCGTGCGGCGGGTCAGGTTCACGGATGGATTGGGGTTCATGGAAGTTCCGGATACTGACTTCAGACGCCCCGTTCCTGTCATTCGGTTCAGGTGAAAGCGACGGTCAGGATCAGACGGAAGAGGGTCAGGACGGCGGCTGAGCCAAGCTCCAGGCGGCGCGAACCTGATCGCGAAATACCACCGTAAACGCGTTCAGCTCGTCCTGTGCGGTTGCGTCGAAGCTCGCCGCCTTGCCGGCCCGCGCCAGCACCTGTCGCCCCGCTTCGCGCAGCAACGTGCGCGCAAGCGGCAGCGTCGCAGCATCGCGGAGCAGCGCGCGGCCATAGCTCCAGCCCAGGTTGATCCGCTGCGGATGATCGCTGCGAAACGCATCGCGCGCCGCCGCCTCCCCGCGTCCGAACCACAGCCGCGCTGCCGCATGATCGCCTTCCTGATCGCGCAACTGGGCAATGCTGGTCGCCGCGAGCGTTCGCATCTGGCTGCCCTGCGCTCCCAGCGCGACGGCAGCGGCGTAGTTCGCCGCGAGTAGCTTTAGCGCCTCGGCCCGCTTATCAGCGCGTGCCAGCGTCGCGGCCAGATTGTTACGGATCAGCACTGTGCGGAAATGGCCGCGGCCCAGCTTGCTTTCGGCCAGAGCCAGCGCCTGCCGCTGGATCGGCTCGGCCTGATCATATGCGCGCACGCGCGTCAGCACGCTCGCCATGTTGCTCAGCATCGTCACCAGTTCCTCGGGATTGCCACCCCCGGACGCCTGCCACACCGCGATCGCGCGGTTGAACATCCACGCCCCGTCGTCATAGCGCCCCGCCTCGACCAGCGCCTGACCCAGATTCGAATAGGCAAGGCCGGTGAAGTTGCTCGTCTCGCCGAAATAACGCAGCCGGATCGCCAGCGCCTCGCGCAGCACAACCTCGGCTTCACGTACATCGCCAACGCGCATCGCCGCCATGCCGAGTAGGGTCAGGCTGTCCGCAACCAGCGGCCCGGCCTGCTGCGCGCGCCGGACCGCCAGTGTTTCGCGCAAGATGGCCACCGCCTCCTCCGGCCGGTTCTGTTCATCAAGGCACCAGGCAAGTGTCTCGCGCACGGCGACCGCCTGCGGATTGGCGGCACCAGCCAGTGCGACCAGCCGGTCGGCTCCGATGCGTAGGCTCGCCTCCGCCTCGCCCAGCCGCCCCAGACCCATTAACGCCTTGCCGTGCATCAGGCGAAAGAACGCGCCATCGACATTGTCACCGGCCAGCTGCACCGCGCGCTCGGCGAGCGGCAGCGCCTCGGCAAATCGTGCGAGCGAGACGAGGTTGTTCGCGCGACGCGCGACATAAGCGGCCAGCGAAGGATCCCCCGCGAGCACTACCTCCGCTCCCTCCAGGGCAATCACGAACGAGGGTTCGGCGGCGACATGCTGGCCCTGACGTTCGAGCATCAGCCCCAGGACGAGGTGCGTGACCGTCAGATAGATTTGCCGCTCTTCGCCGACGAAGGTTTCGGCAATCGCCACCGCGCGGCGCGCGATCGGCACCGCCTCGACCGACTGCCCCGCCTCGCTGGCTGCCGAGGCAAAGCTTGACACGAGCAGCACGCAGCGCTGCTGCGCCGCCGGAGCCGCACTCGCCCCTCCCGCAGCGGTGATGCACGCCTTCACCTCGGGCTCGATCACCGCGAGCGCCTTGCGCGCATCCCCCGCCTCCATCGCGGCATCATATTCCGGACTCGCCGGGAGCACGTCGACCGGGGGCGGGGCGGCGTCCTGCCCCACCGGAACCGCAGCGATCAGCAGCAATGGGTATAGCATCGCGTCCCCCTCGCCTCCAGTTTCGGCACGTCTGCGCAACAATGCAACGGACAAGGGCATCGCGCGCCGCGCAATTTAGTAACATTTGACACCAATTCGCCGCCGGGTGTACAACGATGGCCACTTTTCCGGAGTCCGCGACCATGACCGACCCCATGAACCCCCTCGGCCTCAACGGCTTCGAATTCGTCGAATTCACCTCGCCCGATCCCGACGCGATGGCGCGCCAGTTCGAACAGCTCGGCTTCGTCCCCTCGCACCGCCACCCGACCAAGAACATCACCCGCTTCAAGCAGGGCCGCATCAACCTGATGCTCAACCGCGACGAAAGCGGTCGCGTCGCCGAGTTCCGCGCGGCGCATGGCCCTTCGGCCAGCGCCATGGCGTTCCGCGTCGCCGATCCGGTCGCCGCTATGGAGTGGGCACTAAATAACGGCGCCGAGCGCACCGCCGAGCCTGCCCGCGAGCAGGAACACCAGGTCGCGCCCCAGGCCGAGCAGGGCGTTGAGTCGCTT